>NZ_JBEPSI010000003.1:0-430992 GCF_040548745.1 Arthrobacter sp. 2762
GCATGGCCGGCCTTGGACTTTTCCTGACGGAACCCGTCCAGGTCCTCCTCGGAGAGGCGGCCTTCCATGAACGCCCGGGCGTACATGCCCGGGGACGCGTGTCCCTGGAAGAACACCTGGTCCCCGCCCGAGGGGTGGTCCTTGCCGCGGAAGAAATGGTTGAACCCGACCTCGTACAGGGTCGCCGCGCCGGCATAGGTGGAAATATGCCCGCCCACCCCGATATCGGAGCGCTGCGCGCGGTGGACCATGACCGCGGCGTTCCAGCGCATGTACGCACGGTACCGGCGCTCGAACTCCT
Source organism: Arthrobacter sp. 2762 (assembly GCF_040548745.1). NCBI lineage: Bacteria > Bacillati > Actinomycetota > Actinomycetes > Micrococcales > Micrococcaceae > Arthrobacter > Arthrobacter sp. 2762. The sequence goes on from NZ_JBEPSI010000003.1 coordinate 302, forward strand.
CGTTCCCGGGAAATTCTGCTTCCTGGTCCACCGGGATCGTGTTCACATAATCAGTGGTCGTCACCATCGGCACACCCACCGACCGGGCACCGGCACGCTGCAACAACGAACGCATAATGTACTGGGCACGCTCCGTGCCCTGCTCCGCGATCAACGCATCAAGGGACTCAATCCACTCCGCGGTCTCTTCCGGATCACGATCAGGCAGCTGGGCAGTCAACCCGCTGAGGATGTGTGAGGTCTCTTCTCCTGCAGCCACGTCCAACCTTCCTTTAGGCGCATGCATCGGCGCCTCAGGTCTGGCAGGGTAACTGCCCGTCATGAACGCGTCGTGTGCGACATCTCGGTTTCAACAGCCCGGTCGGATGCGCCGGGCAGGTCTTGTGAGCGCATGGCTGCCCAGTAGAATTCCTCGGGGCGATCGCCCTGCAGCCAAAGCGCTCATGGCCACTCTAGCTTTGACAGCGCTGGGATGCGTAGCCGTGGGGCTTCAGGGGCGTTGTATGTCACATCTTGGTGCTCTCCGTGACGGATGCCACGTGATTGTCACAGCTTCGAAACACCCCAGGTAGTGCGGAATATGCGTCATCGCAGGGACAATGGCTTGAAGCACACGCCCAAAGGGTGTTGGCTGTTAGTAATGGAAGTCACTTCAAAAGGAGGAAACGTGAGCGAGGCCGACGCCGCCACATCGGTAAATGTGGCGGAAAGATTGGGTTTCAAAGACGGGGATCTGATTCAGGAACGCGGCTACGACGACGACGTCGATTTCGACTTGCGTGACGACATTGAAGATGTCACGGGCTCTGAGCTGTTGGATGAAGATGATCATGACGTCGTAGACGCTGTTATTTGCTGGTGGCGGGACGGCGATGGTGACCTGGTCGATGCTCTGATGGATTCGCTCACCACCTTGAAAGAGGGCGGCGTGGTGTGGGTTCTGACCCCCAAATCCGGCCGCGACAACTACGTCTCTCCGGCGGAAATCCAGGACGCGGCGCCCACGTCGGGGCTGCACCTGACCACTTCTGCCGGGGTATCCAAGGACTGGAGCGCCACCCGCCTGGTGCCGAAGAAGAACAAGTGACGGAAGTCCAGCAAGCGCCGGCCCCCGTGCTCGTTCCCGGGATCGGAGAGGCAGCGCCTGACTTTGAACTGCTGAATCAATATGGCGAGCCGGTCCGTTTGTCGGATTTCAGGGGTCGCAACGTGGTGGTGGTGTTCTATCCGTTCGCTTTCTCCGGCATCTGCACGGGAGAACTGTGTGAGATTCGCGACAATATCGGCGCCTTCGAAGACTCGAACGCCACGGTCCTTGCGATCTCCGTAGACAGCAAATTTGCTTTGCGCGCGTACGCGGAGCAGGAACGCTACGAGTTCGATCTTTTGGCTGATTTCTGGCCACATGGAGCTGTGGCACAGGCTTACGGTGTCTTTGATACCCGGAGCGGGATGGCTCTTAGGGGAACGTTCATCATTGATGCCGAAGGATTGATCCGGTACGTGGTGGTCAATCCGCGAGGACAGGCGAGGGACCTCGCTGGCTACCGCCATGCGCTCTCTGAATTGAGTGTGCAGCAGGGGTGAACCAAGTGCGGCCAGGTGTTGGTATGACCGGCTTCGCCAGCATGGAGCCGGCTATCGCGGCCACCTTGGAGGCCGGGGAAGAGGCGGCGTTGAAGGAGGCCGTGGACATCCTTGGCGGCAAGCGGCTGGCCCTGCTCACCGGGGCCGGACTGAGCACCGATTCGGGTATTCCGGACTACCGGGGACCTGGTTCAGCGCCACGGAGCCCCATGACCTATCAGGAATTCATCGGCAGCGCTGCCAATCGACGGCGGTATTGGGCCCGGAACCATATCGGTTGGTCCCACCTGCGGCACGCTGATCCAAATGCTGGCCACGCCGCCGTCGCCCTTATGGAACGGCGAGGTCTGCTGACCGGCCTTATCACCCAGAACGTCGACAGACTCCATGAGGAAGCCGGGAGCACCGCTGTAGTGGATCTGCATGGGCGCTTCGATCAGGTGATTTGCCTTGAGAACGGACACACTTTTTCCAGAAAGCTGCTCGCCGCCGTCCTTGAGGAGCTGAATCCGGGGTTCGTAGCAGCCGCGCTTGAGGCGGGTGTGGTGGAGATGGCACCCGACGCTGACGCCACCGTGGAAGATCCCGAACTTATCAAGTCATTCGTGGTGGCAGTCTGTCCTGTCTGCGGCGGCACGCTGAAGCCTGACTTCGTCTACTTTGGCGAAAATGTTCCTAAAACCCGCGTCGAACGGGCGTATGCCATGGTGGACGCAGGCGAAGCTCTCTTGGTTGCCGGCTCCTCGCTCACGGTGATGAGTGGGTTGAGGTTCGTGCGTTATGCGGCGAAGGCAAGCAAGCCGGTGGTCATCATCAACAGGGGAATCACGCGAGGTGACGAATTTGCCGTGTTGAAACTTGAAGTGGGAGTGAGCGGCGCCCTGGATTATCTCGCCCGGAATTTGCCTGACCTTCCTGTAGCGGAGGACTCGATTGGTGTTTCTCCCGAATGATCATGTAGAGTCATTGTTCGTTGGTTGAAGCGCTAAGGCACTGATACTGAACTTTGGGTCTTTAGCTCAGCTGGTAGAGCGCCACGTTTACACCGTGGATGTCATCGGTTCGATCCCGGTAGGACCCACCAAGAAACCCCGTCATCCCGGACCGCAAGGTTGGTAAATGGCGGGGTTTTCCTTTTCCCGAAAAAGCCCCTGACAAAAAAGTCGGTGCCCACGCCTAATGTCTGGCTTATGGAACAGGTATACATCCGCACTAAAGGGGGCGGCACGGCAACTACCGTGGTCCGGGGCGGCCGGGAATGGCAGATTGCCGAAGAGCCATTCCGATGGTTCGAGAGGGTGCCGTGGTGGGAGAGCTCCAAGCGAATGCCCCGGGGGCAGGGCCGCGTGGATGTTGAGGTCTTGCAAGTCCAGGTACGGCTGGGAAGCAACGCCGTGTCCAGCCTGGCAACCTGGGAACTCGTGCGGGACGGAAGCGGTGGGGGCTGGTACCTGCGTGGCGAAGAGCGGGCGGCTGCGTAGGATTCGCGCCGGGAAATGGATGAGCTCTCCACCACGACTATTGGGGGATGCCGCGGTGGAGAGCTCGAAAATGAATATACAGCGAACTTTTCGGTTTGGAAAGTAAAGCCCTCCTTAAGGCCTTGTGTGTCGATAAAGGCCCCACTCCTCCCGGCAGGACGGCAGGCAATGACACTATGATGGGTAGTGTTCAGCTGAATGAACAGCCGTTAGACGCGACGTCCGGTTTGATATGACGAAGGAGAATCATGGCCGATTCCCGCATTGCCCGCTCCGAAGGACTGGGCGCCTCATCGCCGGCGCCTGCGGTCACCCGCGCCGCGGCCGTTCTGGAAGCATTGGCAGAATCGCCGTCGGGCCGCCTCACCCTGAGTGATCTGTCCAGGGAGCTGGGAATCCCTAAATCGTCCACGTCCAATCTGCTGCTGGCACTGGAAGAAGCGCGGCTTATTACCAGGCAGGGCGCCGACTTTGGCTTGGGGCGAAAGCTCGTGGAGCTGGGCGCAGCCTACTTGAGCCGCTTGGACGAAGTGCAGGAGTTCTACAAGTACTGTGAACAGGCGCCCACCCTGTCCGGAGAAACTGTCCGCATTGCCATGTTGGACGGGGACCATGTCATTTACCTTGCCCGCTATGAGGGTCATCCTGCAGTTCGACTGACCTCCAACATAGGCGACAAGATGCCGGTGTCCCTCTGCAGTGTAGGAAAGGCGCTCCTGGCGCAATTGCATGATCACGACATCGATGCCATGTTCCCGGATGGCATGGAACTTCCGGTCATGACGCCGAACTCACTGCGCACCGCCGAGGAACTGAAGGCGCAGATCGCCACGATCCGCAAGCAGGGTTTTGCCTTTGAGGACGAAGAATCCACGGTAGGAGTGGTGTGCCTTGCCGTTCCCGTGCCCACCCATGGAGCACATGGTCCCAGCTTGGGGCTTTCTGTTACTGCATTGAAGGCTACTTATTCAGAGGAGCAGGGTGCGCTCATGGTCAAGGAACTCAAGGAGCTGGCCCGTTCCCTGGGGAATCCGATGGGTTGATGCCGTGCCGCACGTCACAATCGGCGGGTTTTGAATAAATCTGATTTCAATCTTGGCACTGCGTTCAACAAGCTGTACGCTGTTCACCATAGTGATCTTGGCGGTGATGCCATCACTATCTCGTCGGGCCAACGGGGGCCTGGGGTGATTTTGAGGGAGTGCTTGTGACAACTCGTACTGATGCAAAGCTCGCAGCTGAGGCTGACGATGCAGTGGTTGAGCCGGAACAGCTTCGCAGGGCGACGCTGGCCAGCTCCGTGGGTTCTGCCCTGGAGTACTACGATTTCTACATTTATGGCCTGGCCTCGGCCTTGATCTTTGGGCCTTTGTTCTTCAAACCTTTGGGTGAGAGTGGGGCTTTGATCGCATCCTTTGCTACCTATGGCGTGGGATTTGCGGCCAGGCCGTTCGGCGGTATTTTCTTCGGATTCATCGGAGACAGGTTTGGCCGCAAAATGGTCCTCTTGCTGACAATTGGCATGATGGGACTCGCAAGCTTTGCCATCGGCCTGCTTCCCACCTTCGAGCAGGCCGGAATGCTCGGCGCTGTACTCCTGGTGACGTTGCGCATCATCCAGGGCTTGGGTGCCGGAGCGGAACAGGCTGGAGCCACAACCCTGATATCAGAAGTGGCTCCGCCGAAGCGTCGCGGGTACTTCGCGTCGCTGCCATTCGTGGGCATTCAGCTCGGCACGCTCCTGGGCGCTGGGACTTTCGCTCTGTTGCAGTTGGCGGATAAGGATGCTTTCGAGGCGTGGCTCTGGAGGGTGCCATTCCTTGCCAGCTTTGTCCTGATCATTGTTGCCGTATTCATTCGCCTGAGGTTGAAGGAAACCCCGGTATTTCAGGAACTGGAGAAGCACAAGAATGTGGTCAAGAATCCTGTCGGTCAACTTTGGAAGCACTCCAGAAGGAACGTGCTGGTTGGTATAGGACTCCGCATGGGGGAGAACGGCAACTCTTCCATCTATTCGGCTCTGCTGATCTCCTTCATGTCGGTCAAGGAGGGTGTCTTTCCTGGAGACAAGTTCATTGGCCCTGTGGGACTTCTGATTGCCGCTGGATTCGCAGCCGTCATGGTGGTGACTTTCGGAGCACTGTCTGACCGCTTTGGCCGCGTGCGGGTTTACCGCTATGGTGCCTTGTTCCAGGCGGTCTTTGCCATCCCCGCTTTCTATTTGGTGACTCTCGGAAACGTGACCCTCGTATGGGCAGTCATGGTGGTTGGTATCGCGCTGGGCGTCCAGTCCATGCTGGGCCCGCAGTGCCCGTTGCTACCTGAACTGTTTGGTTCCCAGTACCGCTTCACCGGAGTTGCGCTGAGCCGGGAAATCTCTGCAGTGCTGGCAGGCGGCCTTGTGCCCCTGCTCGGCGCCATCCTCCTGGCGGCTACGCATAACTCCTGGGTTGTTCTCGCGGTCTACTCGCTCGTGCTGGCGCTGATTTCCTTCATCACGACATTCTTTACGCCTGAAACAGCTGGACGGGACCTTCTTTCCCTTGAGGACGCGAAGTAGCCCACCTGCAGCTGCCAAACATTGGCGCAAGAAAGGCTCCGACCCCCTTGGGGTCGGAGCCTTTTGCATCAGAGCTTACTGGGCCTAGTAGAAGTGGACCGGATCCACCAGATGGGGAAGGTCGCCACCGTCCAGGAATGTACGGAGGTTGCTGCAGAAGCGTTCCGCGATGAGGCGGTTTTCGGCGGAGCTCAGTGCAGACGTGTGGGGCGATACCAGCACCTTGGGATGGTTCCACAGGGGGCTGGCCTGCGGGAGCGGCTCGACGGCAAAGACGTCCAGGCAGGCATAGGCAACCTGGCCGCTGTTGAGGGCCTCAAGAAGGGCGTCCTCGTCCACCACGGTGCCACGGCCAACGTTGACGAACACGGTACCCGGCTTCATTGCGGAGAAGATGTCGGTGCTGAACAGCTTCTCTGTGTATGGCGTGCCGGGAAGGGTGTTCACTACAGCGTCAGCGTCGGCAACCAGGCTCGCAAGGCCGTCATTGTTGGTGACCTCGTCGATGCCTTCAATGGCCTCTACGTTGCGTTTGGTGCCGCTGACCTTCATGCCCAGAGCGCGGGCAATACGTGCGGTTTCCATGCCGATCTCGCCAAGCCCGGCAATGACTACCTTGGATCCATTGGCCAACTTGGTGGGTGTGCGCAACTCGGGCCAAACCTTGGCCGCTTGGTCCTGGGCCATTTCCGCGCTGCGCTTGAAGCCGTTAAGGATGCCAAAGGCAGAGAATTCAGCGAGCGGCAACGCGTGGACCCCGGCTGACGTAGTGACGCGGAATTTTCGGAGCGTCTCAGTATCCAGCCCCGAAGCCTTGACGGCTCCGCCAGCCCCAGCGGCCATGGCGTGAATCCATTGAAGGTGGGGATTGCTCCGGGCAATCCGGGCAAGGCCGGCGGGGCTTTCGTTAGGGAAGCCGTACAGAACCTGAGCCCGGTTGAGCATGGCCCAGTAGCGTTCTTCCTGCTCCGGCGTCCGCTTGAAATCCGGGTCCCCGCTGTGGTCGGCAGGGAAGCGCTCGGGCGGAAGGAGATCTGGTTCGTACAGGACAGTTACGGAAGGATCCACGGCGCGAATACGCTCCACATGCTCAACTTCGAGCGGTACAGCGATCGCGATGGTAAGTTCATCAGTCGTCATAGTGTTCATCATACTGAATGGAGGCTAGAATATTGAACAGTTGATTGTGATTGGCACAAACTTTTGATGGACACAAAGAAGTGAGGTTCTTCACGACATGACCAGCAAACGTATGGGTTTCGTAGGCTTGGGACTCATGGGAGCTCCCATGGCGGCCAACGTCGCTAAAGCAGGATGGGTTGTCAAGGCGTGGAACCGTTCCGAGGCTGTTTTTGAAGGCCTTGCCGGCATCAGCCGGGTGGGGACAGTTGCCCAACTCCGGGACGAACCGGCGATCGTTTTCATGCTTCCCGATTTGCCCTTCATTGACTCTGCAGCAGAAGGCTTGCTCGATGCGTGGCGGTCGGAGCCGCCCCAGCCGGGGACCGCCGTCGTGGTTATGAGCAGCGTTTCGCCAACGGATGTCCGGCAGTTCGGCGAAAGAGTCCATCAGGCCAGCGGCGGAAATGCCGTGGTGGTTGACGCGCCAGTAAGCGGCGGCACTACAGGTGCCGAAAACGGAACCTTGGCCATTATGGCAGGAGCGTCCGAAGCGGACTTTGAACGGCTTCAGCCACTCTTTGAAACCATGGGGACAACAGTCCGCCGGATGGGCCCATTGGGATCGGGCTCGCTCGCCAAGGCCTGCAATCAGCTGATCGTCGGGACTGCGACGGCGGCACTCGCCGAGGCTGCTGAACTTGCCGAGCGCTCAGGAATGGATGTTGCCGCCCTGTATGAGGTCCTCGCAGGAGGCCTGGCAGCAAGCCGGGTGCTGGAGATTGTCGGGCCACGCTTGGCGGCCAAGAACTACAGGCCCACCGGACCGGCCAAGTTCATGCACAAGGATTTGGCCTTCGTGGTCCAAAGCGCCGAAAGTGTGGGCTCCCCGGTACCGATGGCCTCTGCGGCCATCGAGCTCTACGGCGAACTCAAACGCCAAGGACTTGGCGATCAGGACCTCGCCGTCGTTCGCCAGGCGATAGCCAATCTTGCCATGTCTTCGGCCGCGAACTAAGTGGCGGCCTCGACTAAGAAACCTGTCCAGACAAGAAGGAATGCTAAGGAAACATGAGTGGATTGTTTGATCTGAGCGGACGCGTGGCGTTGGTGACGGGTTCGAGCCGGGGGATTGGTAATGCGCTGGCCCGAGGCCTGGCTGATGCTGGTGCGACCGTGGTGTTGAACGGGATCAACCCCGAACGTTTGGAAGCGGCATGCGAGGCCATGGTGGCTGGATACCCTGCCGGGAGGGTCCACAGCAGGGCGTTCGATGTGACGGATGCCGCTTCGGCTGCCGAAGGGGTGGCGTGGATCGAGGCCAACGTTGGCCCACTGGACATCCTGGTCAATAATGCCGGGATCCAGCACCGGGTTCCCATGCTTGACCTGGATGTCAGGGACTGGGACCGGGTGATCAGCACGGATTTGACCAGCGCGTTCCTGGTGGGCCGGGAAGCGGCCCGGCACATGATTCCCAGGGGCCGGGGGAAGATCATTAACATCTGCTCGGTCCAGACGGACCTTGCGCGCCCTACGATTGCCCCGTATGTGGCTGCGAAGGGCGGGCTGCGTAACCTGACCCGCGCGATGACTGCTGAATGGGCCGGCTCCGGGTTGCAGATCAACGGCATCGCCCCGGGGTACATCCATACGGAAATGACGCAGAACCTGGTCGATGACGAAGCGTTTAATTCCTGGATCCTCGGCCGGACGCCTGCCCACCGGTGGGGCACGGCCGCTGACCTGGCCGGGCCTGTTGTGTGGCTTGCGTCCCAGGGGTCCAATTTCGTCAATGGCCAGACGATCTTCGTCGATGGCGGAATGACGGTGGTGGTCTGATGGGCATCACCTTCCCAGCCTCCGGCCCCGCGGTCGTCGCCCATGCCAAAGGTGACCTGCGGATCGAAGACGTCCCGCTGAGGACCCCGGCGCCCGATGAGTCGATCGTGGAGATCGCTTACGGCGGGATCTGCGGTTCGGACCTGCACTATTGGTTGCATGGTGCCGCGGGGGAATCGATCCTCAAGGCCCCGCTGGTCCTGGGCCATGAAATTGTCGGGGTCATCATCGAGCAGGCAGCTGATGGCAGCGGCCCTGTGGCCGGCACCCCGGTGGCCGTGCACCCGGCGACGCCGGGCCCGGGCGGGGCACGCTACCCGGAAGAGCGGCCCAACCTTTCACCGGGCTGCACGTATTTGGGCAGCGCGGCACGCTTTCCACACACCGACGGCGCTTTCAGCCGCTACGCCACCCTTCCCTCGCGGATGCTCCGTGCCCTGCCGGAAACCCTGGATCTGCGGACCGCGGCGCTGGTTGAACCGGCCAGCGTGGCCTGGCATGCGGTTGCCCGGGCCGGTGACGTAGCGGGAAAGACTGCCCTGGTGATCGGCAGCGGCCCGATCGGTACCCTCGCGGTCGCTGTCCTCAAGCGCGCCGGCGCGGCCCGGATCGTCGCGGTCGATATGCATGAGAAGCCTTTGGAGATCGCCCGCGCCGTGGGTGCCGACGCTGTCCTGAGGGGCGATGACGCCGCCGCCATCGCGGCTGTGGAGGCCGACGTCGTCATCGAGTCCTCCGGCAGCCACCACGGCCTTGCCTCGGCGATCAAAGGAGCCACGCGCGGCGGGAAAGTGGTGATGGTGGGGCTGCTGCCCTCGGGCCCGCAGCCGGTCTTCATCTCCCTGGCCATCACCCGGGAGCTGGAACTGTTGGGATCCTTCCGGTTCAACAACGAAATCGATGACGTCATCGCAGCGTTGGCCGACGGGTCCCTGTTCGTGGAACCCGTGATAACGCACGAATTCGACCTCGCTCACGGCCTCGAGGCGTTCGAAGTAGCCAGGAACTCAGCCGAGTCCGGCAAAGTCCTGCTGAACTTCCAGGATTAGTTTTTCGCCACGGGTACGAAGACGCGGGGCTGGTCGTTCCAGCTGGGGGCCAGCTCCGCGATCGTTTGGCGCATGATTTTTCCGGCCGCATCCCTGGCCTGCTGACCGTCGCCGGCGTCGATGGCGTGGGCGACGTCGATATGCCACTGCAGCGCCTGCTTCTGCGGGTGCTCCGGCATGAGTCCGTGCACCGTACGTCCCGTCAGGGTCTCTGTCACCTGGCCAATCAGGTTGGCAAACATTTCGTTTCCGGAGCCGGAGAGCACCAGTGCATGGAACCGGATGTCGAGGTCAAGGAAGCGTGGCATGTCTCCGGCGTCGCCGGCTTCCTTCATGGCCAGCGAAATATCCACGAGTTCCCGGCGGAGGGTTTCCGGAGCGTTTCCAGCTGCGAGTTCCGCAGCAACAGGCTCGACGGCGGAACGCAGCTCAGCGAGCGACCTCAGTTGGGCGCCACGACCCTCGCCGGCCAAGCGCCAGCGAATGACCAATGGATCAAAGGGATTCCAACGATGGGCCGGGAGGACGCGGATTCCGACACGCTTAATGGTCTCCACCAAGCCCAGCGACTGCAGGACGCGGACGGCCTCCCGGACCACAGAGCGCGAAACGTTGAGCTCGTCTTCCAAATGTTCGGCCAGCATGACGTGGCCGGTGGGAAGGGCGCCGCCCACAATCCGGGTTCCCAGATGCTCTACGGCGCGGTGGTGGAGGCTGGTTGACATAGAGGTAAGCATAGTGGGGTGAAGACATTCCGCGTGTCGCATCCGATGCCATTCGGTACCCATCGGAGTCTGTGGAAGTCCCGCACATCATAGACTGTTTATGAAGCGGTGCCGTTCCAAAACGTGGGCGCCGCTTTCCTGCCCATGGCTTAAATACGTATGGTTTATTACAGCCCCTGGTTATGAAATCGCTTCCTGCGTGCCCCCAGGGGGGTAGGTGGGACTGTTTGTACACGATCGAATTGGAGTTTTGATGTCAGCACACATCGGTGTCACCGGCCTTGCGGTGATGGGCGCCAACCTGGCCCGCAACCTGGCCCGCAACGGCTTCACCGTGGCTCTCCACAACCGCTCCGTGGAAAAGACCGACGCCCTGCTTGAAAAGCACGGCACGGACGGCGACTTCATCCGCACGGAAACGCTGCAGGAACTCGTCGACTCCCTCGAAAAGCCCCGCCGTGTCCTCATCATGGTCAAGGCAGGCGCTCCGGTGGACAACGTCATCGAGCAGCTCGAACCGCTGCTCGAGGCCGGGGACATCATCATCGATGCCGGTAACTCGCACTACGAGGACACCCGCCGCCGCGAAGCCGCGCTGGCCAAGAAGGACCTGCACTTCGTTGGCGTCGGTGTTTCCGGTGGCGAAGAGGGCGCGCTGAACGGTCCCTCCATCATGCCCGGTGGCTCCAGGGAGTCCTATGACGCCCTCGGCCCGCTGCTGGAGAAGATTGCCGCGAAGGTCGACGGCGAACCGTGCTGCGCTTGGATCGGCACCGACGGTGCCGGCCACTTCGTCAAGATGGTCCACAACGGCATCGAATACGCCGACATGCAGGTCATCGGTGAAGCATTCGATCTCCTCCGCTCCGGCGCCGGCATTGAGCCCGCCGAGCAGTCCAGGATTTTCGCTGAGTGGAACAAGGGCGATCTGTCCTCCTTCTTGATCGAAATCTCCGCCGAGGTCCTGGGCCACGTTGACGCCAAGACCGGCAAGCCGTTCGTTGACGTCGTCGTGGATGCCGCAGGCCAGAAGGGAACCGGACGCTGGACGGTCATCTCCGCCCTGGAACTCGGCTCCCCGGTCTCCGGCATCGCCGAGTCCGTTTTCGCCCGCGCACTGTCCTCACAGGCCGAGCAGCGCAAGCTTGGCCAGGAACTGCTGGCCGGCGAAGAGGCTTCCGTGGAGATCCCCGAGACGTTCGTTGAGGACGTCCGCCAGGCGCTGTACGCCTCCAAGCTGGTTTCCTACGCCCAGGGCCTGGACATGCTGACCTCCGCTGCCAAGGAGTACGGCTGGGACCTCAAGTTGGACGAGATCGCCTCGCTGTGGCGCGCAGGTTGCATCATCCGCGCAGAACTCCTCAAGGACATCACCAAGGCCTACTCTGCCGAGGAGAAGCCTGCCAACCTCCTGTTCGCGCCGGCTTTCACCAAGGCCATCGCCGAGGCCCTCCCGGCCTGGCGCCGCGTTGTAGCCACCGCCGTCCAGCTGGGCATCCCGGTACCGGTCTTCTCCTCCTCGCTGGCGTACTACGACGGCCTGCGCCGCAAGCGCGTTGCCGCTGCACTGATCCAGGGCCAGCGCGACCTCTTCGGTGCGCACACCTACGGCCGCGTTGATGCCGAAGGTACGTTCCACACGCTGTGGGGCGAAGACAAGTCCGAAATCTCGGCCGTCGACACCCACTAAGTTCCACCGCAAGGCCGGTTCTTCCCGGATACGCTGGGAGGAGCCGGCCTTTGCCGTGCCGGAACGGGTACTGGGCCATCGCGCGGGTGCCACGAGCCAAGGAGCCAGTGCCATGACCGAACGCATCGCTTTCGTCACAGGGGCGTCTACCGGCATTGGTTTCGAGACGGCGCGTGCCCTGAGGTCCGAAGGGTTCATTGTCTACGCCGGCGCGCGTCGGGTGGAGAAGATGCACCCGCTTAAGGCACAGGGAATCACCGTCATGCACCTGGATGTCACCATCGAGGACTCCATGGCCTCAGCTGTGGCGCTTGTTGAAGCCGCACACGGGCATATAGATGTCCTGGTGAACAACGCAGGGTACGGCTCCTACGGCTCCCTGGAAGAGGTTCCCTTGGCCGAAGGCAGGCGCCAGTTCGAGGTGAACGTGATGGGTCTGGCAAGGATGACTCAACTCGTTATTCCCAGGATGCGGCAAGCCGGTTCTGGTCGGATCATCAACGTCTCGTCCATCGGCGGAAAAATTTATGAACCCCTGGGCGCTTGGTACCACGGGACAAAATTCGCCGTGGAGGGGATGAGCGATTCTTTGCGGCTTGAGTTGAGACCGCACGGCATCGACGTCGTCCTCATTGAGCCCGCCGGAACGGACACCGAATGGGGCACCATTGCCGGGGAAGGCCTGTTATCGGCGTCCGGCAAAGGTCCATACAAGGGGCAGGCCCACGTCATGGCAGCAGCCTTGGCGTCAACATCCGGACAGCTGATATCTACCCCTCCGAGGGTAGTGGCCAGGGCAATAGTTCGCGCGTCGACGGCAAAACGCCCCAAGACCCGCTACCCGGTGGGTAGGGGAGCCTGGAGCGTCCTGGCCTTACGGAGAGTTCTTCCTGACCGCGTCTTTGACGCCGTGCTCTGGAACTCCTACAAGAGGTTTACCGGCTGACTCAGCTAGATCCGGTATTCGATGTAGTACTCAGCCGGGTCAACCGCCGGTTTGGTTTCGGATTTCGCGTCGCGGTGCCGCCATGTGGCCGGAATGCCCGTGATGATCGACTCCGGGGGAGCGTTCTTCACCACTACGGCGTTCGCACCAATCGCGCTGTCTGCGCCGATCGTGATGGGACCCAGGACCTTGGCGCCTGCGCCGATGGTCACACGATCCCCGATGGTGGGATGGCGCTTGACCTTGGCAAGGGACCGGCCACCGAGCGTCACACCGTGGTAGATCATCACGTCCTCGCCGATTTCAGCAGTTTCACCGATAACGACGCCCATGCCATGGTCGATGAAGAAACGCCGGCCGATGGTTGCGCCGGGATGGATCTCGATGCCCGTCAGGAATCTCGCCAACTGGGAGATCAGGCGGGCGGGGAAGCGAAGGGCCGGGTTTTGCCAGAGCTTGTGCGTCACGCGGTGAGCCCAGATGGCGTGCAGGCCGGAGTAGGCGAAAAAGTTCTCAAAAGAACCTCGAGCCGCCGGGTCATGTGACCGGGCGGCGTCGAGGTCTTCCTTAAGCCTTGCGAAGAAGCTCACAAAGACCTTTCTACAGGAAATGAATGCTTGCGGGCGAAGTGTTAGCCGCGGATATCGTCAAAGAGCACAGTGGAGATGTAACGTTCTCCGAAGTCCGGCACGATCACGACGATCAGCTTGCCCTTGTTCTCGGGACGCTTGGCCACTTCCAGCGCGCCCCATACTGCGGCGCCGCCGGAGATGCCGGCGAGGACGCCTTCCTTGGAACCCAAGGCGCGGGCGGTGGCAACCGAGTCTTCAAGGGTAGCGTCGAGAACTTCGTCGTAGACGTTGGTGTCAAGGACTTCCGGGATGAAGTTGGCGCCCAGGCCCTGGATCTTGTGGGGACCGGGGCTGCCGCCATTAAGGATGGGGGAGTCCTTGGGCTCAACGGCAATGATCTGGACTTCGGGCTTGCGCTCCTTAAGGACCTGCCCGACGCCGGTCACGGTACCGCCGGTACCGATGCCGCCAACAAAGATGTCTACTTCGCCATCTGTGTCCGCCCAGATCTCCTCGGCAGTGGTGTTGCGGTGGATCTCCGGGTTGGCCGGGTTGGCGAACTGCTGCGCCCAGATGGAGTTCTCTGTGTTGCCAACGATTTCCTGGGCCTTTTCAACGGCGCCGCGCATGCCTTCGGAACCGGGAGTCAGTACGATTTCTGCACCATAAGCGCGAAGCATGACACGACGTTCGGTGGACATGGTCTCAGGCATGGTCAGGATGACCTTGTAGCCGCGTGCGGCACCAACAAGTGCCAGCGCGATTCCGGTGTTACCGGAAGTGCCTTCCACAATTGTTCCACCCGGTTTCAGGGCACCGGACTTTTCGGCGGCGTCAATGATGGCCACACCGATGCGGTCCTTCACGCTGTTGGCCGGGTTGTAGAACTCAAGCTTGACCGCAACGGTGGCCTCAAGGCCTTCGGTCAGCCGGTTCAAACGGACCAGCGGAGTGCGGCCGACCAGCTGGGTGACGTCGTCGTAGATCCTTGCCATGAAGATTATGCCTATCTCTGAAGAGGGAATGCTGAGGTCAGCCTAACCAGCCGCATCGAAACCCTGCTAAGCAGTTAGCCATGCAGAGTAATATTTCCGCGCTTTGGCCAGTTTTGGATTGATGATGACCTGGCAGTAACCCTGGTACGGGAATTTGGCGTAATAGTTCTGATGGACTTCCTCTGCCTCATGGAACTCGGGTAGCCGGCTCACTTCCGTCACAATCGGATCGGCCCAGAGTGCTTGCGCGCGCTCGATGGCTTCTTCGAAGAGGACCTTTTCCTCCGTCGTGGTGTAGAACATTGACGAACGGTATTGAGTGCCTGTGTCGTAGCCCTGCCTGTTCAACGTGGTGGGGTCGTGCAACGCGAAGAACATGTCAAGAATGACTTCCTCCGGCACCACGGTTTCGTCGAATGTCACCGCAACCACCTCCGCATGACCCGTCGTTCCTGAGCAGACGTCGTAATAGTCAGGGTTGCGGACATGGCCTCCCGTATAGCCGGAGACCACGGAACTGACACCGCGGGTTTTCTGGTACACGGCATCAAGGCACCAGAAGCATCCACCACCAAGTACAAAAGTTTTCATGATCTCTTCAATGGATTGGAGGGCCTGATGATTCCCCCAATACCTTACGGGAGAATAACGCCCTGGGCAGGTACGGCAGCCACCAAGACTGCCCCATCGGGTCCAGTAGGTAAGAATAAGAGTATGGAAGCAGTAGACACCGCCATTTCTGATGCGGATTCCAGCGACGACGCCGGGACAGTGGAAGCAAGCGGGGACCCGACCCTTGGCCAGGTGTTGCTTGCTGTTGAGGAACTCTGGCCGGAGTCCTTGGCTGAGGATTGGGATGAGGTAGGCCTCGTGGTGGGGCGCCCCACCACGCCCATCACCAGAATCCTGTTTGCTGTGGATCCCACCCTGGCCGTCATCGACGAGGCCATTGAGTGGGGTGCCGGGCTCCTGATTACGCATCATCCGTTATTGCTCAAAGGGGTGAACTCCGTCGCGGCCACCTCTGCGAAGGGCTTGGCCGTGCACCGGCTTATCGAAGCGGGCACCGGACTCCTGACCGTCCACACCAACGGTGACTCCGCCGTCGGGGGCGTATCGGACGTGTTGGCGGACGCCTTTGGCCTGGAAAATGTTGCTCCACTTACCCCTGCCGCCAATGGCTTGCCCGAGGAAGGCATCGGCCGGGTTGGTGATCTTCCTGAGCTCATGACCCTGGGTGATTTCGCTGCCCGCGTCTTCGGGATGCTCCCCGCGGTGGCCGGAGGGGTCCGCGTGGCCGGCGACAAGGACGGTCTGCTACGGCGCGTCGCCGTCTGTGGTGGCGCTGGGGACAGCTTGTTCGACGCCGTCAGGGCCAGCAACGCAGATGTGTATGTGACAGCAGACATGCGGCACCATCCGGCGTCGGAGGCGCGGGAAGGTGCCGTCAACGGCCGTCCGTACCTCATTGACGTCTCGCACTTTGCCAGTGAATGGCTGTGGCTGCCCGTAGCCGCGGAAGCGCTCGGCAATGTACTGGCTGATCAGGGCTACGACGTCGAGATCCGCGTGAGCAGCACCAACAGCGATCCCTGGGACTTCATACTCACTCCCGGCGGGGACTAGAGTCTAGAAGATACGGACGATCCCAATAAACACGGGCCGTCCATCCGGAACTGATCCCCAGGCCCGGAAGCGACACAAGCGGAGGTAAGCGTGGCGAAAGCAGCACCGGCAGAACAACTGAAATTGCTTGAACTGCAGGGACTGGATGCCAAGCTCAAATCGTTGGCCGGCCGCCGGAAGGTGCTGGAAACGGATCCGCGGATAGCTGACCTGCAGGATGCACTGAATGTAGCCAACGGTGAACTTGGCGCTGCCAAGATGGCGGTGCACGACGCCGAAGCTGAACTGCGTCGTTCCGAAGCGGACGTGGAGCAGGTCGCCTCCCGCATCGAACGTGATGAGGCCAGGCTCAACAGCGGAACCGGTCTCTCCAAGGACCTGGTGGCGCTTCAGAGTGACATTGCATCCCTTAACAAGCGGCGCTCCGACCTGGAGGACGTTGAGCTTGAAATCCTGGAGCGTTTGGACACCCTGCGGGAACGCCAGGCCGCACAACAGGCCATCGTGGATGACATCCAGGGTTCATTTGCCAGCATCCGCGCCGAATTGGATGAGGCAATTGCTGAGATCGCGGCCGAGGAAACCGTGGTCCGCGGACAACGTGCCGCTTTCGCGGAGGCCCTCGACGCCGGAATGCTTGCAGTCTATGAGAAGACGATTGCCAGGCGCGGTGTCGGCGCCGCCAGGCTCTTCCACGGTAAATCGGAAGGTTCGGGCATGATGCTCAGCCCCGGCGACCTCGCTGAAGTCAAGGCCGCCGCTGACGACGACATCGTTTTTTGCCCTGATTCAGGATGCATCCTGGTCCGTTCGGCCGAGTGGAACTGACCTAGCTGCCCAGAATGATGTTAAGGGCGTGTGGCTTGCGGGCCGTGCCGGGGACGAGTTCCGCCCGCCAGATCTCTTTGGCCGCTTTTAGCAGTTGATCAGGTGATGCGGGCGCCTTCCCGCGCCTGGTCAGCAGATGCCTGGCAAACTCACCCCGGGTGTGTTTGGCGAAGTGGCTGACCACCGTGCGCTTGCCGTTTGCCTCGTTGAAAACGTTCACTGTGACGGTCTGCGCTGCTGGTGGTGCCCACGCAGCTGCGTACGTGCTGGAACGGCAATCAACCAGCAATTCTCCTTCAGCCCGTTTCGCGAGGGCCGCATTCAGGTTCGGCTTCCAGAAGGAGGCGAGGCGTCCGACGTCGGGCAGTGCCGTTCCCATGGACAGCCGGTAAGCCGGCACATGGTCACCAAAACCTATGGCACCCCACAGTGCCGAAACCACCAAAATCGATTCGGTTGCCTTGCGTCGTTGGGCCGGCGTCATGGAATTGAAGCCGAGCGCGTCATACAGGACTCCGGAGTACACCTGGTGGGCCGGCGCCGCCGGTTCTGCGTGCAGCCGGGTATTACGTTCGACGTCGTCCTTCAGCGAGGGGCCTACGCCAAGCAATGCCAGTGCGTCCTCGTGCGCACTGACGGTGCCCAGCGATTCCAGGACCTTGGCGCGGTACGGGTTGAGCTCCGGAAAGCTGAGTGACTCCCATTCGACGGCGGGACCTTTGACGGCGGGGGTCTTGCCTTCGGAAGGCGGCAGCAGAATCAGCACCAGACGATATTACCGGGGACCGAGGCAACCCTCGACGCCGGTAGACTGGACGGCGGATGGGTTGACCAGGCGGTCGCGCGTCACGGAAGTGGCTCGAGGAACGTCCGGGCTCCGCAGAGCAGGGTGGTGGGTAACGCCCACTCGGGGTAACCCGCAGGCCAGTGCCACAGAAAACAGACCGCCTGCGCGTGGTGGTGCTTGCATCAGCACGCGGCAGGTAAGGGTGAAACGGTGGTGTAAGAGACCACCAGCTCCCTGGGTGACCGGGGAGGCTAGGTAAACCCCACCCGGAGCAAGGCCAGACAGGACACGTTTGAGGGCTGCTCGCCCGAGTGTCCGGGTAGGCTGCTGGAGGGCGTCGGCAACGGCGTTCGTAGATGGATGGCCGCCACTCCTTTGCCGGCAACGGCAAGGGATGACAGAACCCGGCGTATCGGTCAACCCATCCACATTTGCCACTGAGGTCCCGGGCATACGTCCATTGTGACTGCCATGTGAGTGATTTCACGCCCTCCGGCACCCAAGAGGGCGCCCTTCCGCCTTAGACTTGTTATGAACGTAGATGTTCTGCCGCCGGGACTGCGTTCGCAGCCGGCGGTCTTTTCTTTGCAATCGTTCAAGGCGCTGTGGGTGGACCGAAGCCCGGCCAGTGCCCGTGCCGCAGGATTACTCCGGGCGGCCGCCATCTGCATACGAGGACGTATGTGGTTGACCCAAGGAAGGTAGTTCTGTGAGCCAGACGTCAGATTCTTGTCTTGATAAGTGGATGGGCCGGGAGGCTCTCGCCGAGGCCATGATTCCGGTGATCGGCCGGTTGTACCGGGAAAACAACGTGGTCACGAGCATCCACGGCCGGAGCCTGATCAACAAGTCGACCATGAACATCCTGAAGGCCCACCGCTTTGCGCGCCGGATGAGCAACACCGAGCTGCTGCTCGAAGAAACCGCACCCCTGTTGAACGCTCTTGCTGAGCTGGAACTCGGTGCGGCCGCAATCGACATTGCCCGTCTCACGGAGAAGTTCCGCGTCGAGGGCAACGGCACCTCCTTGGATGAGTTCCTGCGGGCAGAGCTCGCCGAAATCGTCGGAAAGCGTGGCGCTGATGACCGCACCAGCACCGACGTCGTGCTGTACGGCTTTGGCCGCATCGGCCGCCTCCTGGCCCGCATCCTGATTGAAAAGGCCGGTGGCGGGCATGGCCTGCGGCTGCGTGCCATCGTTGTCCGCAAGGGCGCCGAGAACGACCTCGTCAAGCGTGCCAGCCTCCTGCGCCGCGACTCCGTACACGGTTCCTTTGAAGGAACCATCCGCGTGGACGAAGAAGCCAACACCATCACCGCCAACGGCGTTCAGGTCCAGGTCATTTACTCCGACAACCCCGCAACCGTGGACTACACCGCCTATGGCATCAAGGACGCCCTGGTAGTGGACAACACCGGACGTTGGCGCGATGCGGAGGGCCTGTCCCAGCACCTGCAAAGCAAGGGTGTTTCGCGCGTCCTGCTGACGGCTCCGGGCAAGGGCGATCTGAAGAACATCGTCCACGGAATCAACCAGTCCGACATCTCCGATGACGACAAGATCGTCACGGCTGCGTCGTGCACAACCAACGCCATTACTCCGGTACTGAAGGCCATCAACGATAAATTCGGTATCATCCACGGCCATGTTGAAACGGTGCACTCGTTCACGAACGACCAAAACCTGATCGACAACTTCCACAAGGGAGACCGCCGCGGCCGTTCGGCAGCGCTGAACATGGTTATCACGGAGACAGGTGCAGCCAAGGCTGTTGCCAAGGCGCTTCCGGAACTTCAGGGCAAGCTCACCGGTAATGCGATCCGCGTACCTACCCCGGATGTGTCCATGGCGATCCTGAACCTCAACCTTGCCAACGGCACCACACGCGATGAGGTCAACGACTACCTCCGCGAAATGTCGCTGCACTCGCCGTTGCGGAAGCAGATCGACTACATCGACTCGCCGGACGTTGTCTCCAGCGACTTCGTTGGTTCCCGCCGCGCAGGCATCGTTGACGGTCTGGCCACTATTTCCAACGACAAGAACCTCGTGCTCTACGTTTGGTACGACAACGAATTCGGCTACTCCTGCCAGGTGGTCCGTGTCATGGAGGAAATGGCCGGCGTCAACCCGCCGTCCTTCCCTGCCCGCGACATCGTGGCGCCTATTGCAGTCCTTGAGGCAGCCAACGCCTAAACCGGGAAGTATTCGCGGGTTTCCCGGCTGTGTTACTGGTATCAGCCGGGAAACCTGACCAAAATGGGTTCATGGAAAATGAATCGACTTTGGAACACGAGACAACGCTGGAACACGCGCTGGATGTAGCACGGGCCAACCACAAGCAGGCACAGAAACTGCTGGACCAGGCCGTGGCAGCAAACGCCGCGGGGGACGTCAGCGACGAACGCGTCCAGCAATTGCGTACGCTGTTGGAGGTGGCTGCTGAAGACCTCCAACGCGTTATGCGTGAGCAGTAACCCGGGGAAGTTCCCCATCACTGCAGTGTGACTTCTCCTACACACTGTGGATATCGGCTCTGGCTGTCGGTGCCGTGTCCTACGCTCGAAGGACACCACCCACCCCAACTGGACGGAGCCCCTTGAGTATCACCTGGTCTGCCTACAAACGCGCGCGCAGACGATCCCGCCAAGCCTGGGCCATTCTAGGATTAGTGGCCGCAACCCTGGTGGCAGGACTGTCTTGGTTCTTCACCACGGGCCAGTTCAATGCGGCCGAGCCATGGGTCGCCGGTCCCAGTGATGCGCCGGTATTTAATCCGGCTTGGATGAAACCCATTACCGGCATCGAGGCCGTTCCCGCGGAGAAGGCAAGCGCGGCACTGGCACAGCTGGAAGTTAAGGGACGGGCATCCCAGGAAGACTATGAGCGAACCGCATTCGGCCAGGCGTGGCTGGATGCCGATCGAAACGGGTGCGATACCAGGAACGACATCCTGCGCAGGGACCTGTCGTCCGTGGAGTTCACCAGCGGTTCCTCATGCAAGGTTGCCACTGGAGAGTTTCAGGAACCCTACACGGGCGTCCACGTGACCTTCCGCCGGGGCCAGGACACCAGCGCTGATGTTCAGATTGACCACATTGTCGCCCTGGCCGACGCATGGCAGAAGGGTGCCAAGCAATTAACGGTGCAGCAACGCCAAAGGCTGGCAAATGATCCGTTGAACCTGATTGCGGCTGATGGGCCCGAGAATGTGAAGAAGGGCGCAGGCGACGCCGCCACCTGGCTCCCGCCGAACAAGAACTTCCGGTGTCATTACGTAGCACGGCAGATCTCCGTCAAGGCAGCCTACAAGCTCTGGGTTACGCAGGCGGAGAAGGACGCCATGATGCGCGTCCTCTCTTCTTGCCCGGATCAGCAGACCATTTACAGCGCCAGGTGACCGTGTCCCAGTTGCCAGGTACCGCCGTCGTCGATTCTCTCAAGGACTATGCGCTGGAGCGAAGTTTCCCGGGGTAGTTTGTCCAGGTTCTCCAGGCCCCGCTGCCTGAACGTGAAGTACACGGCATCAGTGGGGGCATCGGTGCACCGATCCAGGGTGAAACGGCAGGCGAAGGATGCGATGTTGCTGTTGGGAAGCCTTTCAACCAAGTAAGGATCCAGCATCCAGGACTCGCACGTGGCCACAGTGGCCGGCTTATCCGGGAAATAGTGGGGAAAGAACGAGCGCGCCTCGTCAAAGCTGGCGTCCACCAGCGCGGGGGAGAGGCCGCCGTCCTCAGGAATGTGGACGCCCAGGACCCAACCGGATGTGTATGCCATGTTGCCCCCTGGCCCGTCGTCACGCCCGCTTCGTATCAAATGGAATTGCAACCGGCCGAGCCGGAACAGATTCCCCGCCATATGTAACGTCAGCCAGCTCCAGGTGTCCAAACCGAAATGTCCATGGACGCGGCGGTTGATGCGGAGCTGGAGCCCCACGTCAGCCAGGGTGGCTGCTGACACGTCGGCGCTGATTCCCAACTCCACATGGTACGCATGGACTCTGGGCGCGAAGCGGAGCAGTGCTTCGATCCAGACGGTCTCGCGGGGCTGGCCGGGAGAAATCGGGTTGGGCGAAATCTGGTCGGGAGAAATGCTATCGGCCGGAAAAGTGCCAAGCCGTTGCTGCAGCAGTTCCAATGCGTCCAAGACGTGGCCGCTGGGGTTTCCGTCCAAGAGCGCGGCGCATTCCACGGCGTCCTCGCCTGTAATGTCCAGGAGCTGAAACAACTCTGCATGGCGTTCTTGGTTCATCGGATCAGTGTCCGAAGGGATCAGGGTCGACGCCAGGCATCCATGTCAATCCGGCAACGCCCCAACCGTTCTTCTTGGCCTGCTTCATTGCCTTCCTGGCATATCGGTCCACAAGTCGGTTGACGTAAAGCTTGCCGTCCAAATGGTCGTACTCGTGTTGCATGACTCGGGCGAACCAGCCCGTAGCTTCGAAGTCGACAGGGTTTCCGTCACCGTCAAAGCCTTGGACACGGGCCCACTCGGCGCGCTGCAGAGGGTAGTGCTCTCCGGGGAAGGACAGGCAGCCCTCTATGTGCTCTTCCGGGTCGGGGAGGGCTCCGGAGATCTTTGAGAGGGTCAAAACGGGATTGACCAGAACGCCTTGGTCAGGCGCGTCGTCGTCGTTGGCGTACTTATACACAAAGATGCGCTTCCCGACTCCCACCTGGGGCGCGGCGAGGCCCACTCCGTTCGCGGCTTCATTGGTTTCGAACATGTCGGCGATGATTTTTCGGAGATCGTCGTCGAATACTTCGACTTCGCTTGCCCGACGGTGCAAAACGGGTTCGCCCCAAATGGTCACTGGCAGGACGGTCATGTCAGCTCTTCCTTAGTCGATCGCTGTGTTCCGGAAGCAACCCATGGGACTGCAGGCGGGCCAAAACAACACAAAGGCCGCACCGGATAACCGGTGCGGCCTTTGTGGAAACCGGCTTTTGAGCCAATCTCGGCGGGGTGAGCGACGGGGGTTGAACCCGCGACCTCCTGGACCACAACCAGGCGCTCTGCCAACTGAGCTACGCCCACCATGTGCCTTTTTCAGTATGTCCGTATGACCGGCATTCTGTGAAGGCAACGACAAATAGCTTACCTGCTGTTTTGGGGTGAAAAGTCCACTTTTGCCGGTTTCGACGAAAAAACCTTCAAAAATGGCGCAGATCACATAGTTTCTGTTGAACCCAGAGTCTCAGCGGTGGCCGTGATGTCCTTGGAGATGCGCTGGGCCGTGGCAGTGTCGGGTCCCGGCGCGGGTACAAAAACAGCCTGCCTGTAGTAGCGGAGCTCGTCGATGGAATCCTTGATGTCTCCCAGTGCGCGGTGTCCGCCATGCTTGGCCGGCGACTGGAAGTAGGCCCGCGGGAACCAGCGGCGCGAGAGTTCCTTGATGGTACTGACATCGATGACGCGATAGTGGAGGTGCTCCACGATGTTCGGCATGTCCCTGGCCAGGAACATCCTGTCCGTGCCCACCGAGTTGCCTCCCAACGGGGCCTTGCGGGGGTCCGGAACCCACTTCTCGATGTACTCCAGCACCTGCGCTTCGGCCTCGGCCATCGTCTTGCCGTGGGGGAGTTCGTCAAGGAGTTTGGAGCGGGTGTGCATGTCGCGAACGAAGTCGTTCATCTGCTCCAGCGCGGCGTCGTCGGGCTTGATGACGACGTCCACGCCATCGCCCAGGATGTTGAGCTCGGAGTCCGTCACAAGCGCCGCAACCTCGATCAGGGCGTCGTTCTTGAGGTCCAAGCCGGTCATTTCGCAGTCAATCCAGACGATGCGTTCATTAGTAATAGGCACGCGCCTAGCCTATCGTTCAGGCGGTTCCAACTGCTCCGATGGTAGGATTTTTGAGCACGGCAGTGTCCTTTCTTCCTGTCGTGGACAGCCCCCAGAGATTCAGATTTCTGTCCCGGAACGCAACGGGCAAACGATTGGATGAAGACCACATGACGGTGCCTGTACCCGCCGCCCAGAAGGCAGGGAAAGAAGCGCCGCCTGCGGATGCTGCTGCCAGCGAAGTGGATAACGCCAGGTCCCCGCTGATCGCCGGTTTCATTGGTTCGATGTTCCTTGTCTTCGGCTCGCTGGGCGTTGGCTGGCTCGCGCCAGTGTCTGAACTTCGCCGGCTTCCGCTTTTCATCTGGATGCGTACCGAAGGTGTGGGCGTCGCGCTGTCCATCGTCCTGCTGGCTGTTGGTGGCATGCTGCTTGTCCGGGCTTGGCTGCGCCTGGGGCAACGTGTTCGGGTCTGGGGACTCCAAGCCCGCAAGGCCACCTTGCAGGCTGTGGTGGCCTGGGGACTGCCCATGATGTTCACTGTCCCGCTGTTCAGTAGGGACGTCTACGCCTACATCGGGCAAGGCAGACTCATGGTTGAGGGAATGAATCCCTACGAGAATGGGATTTCCGCCCTCCCGAACTACTTCCAATTGGGTGCCGACAAGATGTGGACGGAAGCACCCGTTCCCTACGGTCAGCTCTTCCTTTGGATCGAACAATTTGTTGTTTGGGTGACCAATGTCCAACCTGAGGCTTGCATCATGCTGTTCAGGCTGGTGGCAGTTGCGGGCGTAATACTTTGCATCATCTACGTACCCAAGCTGGCAGAACTCCACGGCGTCAATCCGCACCGTGCACTATGGTTGACAGCCGCCAACCCCCTCTTTCTCACCAACTTCATTGCCAGTGTCCATAACGACGCCCTCATGATTGGGCTGGCCTTGGCAGGCCTGTACTACTGCGCCACCCGCCGCGTGGTCCTGGGCCTGGTGCTGGTGACACTCTCCATTTCGGTCAAGCCAATTACTGTGGTCTTCCTGCCTTTTATTGGCTTGCTCTGGGCGGGCAAGGGTGCGTCATGGCCGCGCAAGATCCTTTTCTGGTTCCTGACAGCCGCCCTGACCTTTGGCCTCCTGTACGCCATGAGCCTGGTCAACGGGTTTGGGTTTGGATGGGTGAAGGGTTTGTCTGCCCCTGGGAGCGTCTGGATTTGGTACGCACCCATCGGCTTGATTGGCCTGGTTGTCGCGTCGATCTTCAATGTCTTTGGACTTGACGGCTGGGGCATGGCCAAGTGGGTTTACGACGCCGGCAAAGTGCTGATGGTGGGAGCCATCGCCTGGCAGGTCTTCCGGGGAGAACACGACCGCCTGATGCGCCGGCTCACCTTGGCCTTTGCGGCGATCGTCCTGTTGGCTCCGATGATCCAGTCGTGGTATGTCGTGTGGCTGATTCCGTTGTTTGCGGTGACGGGCATACGCAATGACTGGCAGGTGAAGGCGGTCTACTTCGTGGTGTCGTTCTTCATGGTTTACGCCATCTCAGACCAACTGGATGTGTTCCCCTATCTTCAGAGCGAGGATCTTGGCCTTGCCCTGACACTGGCGCGGAACGCGGCAGCCATCATCGCGCTCCTGTTTGCCGTTTACTTGATCTTCGTGGATCCGAAGACGAAGAGCCTCTTCCGTAAGCGCGACGAGCCAGGCCTGCGGCCGATCATCTGAGGATTGCCTGAGTCTTCTGACCGCTCTTGGCGGGATGCTTAATGGGATGAAAGAAGCCGTATTGCTTCGCGTGTGGAGAGCGGGCTGAGGGCTGGAGCGTTCTCTGCGGCGAATGCCCTGACCCACTCAGGGTTTGTCTTGCTGTACTCCCGCAAGGCCCATCCGATGGCCTTCCGGATGAAGAACTCATTGTCGGCAAGGTTGGGTTTGATAACAGCCGCCAGCAGTCCCGGGTCCGTCAGGCCCTTGGCTGCCAATTGCGCAGTGATGGACGCCCTTCGGATCCACATGTCCTGGTCCGTGGACCATTGGAGCAAAAGAGGCGTCATGGTGGACCTGTGGGCAAGCAGGAGTGCGCAGAGACGGTGGGCCACCCCGTCGACGAGGTCCCACCAGGCGCCAGTGCGAATTATTTCCTCATAAACCGGCAGCATGGCAAGGTCTTCCTTGACCATTGGCAGGCCCGTCAATTCAATGGCTGCATATCGTTCTTCGCGCGCCTGGGCATTCCGCCACAAATCAAGAACGGCCTCGCGAAGGCTGACCGGTGAAGAGCTGGGAAACTGCTTGGCTGCGGCCTTGGCGATCCTGCGCACCTCAGGAACCCGGATCCCCCACGAGGGCATGTCCGACTTCATATACGCCTGGGCTCCCCGGGCACGCTCAGCGTCCCCGGCGGAGCGAAGGGTTGAGCGGATGGCCTCAAGCAAGTACTTGTTCTCCATGCCCCAACTCTATGACCGGCCGTCCTGGGAAGTATTCAACCGGGAACTCCCCTTTGTTCTCCACCTCATGCAGCCACCTGCCCCACGTAGAGTGGAACCAAGGGCCAGCGGGTCCCACGATGATCCCGAACAGCGAATGATCCCGAACAGCGAATGATCCCGCCCAGTAAAAACGGAGGAATCCCATGTCCATGCTGAAGACACCAGATCAGATCTCGGTGATGCGCGAGGCCGGCAGGGTGGTGGCCAAGGCCTTGGCAGCGGTCAAGGAGCATGCGGACGTCGGTGTTTCCCTCAAGGAACTGGATGAGGTCGCTGCGGACGTTATTGAAGGCGCGGGGGCCAAACCGGCCTTCCTGGATTACCACCCGCGGTGGGCAGCCGTCCCGTTTCCCGGGGTAATCTGTGCCAGTGTCAATGACGCGGTGGTGCATGGAATACCAAATGGCTACGTCCTCCAGGACGGGGACCTTCTTAGTGTGGATTGCGGCGCCTTCCTCGAAGGCTGGTGTGGAGATGCTGCCATCAGCTTCATCGTGGGGACGGCAGATCCGGTGGACCAGGCGCTGATCGATGCCACAGAATCTGCGCTCGCCCGGGGTATCGAAGCTGCCCGTGTGGGCAACAAGATGGGCGACCTCGCCTATGCAATCGGTGGCGAGGCCAAACGTGCTGGATACGGTTTGTTGGCCGATCACGGGGGCCACGGTATCGGCCGGACAATGCACGCTGAACCGCCAGTCCCCAACATCGGCAGGCCGGGCAGGGGCATCAAGCTTGAAGAGGGGTTGGTCATCGCCATCGAACCAATGCTCATCCTGGGCGGTAAGGATGACTACTACCACGATGACGATGAGTGGACTCTGCGCTCAGCCAGCGGAAACAAGGCCGCCCATAGTGAGCACACCGTCGCTATCACCTCTGATGGGCCCATGATCCTGACATTGCCGTAGATGCCTCGATGTCAGTTGCCACCCCGGCGACGTATTGAATTTTGCTCGGGTTTCTTACGTGATTTCTTATGCTGGCCTGGTGTTGAGGCGAACGATGGCGCGCCCGGGAATGGGAGTCGAAACCACAGAGAACCCGCCTTCGATGAACAGCGAAACCGTGCCGTGATACAAGTCCGAGGGACCAGCTTTTGGACGAAGGTCGGTATCGATGGGATACGCCTCCAGGGTAGTAGCCCCATTATTGAAGGCATGGTTCACGGCTGCCCGGAGTAACGTCCCGGCAACACCTGATCGCCGATGATTCGGTGAAACCACAAAACAGCTCACCGACCAAAGAGTGCCAAAGTCAACGGGCGGCACGTCCGCTGCCCGAAGTAGCTGCGACCGTTCCAAGCGGGGATAGTTTGCCCGCGGTTCCACAGCGCACCAGCCGACCGCCTGACCGCCCCGGAATGCCAGCACCCCTGGCTCTGGATCCTCGTCGAAGCGTGCCCGCAGGAGTTCCTTGAGTTCGTTTGGTGCCTTGGACCTGAACTCCTTGCCGGGGAGGGCGAACCAGCGGCACCAACACCGGGATGGCTCGCCCTTGACCCCGAATAACTCCTCCACGGCCTCCCAGGATGCAGGAGCGGTCTCCAGCCGGGGAGCTGCTGCGTCGTATGCCATGGACCCAGAATAATCTCCACCCGCGGGGCTGGTCCCACGAGTTTCATCGCGGTCCCCCGACACGGAAGTTCAAGCCCCGGCGCCCACCAGCTCACCTGTGGTGGTGTTCACCAACATCGGACCGGCGCCGTCCGGATCATCGACGTCGACTGTTTCTGTCTCCTCCTCCGGGGGCGCTTGTTCGTTGTCGCCGGACTCCCACTCAATCTCCGGATCTCCAAGCTTCCCAGCTGCCTCGCCGGACGGGTTCGTGTCAGCTGGAGCCGACGTCCCGTTCATCCGGGTGAAGTTCGCAGAGCCCCACATGAGATCGTGCCCGACTGATTCCGCGTCGACTTCTGCCACATGGTAGATCCTGCCCTCGTGTTCCCACTGCCGCAGGCGTAGCTTTCCGACGACGATGACGCGTTGACCCTTCTTCACGCTGCAGCCGACGTGGCCGGCTAAGTAGCGAAAGGATTGCACCGTGTACCAGTTGGTATTGCCGTCCACCCATGTATTGCTGGCCCGGTCATAGCGGCGTTCAGTTGTCCCAAGACGAAAGGAAGCAGTGGACGTACCGCGTGTAGTGGTCGAACTCTTGACTTCCGAGGCTACGAAGCCTCGAAGAGTAATGGTGTCGTTCATGGTGGTCCTTCTCGATGTAGGAAAGTGCCCGTCCGGCCCTCTTAGCTTCATCCACGCAAACCAGGTAGAGGAGTGCGGTCGTGGCCTATGTGAATAACTCCGGCTCGCAGGGTTGTTGTGGAGGGGCAGTGTCTGTAGGCGTGGCTGGCAGGCTGCAGTGGCGAATGCACTGTAAACTCTTTGTGGCGCCAGCGGCATAGGCTTGTATTGGCGCCTGTGCGCCCCAGTAGCTCAGGGGATAGAGCAGCGGCCTTCTAATCCGCCGGTCGGGGGTTCGATTCCCTCCTGGGGCACGAGAAATCCCCCGGAACCTACAGGGTTCCGGGGGATTGGTTTTTAACTGCTTGGCTCCTGGCCTCTGACTCAAGAAATTTTGGGCTGCGACTCAAGAAATTCCTTGAGGTTTTGAAGAACCATGCGCCATGTCGCTGCGGAATGCTTCACTTCTTCTTCGCTCTTGTTGTTGCCCTGCGAAATAGTTACGGATGTTCCTTCGTCCGCATCGTCCAGCCGGTATTCGACCGTGTGATAGTTCCCGGGGGAATCGGGAAGTCCCGATGATGGACTGTAGTGAGTGGTCTTCAAGAGCTGCAATGGTTCGAAGGCAAGGATGACGCCCTTGTCCTCGTATTCCTTGCCGTTGTACTCGCCGGAGTAAGTGATGGGATCGCCTACCCGCCACGTCGTTTCGACATTGGTTCCGAGGAAGTATTCCTTGATGAGGCCAGGCTCCGTAAGAGCCTTCCATACCTGCGCGCGCGGGGCGGCAACGGTGATCGACGCCTCGGCGTAGGGGATTTTTCCTTCCATGAGTTTCTCCTTCCCGCGGCCGCCGGTTCAGGCGCGCCACCACTTGGCCCACGCTACGCCCGCCCGCCGTCCATGGGAATGGCACAATGGCTTTGTGATGAGCAGGGGAACCAGGGTGGAGCAGCCGAGTCGTGCAAGAAATTTTCAGTTGAACGGTAAGGCTGTCGGGACGGCCCTGGTCATTGTTGCTGCGCTGGCGCTGCCTGCATGTGCCGCGTCCCCCCATACACCCACCGCAGGCATCACTTCTTCAAGCCCCGCATCCCAACAGCCCGGCGGCGGAACGAGTATGGACCCTGCAGTAGTGTCCACGAGCACGGCTGTGGAGGCGGCACTGAAGAAAATCGTGGCCGCCAACCCCAAGCCGGATTCGGAATCCGTTCGCGCAGCCTTGGTATCGGCGGGCATTCCCAAAGCCAACGTGGAAGTGTCCGTCAGCCGGACGCCCACGGGACTTGATGTCGATGCGTTGGAAGCTGCGGCGCTCGCAGGGGATAGTTGCGTCATGGGCCAGATCCGGGATGGAGGCGTCGTGATGAGCGTTCTGCCGGTACTTGCCACCGGGAAATGCTTCGTGGGCAGCGTTCGCTAGGAGCACCGCCCCAAGGAGCTGCCGGCAGTGCCCAATAGCACCGAATGTGAGATCTGTCCGCCTACCCACTAGATTTAAGGGCATGGCGGAATTCATTTACACGATGACCAAGGCTCGCAAGGCCGTTGGCGACAAACTTATTTTGGACGATGTCAGCATGTCGTTCTACCCTGGCGCGAAGATTGGCGTCGTGGGCCCGAACGGTGCTGGCAAGTCCACCATCCTGAAGATCATGGCCGGGCTGGACACTCCTTCAAACGGCGAGGCCCGCCTGAGCCCCGGTTACACCGTGGGCATCCTCTTGCAGGAACCGCCACTGAATGAGGAAAAGACCGTCCTTGGCAACGTCCAGGAAGGCGTTGGCGAGATCTACGGCAAGATCCAGCGTTTCAACGAGATCTCCGAAGAGATGGCGAACCCGGATGCGGACTACGACACTCTCCTCGATGAGATGGGTAAGTTGCAGGAAGCGATTGACGCTGCCGATGCCTGGGATATCGATTCCCAGCTCGAGCAGGCCATGGACGCCCTGCGATGCCCGCCGGCTGATTCCGATGTCACTGTCCTCTCCGGTGGTGAGCGCCGCCGCGTAGCGCTCTGCAAGCTTCTG
The DNA here is from genome assembly GCF_040548745.1 of Arthrobacter sp. 2762. Lineage (NCBI taxonomy): Bacteria > Bacillati > Actinomycetota > Actinomycetes > Micrococcales > Micrococcaceae > Arthrobacter > Arthrobacter sp. 2762. Next base: position 30,607 of record NZ_JBEPSI010000003.1, read on the forward strand.
CTCCAGAAGCCGGACCTTCTGCTCCTTGACGAGCCCACCAACCACTTGGACGCCGAGAGCGTTCTTTGGCTTGAGCAGCACCTCTCCCAGTATCCCGGTGCCGTCCTTGCCGTGACTCACGACCGTTACTTCCTGGATCACGTGGCTGAGTGGATCGCAGAAGTCGACCGCGGCCACCTTTACCCGTACGAAGGTAACTACTCCACCTACCTGGAGAAGAAGAAGGCCCGCCTTGAGGTCCAAGGTAAGAAGGACGCAAAGCTGTCCAAGCGCCTTACCGAAGAACTTGAATGGGTGCGCTCCAACGCCAAGGGCCGTCAGACCAAGTCAAAGGCCCGTCTTGCCCGCTATGAAGAAATGGCTGCAGAGGCCGAGCGCACGCGCAAGCTCGACTTCGAAGAGATCCAGATTCCGCCGGGTCCGCGCCTGGGTTCCGTGGTGATCGAGGCCAAGAAGCTGAAGAAGGGCTTCGATGATCGTGTCCTGATCGAAGACCTCTCCTTCTCATTGCCCCGCAACGGCATAGTTGGCGTTATTGGACCGAACGGTGTGGGTAAGTCCACCTTGTTCAAAACCATCGTCGGCATGGAGCCTCTGGACGATGGTGAGCTCAAGATCGGCGAGTCCGTGAAGATCTCCTACGTGGACCAGTCCCGTGGCGGCATCGATCCCAATAAGTCTCTCTGGGAAGTTGTTTCCGAAGGTCATGACTACATCCAGGTCGGCCAAGTCGAAATGCCTTCGCGAGCTTACGTTTCGGCGTTTGGCTTCAAGGGGCCGGACCAGCAGAAGAAGGCTGGGGTCCTCTCCGGTGGTGAGCGTAACCGCCTGAACCTGGCATTGACCCTTAAGCAGGGTGGCAACCTTCTGCTTCTTGACGAGCCCACTAACGACCTCGACGTCGAAACCCTAAGCAGCCTCGAGAACGCCCTGCTCGAGTTCCCTGGCTGTGCCGTGGTGGTCTCCCACGACCGTTGGTTCCTGGACCGGGTGGCGACCCACATCCTCGCCTATGAAGGTGACGATGAGAACCCCTCCAAGTGGTACTGGTTCGAAGGTAACTTCGACTCCTACGAGGAGAACAAGGTGGAGCGCCTCGGCCCCGATGCAGCCAAGCCGCACCGCGTGACGCACCGCCGTCTGACCCGCGACTAACCGGGTCGCCCCAGGCAAAACACAAGAGGCCGGTCCCAACAGGGACCGGCCTCTTTGCATTAACGCTGGTGCTATAACGCCTTAACGTAGCAGCCTACGGAATCCTGACCATCCCCTCCTGTGCCACGGTTGCAACGTGCAGGCCTTCGCGGTTGAATATCCGCCCGGTAGCCAAGCCACGTGCCCCTTGGGCGCTGGGGGACTCCTGGACGTACAGCAACCACTCGTCCACCCGGACCGGCCGGTGCCACCACATGGCGTGATCGAGGCTTGCGACGCTCATGCCCGGTGTCATCCAGGCGAGGCCGTGCTTGCGGAGGATAGGTTCCAACAAGGTGTAGTCGCTGGCGTACGCCAACGCGGCCAGGTGCAGCTTGGGGTCGTCCGGCAAGGGTCCCATGGTTTTCATCCAAACGGCATTGGTGGCCACCTGCTCGCTTGGCGGTGACACGTAAAGAGCGGGGTCGATGTGACGGACGTCGAAGGGCCGCTCCGAGGACATGTGCCGGGCCAAGGGGTGGTCGAATTGAGCCAGCAGTTCTGCCGTGCTGGGCAAGGATTCGGGTTCGGGGATGCCTTCGGGCATTGCCGCTTGATGATCCAGGCCCTCATCTTCAACCTGGAACGAGGCAATCATCGAAAGGATGGGGACGCCGTCCTGATAAGCATGGACGCGCCGCGCCGAGAAGGACCGACCGTCACGCAACCGTTCCACACCGAACGTGATGGGCTTGTTGGCGTCACCGGGCCGCAGAAAATAGCCGTGCATGGAGTGCGCCACCCGATCCGGTTCCACGGTCCGCATGCCAGCCATCATGGATTGGGCCAAAACCTGACCGCCGAAGACACGATGCCGGGGCTGTTTTTGGGACGGTCCAAGGAAGATGTCCTCATTGGTCCGGGCTCCGTCGAAGTCACCCAGGTCCAAGAGGCCAATCAGGACTTCCGTGGGATCTTCTGCAGGTGCCTCAACCTCGAGGCCGGCGTTCGTGTCAGTCATGGTTCGACTCTAGACGGCCCCCGAACCCCTCTCAACCGCGGACATGCCGGTAGAGTCGATGATGTGACCGACCTCTTGACCCAGTCCTTCCGCTTTGCCGATCCCAGCGACCTCGTTGACCTGCGGACATATGTCACGCGTGCCAAGAGCATCGATGACGGCGCCATCCGCCTCCAGGCCGCAGGCCAGGTATTGGCCGCGTACGTGTGTGTGCTCAGGCCACGCATTCTGGGGGAATCAACCCCCACAATCCTTGGGTTACGCACCATGGCGCTGGCAGAGCCGGCGCAGGCGGATGTCACAGTGACGCTTGCTTCGGTCATGGACCGTCTTGCCCGCTCCGGCGCCGATGACGTCGAGTTGCCCATCCCGCCGTCGACGGTTTCTGAGTCCTGGGCTGGCGTCGGCGCGCCCAGGAGCGGTTGGGAAGTCCTGGGGACGGTTCCCGACGCCGACCTGAAGTCAGCAGCGGAAGCCGGCATTGCAGAGGTGGCTGGCGTTGTGCCCACTGCCGCCGGAGCTGCCGTTGTGAATACGGCCCGGACCGCCGTGTGGGGACGAGGGTTCCCTGGACTCAGTGACCTGCCTGCTGGCGCGGCCTTTGCTGCCTTCGCCTTGGGATTCCTGGGCGCGGGCGAACAGCAGCTGTTCCGCAACGGACGGTGGTTCCGCTTAAGTGGTCCTCGGGGCCATGTACTGGTCCGCACGGGCGCAGGCTTGGGTCTGGGCTTCTAGGCTTAGACGGCCGAGGGGCTGTTCACCATGGTCAGGGCAGCGCGTTCCATGTAATCCCAAAGCGTTCCCTCATGAAGGGGCGACAACCCCAGTGAGTCCACCGCTGTCCGCATATGGAAGAGCCAGCGGTCCTTCGCTTCGGGCGTGACGCGGAAGGGCATGTGGCGCATCCGCAGGCGTGGATGGCCGCGCTCCTCACTGTAAGTCGTGGGACCACCCCAATATTGCTCCAGGAACATGAGGAAACGCCGTTTGGCCGGTTCCAGGTCTTCTTCGGGGTACATGGGCCGCAGGAGCGGATCCTGCGCAACGCCGTCGTAGAAGACGTCAATCAGCTTCACGAAAGTATCGTGCCCGCCCACGGCTGCATAGAAGCTGTCGGTGTAGGCGGGTTGGCTGAAGGGATCGTTCTGCATCAGCTGGCGTCGTGGACCAGCTTGGGGGTTCGTGTCACTCACTGGCCTTCTCCTCAGCCTTCTTGGCAGCATCATTGTCGTCGGTTTCCGGCGACTCCAACGGAACGTAGTCTCCTTGCGAGCGGTTGCCCACGCGCAGGATTTCACCGTTTCGCAGATACCAGATGGCTCCGTCTTCAGCACGGACCCGCGTGATGCGCAGGCCCACTGATTCAACGGTACCAATCACTTCGCTGGTGACGATCACATCGCCTATTCCGTACTGGTCTTCGATGGTGATGAAGATACCGGCGAGGAAGTCACGGATCAGCTGCTGTGCACCGAAACCGATAGCGACACCCAGTATTCCCACGCTTGTCAGCAGGGGCGCGACGTCCACGTTCATGAACTTGAGGACGTAAATGATCACGATCACCACAACCACGACGCTCACGAGGCTTGTCAGCAAAGTGCCGATGGTTTCGGCGCGCTGTGATCGGCGTTCGTGATCCAGTGCGCGGATTGCGGGTTGCACCCATTTGAAGTGGGGCTTCTTGAAGAAGGAACTGCCCGCGGACACCCGCCGCGTGATGCGCAGGATGATGAATCGCGCCACGATCCACACCAGCAGGCCCACGCCCAAGGTGATGAGGATCGAAACGATGTCGATTTTCTCCGGTTCGATGGTGATGGTTTCCGCCAGGGGGATGGAGGTCAAGGTGGAATAACTCCTTGTGGTCGGCCCGTGTTCGCCGGGCGCGGAACACTCTGTCCACGTCCAACCCTATCGTCGTAGCGTGACGGTATGCGCATCCTGGTCCTTGGCGGTACTGCCTTCCTTTCAGCTCAAATCGCTAAGCAGGCGCTTGCCTCAGGGCACGACGTCACCTGTCTTGCCCGTGGCACCCAGGCGAACCCGCCCGACGGCGTTACCTGGTTACGTGGCGACCGCGGCTTGGGCAGTGCAGCCTATGAGGATGTGAACGGCAGCTGGGACGCGGTAGTTGACGTGTCCCGGGATCCTGTTCAGGCGCGGGATGCCCTGGAAGTGTTGGGGCCGCGTACGCGCCATTGGACGTTCGTGTCCAGCTGCTCCGTGTATGCGGATCATTCGGTTCCCGGCGCCGATGAAAGCGCGGCCCTCCGTGAGCCGTTGCCGAGCGGGCAAGCGGGCACTCCGGAGACTTATGGCGAATCAAAATCTGCGATCGAGCACATGACGCTCACGCTGGTGGGGCAGAAAGCCCACATTGTGCGGGCAGGTCTGATCGGAGGCCCAGGGGACGGTTCTGATCGTTACGGCTACTGGCCTGCGCGCTTTGCGGCCAATACTGAGCCGGTTCTACTGCCGAACATTCCAGATGACGCCACCCAGGTCATCGACGTCCGCGACCTCGCCAGCTGGATCATTCAAGGGGCAGAGATGGGCCTGACGGGCACGTACAACGCGTTGGGAGATGTAGTCCCGTTCAGTGAGTACATTGCGGAGTCCAGCCGAGTGGCCGTAGACCAGGGGACGCACCCAGGCACGGAGCCCAGGCTGCCGTTGAGCGAAACTGTCCAGGCAGACGAAGACTGGCTGGCGGAGCAAGGCGTCGACTACTGGGCCGGGCCGGACTCACTTCCCCTCTGGCTGCCATCGGACCACGACGGTTTCCAAGCGCGGACCAACCAAGCAGCGAAGGCGCTCGGTATGACATTGCGCCCTTGGCAGGAGACTCTCCGGGACGCCTTGGACTACGAGCGAAGCCTGGGGCTGGAAAGGGAGCGGAAGGCAGGCTTAAGCCGTGAAACCGAACGCAGGCTGGTAGGACTGCTGCGGGAACAACGGACCTAAGGCGGGTTCAACAGCCTCAGGCCGCTGCCGACGTCGTGATTGGCTCGTGCAGAACGGGGAAGTTGACGCTGCGGGCTATGAAACAGACCTGGTTGGCTTCGTGGTGAAGTTGCGCCATCAATGCCGAATGAGCCGGGTCTGCGATGGTGACGTGAGGCTTCAGGGTCACGCTCTCGAACTGACCGCTGCCGTCACGATTTAGCTTCATGACGCCCTCGGCGTTGTCCTCATAGCCAGTCACGACAACCCCATGTCTTACCGCCACGTGCAGGAAGGAGAGCATGTGGCATTGCGACAGGGCAGCAAGCAGGAGTTGCTCTGGATTGTAGCGCGTCCGGTCACCATGGAACGTTGGATCTGCGGAACCTTTGAGGGTGGGCAACCCGGGAATTTCTATGTCATGATCCCGTGCATACCCCCGGTAGCTTTCCGTGCCCCCGCCCAGGTTTCCCGTCCAGCGGACTGTCAATGCATAGTGGTGTTCGTTGAGGCCCATGCGGACAGTTTAGCCATCTGACCAACTGCGTCCGCACAGGCCTCAACGGGCTGCTTAGGCGTCCACGTCCGCTGCCCGGGCACGGAGCGCCCGCGCCACGGCGTCCCGGTTTTCCAACATCATGCGGCGCAGCGCTGCACTTTCTTCGGGCAGGTCCGCGAGGAATTCGTCCGTGCGGTCCACTGTGGCTTGGGTGGTGAGCTGCGCCGGGTAGAGGCCCACGACGATCTGCTGGGCCAAGGCGTGCGTGCGTTCTTTGACAATCCCGGGGACCGCTTCAAAGTACTTCTCCGCGTACGGCTCCAGCAGGGTGGTGTCCGGCACCCGCATAAAGCCGGCCACCGCTGAGGCTTGCAGGGCGTTGGAGAGTTCGCCCTTGACCACAATGGAATCCCACGCCGCAGCCTTGGCCTCCGCTGTGGGAATAGCGGCCTTGGCCTGTGCTGCGGCATTTTGGCCCGTAGAGGTGTTGTCGCGGGCGAGTTCCTGGTCGATGCGCTCCTGGCCCTGCCTGCCGCCCGCCACCAAAGCGGTTAGCAGCTCCCACCGCATGTCCTGGTCAACGGTGAGGCCTTCAAGCGTGTCGGTCCCGTCCAGGAGCGCTTGGATACGGTCCAGCTGATCTGCGCTCCGTGAAAGTTGCGCATAGGACTTCACGAACTGCAACTGCGCATCCGAGCCGGCTTCCACGGCCGACGCGAGGTCCCACAGCTTGTCGGCAGCCGCGATCGTTGCCTCCAGCTTGTGCTCGGCTGCCACATAGTAGGTCAGCGTTGTGGCAAGCTGCCGCAGTTGGACGAGGATCACCGAGGAGTCTGTTTCCTCTGCGATGTTTGCCAGGATCAGTTCGACGTAGCCGCGCGCAGGAGTTTCTCCATCTCTTGCTGCATCCCACGCCGAACCCCAGACCAGCGTGCGGGGCAAGCTCACGGCAAAATCCTTGAGATGCGCTTTCGCCGTGGCCAGCGAGTGGGCGTCCAGGCGTACCTTGGCGTAGGCGAGATCGTCATCGTTGAGCAGGATGAGGTCCGGGCGTGCGAGGCCAGCCAGGGCGGGGACTTCGGTCCGGGGGCCCTCGACGTCCAGCTCCTCGCGATGCGTCCGCTCCAGTTTGCCCTGTTCGGAAAGGTTGTAGAAGCCCACCGCAAGGCGGTGAGGTCGGAGGGTTGGTTGTTCATCGACCGCGGACTGCAGGATGCCGAACGCGGTGATGGTGCCGTCCTGATCCACCTCCACGTCCGGAGCGAGGGTGTTCACACCGGCAGTTTCCAGCCAGAGTTTGCCCCATACGTCCAGGTCACGGCCGCTTGCGGCTTCAAGTTCCACCATGAGATCAGCGAGTTCGGTGTTCTTCCAGGCGTGCTTGGCAAAATAGGTGCGCACACCTGACATGAACTGCTCGGGTCCAACCCAGGCCACCAACTGCCGCAACACAGAGGCTCCCTTGGCATAGGTGATGCCGTCGAAGTTGACTTCCACGTCTTCAAGGTTGTTGATTTCCGCGAATATCGGGTGGGTGGTGGGCAGTTGGTCCTGCCGGTAGGCCCACGATTTCTCCACTGAGGCAAAGGTGGTCCACGCCCGGTCGAAGGCCGTGTTTTCCACGGCGGCCAGGTGGGACATGTACTCGGCGAAGGACTCGTTGAGCCAGAGGTCGTTCCACCAGCGCATGGTCACCAGGTCCCCGAACCACATGTGCGCGAGCTCGTGCAGGACCGTGATGGCGCGGCGCTCAATCTGTGCACCGGCAACCTTGCCGCGGAAGATGTAGCCCTCCAGGATTGTCACAGCACCTGCGTTTTCCATCGCACCGGCATTGAACTCCGGGACGAACAGCTGATCGTACTTTTCAAAGGGGTACGGGCAACCGAACTGTGCCTCGAAGAACTCGAAGCCCTGACGCGTCAGTTCGAAGATGTTGTCTGCATCCAGGTACTGCATCAAGGACTTGCGCGCGAACACGCCGAGCGGAATGACCCTGCCATCCGAACTTGTCACCTCGGAACGGACGGATTGATACGGCCCGGCTATCAGGGCGGTGACGTACGAGGACAGGCGCGGCGTGGGAGTGAATTCCCACACGGACCTCGCGCCGCCGTCCTCGCCTGCATCAGTTTCAACCGGTACCGGCGTGGGTGAGTTGGAGACGACGTCCCAGTGCGAGGGAGCAGTGACGGTGAACGTGAAGCTGGCCTTCAGGTCCGGCTGCTCGAAGACAGCGAACATTCGCCGGGAATCCGGAACCTCGAACTGGGTGTAGAGGTAGACCTCCCCATCCACGGGATCCACGAAGCGGTGGAGGCCCTCGCCGGTGTTCATGTAGCGCGCATCGGCGACGACTATGAGTTCATTCTCGGCGGCAAGGTTTGGAAGGTGGATGCGGATGCCATCGGATACCTCGGCGGGATCCAGTTCGGTGCCGTTGAGGGTAACGCTGTAAACGCTCTCGGTTACTGCGTCGATAAACGTCGAGGCTCCAGCCTTGGCCGAAAACTTCACCACGGTGGTGGATCCGAAGACCGCGGTGCCCTTGGTCAGATCCAGGGTGACGTTGTAGGACTCGACGTTGAGTAATTCAGCGCGCTGCGCGGCTTCGTCGCGCGTCAGGTTAAGGCCTGGCAAGTGTGCCTCCAGAGGTTGGGGTGGCCGGCCGGGGCAGGTCGGTCGATGGTGTGAAGCCATTCTTTCACTCCAAGCGCTGATGGCAAGGAGGTGCCACCACAGTGTCGCCGGCACGGAGTAGCGTTGGACCATGGGAACGTTCAGGGAGTCACTTGATATCCGCGCACTCAGGTTTGCACTCGCCTTTCCGCTGCTGCTGGCCATGGGTTTCGTCGTATGCGCCCAGATGGTGCGAAGCGATCTTCCCGATCCGGTAGCCGTGATGTGGAACGCCGACGGCGGCAGTGCCTTTGCTCCTTTCGGCGCCTATGTGGCCGGCGGCGCAGCCTTGATCACTTTTTTCGGCTGGGTCGCCTTCCTGCAGGCCGTGCCGCTTTCGCGGCCCGTGGTGATGCGCCGGGTCATGATGGGCCTTGGCCTCATGGTGAGCCTCTTCGTGACAACAGTGCTGGCTGCCGGATTGGTAGGGCAATCCGGACTAGGGGACGCGCGCGCTTCCCACGTTGATCCGATCGTCCTCGCCATGGGGTGCGGTGCGGCCGTGTCTTTGGGCGTCGTCCTCATGTTCGCCTTCAAACCGGATCCCCGGTGGACGAGGGAAGATGATGCAGCCCTCGAAGCCGAACGTCTGCACGTGACAGACCCGGAGCTCGCACGGGATACGCTCCGCATGTGGGTCCATGCCCGCAGTTCAGTTTTCGTCATGATCATCGTGTCCGCCCTGTTTCCAGCCGTCCTGATCGCGATAGCCGTCCCATGGCTTGGAGCCTTGGTAGCGGCGGCGGCGTTGGTTGGTGCTGGATTCCTCTTCGCCCGCGTTCGGGCGGACAGGGGAGGGCTGCAGGTCTTCGCAGGTGGCATTGTGCCGGTCCTGACCGTTCCCGCCGTCGATATCGCGACAGCAGCTCCGGCCGACGTGAAAGCTGCAGACTTTGGTGGGTGGGGCTGGCGGCATCATGACGACGCAACAGCGATGCTCGTCAGCAGCGGACCGGCGGTCGTCGTAAGGAAACTTAATGGAGGCAGGGTTGCGCTCAGTGCAGGGACTGCGGCAACCGCGGACAAACTCGCCGGAATCCTGAACCGGGCTGCCGAGCGGGCCCATCATGGCGGGCAACCCCAGCAACCCGGGGCGCGGTAACCTAGGTAGCGCATCCCACACCGCCGCGCCCGGCCAGGTGCCTACCGGCGCGCCAGAGAAAGAATGGACTTCCTGTGACTACACCCCGCGTCCACATCGCCACCGACCACGCCGGCATGGAACTCAGCGCCCACCTGGTCAGCCACCTCACCGCCAAGGGTTACGAGGTTGTGGACCACGGACCCAAGGAATATGACGCGCTGGATGACTACCCGTCCTTCTGCATCAACGCAGGAGTTGCGGTGGTGGCCGACCAGGAAGCAGGCGTGCACGCGCTGGGCATCGTCTTGGGTGGTTCGGGCAATGGTGAACAAATTGCCGCCAACAAGGTCAAGGGTGTGCGTGCGGCGCTGGCCTGGAACCTCTCAACCGCCAAGCTCGCCCGCGAGCACAACGACGCCAACGTAGTGGCCGTTGGCGGCCGCCAGCACACGGTGGAAGAAGCAACCGAACTCATTGAGGCCTTCCTGCAGGAACCTTTCAGCAAAGATGAACGCCACATCCGCCGTATCGGCAAGATCGCGGCTTACGAAACCACCGGCGAGATCGTCCAGTAGTGCCTGAGGGGCACTCCGTCCATAGGCTGGCCCGCCAATTCCACGATGTGTTTGGCGGCCGGCGTTTGGAGGTTTCCAGTCCGCAGGGGAGATTCACGCCCGGCGCGGAGCTTCTGAGCGGTCATGTGATGGTTGAGGCTGCTGCCCACGGGAAGCAGCTGTTCCTGAGGTTCGACCACGATCTTTTCCTCCACGTTCACCTTGGACTTTATGGTGCTTGGAGCTTTGGCGGCGATAGCTCCTTCACGGGAGCCTCCAGCATTGGCGCGCCTCGCCGGATCGGTGAGCGCGAGACTGCTTCATCTGGTACCGAGGTGGAGTCCGGTGCTGAGGTGGACTACGCCGGGCCTCCCGCCCCTGTGGGTGCCGTCCGCGCCCGCTTGGTGTCGGACAACGGCTGGGCCGATCTTCGTGGAGCCACCACTTGCGCCGCTGTTACGTCCCATGAAGCCGAAGCCGTACTGGGCCGACTGGGCCCTGATCCGCTGCGTAACCGGCCGGGGGACCGGGACGAGTTCATCCGCCGGTTGCGACGCCGCAAGACGGCCGTGGCCTTGCTGTTGATGGACCAATCGGTGTTGGCCGGGGTCGGCAATATTTACCGCGCCGAGGTCCTCTTTCGTCAGGCGGTGGATCCATGGACTCCTGGAAACACGATTGATGCTGCGACGGCGGGCAGGTTGTGGGATGACGCCGTCCTTGCAATGTCCGACGGCGTCCGCGACGGTCGGATTGTTACCACACCGCCAGCTCTGTGGACCGGTAACGGCGCCTCAGCGACCGACGCCGATGCCCACTTTGTCTACAAGCGCGAAGGGCAGCCCTGCAGGGCTTGCGGGACGCTGGTAGGCATGGCCGAAATCGGCGCCCGCAAACTGTATTGGTGCCCTGGCTGTCAGTTGTAACAGCGCTTGTCAGTTGTAACAGCGGCTGCCGGTCGTAACAACAAAAAAGCCCCAATCCGAAGATTGGGGCTTTTTTACTGGAGGGGACGACGGGAATCGAACCCGCGTAATCAGTTTGGAAGACTGAGGCTTTACCATTAAGCTACGTCCCCGGATGGATCTCCTGCTGGATCCTTCCATGGATCTCTCGCTCAGGACATCTTCCCGGTGGCTGTTGAAGCCGGGTACAACTAAACCTAATTCCGGCGGCGGTGTCAAATGTGCATTCCGGGCCCGCTTGCCCGTAGACTGTCCTGTGCATTCGGGGTGTAGCTCAGCTTGGCTAGAGCGCCTGCTTTGGGAGCAGGAAGTCGCAGGTTCAAATCCTGTCACCCCGACTCTGTGTTTCGTGTCCGCCTCAGGGATGCGGCAGAACCCCATACCCACAAATTCAGGAGTACTTAGACTGTGAAGAGCGCTGTCGAGAACCTCACCCCCACGCGGGTCAAGCTCAACGTTGAGGTTCCCTTTGAGGAACTGAAGCCGAGCATCGATGCCGCTTACAAGACCGTTGCTTCGCAGATCCAGGTCCCCGGATTCCGCAAGGGCAAGGTTCCGTCCAAGCTGATTGACCAGCGTGTTGGCCGTGGCTACGTCCTGGAAACCGCCATCAACGATGGCCTCAACGGCTGGTACCAGGCCGCTGTCCAGGAAACGGGTGTTCGCCCCCTGAGCCGTCCCGAAGTTGAGATCACCGAGGTTCCGGACCCGTCCGCAACCGATGGCGAGCTTAAGTTCCAGGTGGAGATTGACGTTCGCCCCGAGATCGAGCTGCCGGACTACGCAGGCATCAAGGTTGAGGTTGCTGCGGCTGAGTCCTCCTCTGAAGACGTCGACAAGGCCCTGGATGAACTGCGTGGCCGCTTCGGCACGCTGAAGTCCGTGGAGCGTCCCGCCCAGAACGAGGACTTCCTCACGATCGACATCACCGCCACGATCGATGGCGAAGAAATCGACTCGGCCTCCGGCCTGTCCTACCAGGTTGGTGCCGGCACCATGCTTGAGGGCCTGGACGAGGCCGTGACCGGCCTGTCCGCAGACGAAGAAGCAATCTTCGACACCACGCTCGTTGGCGGCGACCACGCCGGCGAGGCAGCCCAGGTCAAGGTTGTTGTCAAGGCCGTCAAGGAGCGCGAGCTTCCTGAAGCCAACGACGACTTCGCACAGCTGGCCTCGGAATTCGACACCCTTGCTGAGCTCCGCGAGGACCTCGCCAAGCAGGCTGCCGATTCAAAGGTTGTCGGACAGGGTGTTGAGGCCCGCGACAAGGTTCTGGACAAGCTTGTAGAGCTCGTCGAGGTCCCCGTTCCGGCTTCGGTTGTCGAAGAGCAGATTGAAGCTCACTTCAACCCGGAGAACGCCCACGGCGAAGGTGACCACGACACCGAGGAGCACCGCGCCGAGGTCAAGGCAAACACGGAGCGCGCCTTCCAGAACGAGGTCATCCTTGACGCCATTGCGGACAAGGAAGAGGTTGACGTCAGCCAGAACGAGCTGATCGACTACATCGTCAGCACCGCAAGCCAGTACGGCATGGATCCCAACCAGTTCGCCCAGATCATCGATCAGAGCGGCCAGGTCCCCATGATGGTTTCCGAGGTCCGCCGCCGCAAGGCATTGGCTGTTGTGCTGGGCCAGGCCGAGGTGGTCGACTCTGAAGGCAACAAGGTTGACCTGAGCGATTTCGTCCGCCCTGCCGGCGAAGTTGCTGCTGATGAGGCAGCGACCGCCGAAGCCGGCGAGGAAGCGGATGTTGTTGCCAGCGATGACCCCGCAGCTGTGAAGTTCTAGTAAAAAAGCATCAACCGACCCCGGATCAGCAGATCCGGGGTCGGTTTGTTTTAAGCCCTGAACGGACAAGCCCGCATACAATCATCGTGCTGGATCTGCGGGCCCGCTCCAATCGTGCGCCGTCAGCGAACAGCGCGATTCCGGCGAACAAATCGTCCCTGAAAACGGTTAGTGTCCAAGTAGTGAAGTTCAGTGAGGTCACTGGCACCAGCGAGAGGTAAGTACTTATGTCACAGCAATCAGAGGCTCCCCGGATGGCAACTGTCGATCCCGCCGCCCAGGACAACTACATCTACAACCGCCTGCTGAAAGAGCGCATCATCTGGCTTGGCTCTGAAGTCCGTGACGAGAACGCCAACGCCATCTGCTCCCAGCTGCTCCTCCTCTCGGCTGAAGACCCCGAGAAGGACATCTACCTTTACATCAACTCACCAGGTGGCTCCGTGACGGCTGGCATGGCCATCTACGACACCATGCAGTTCATCCCCAACGATGTTGTCACTGTTGCCACCGGCCTGGCTGCCTCCATGGGCCAGTTCCTGCTCTCCTCCGGGACCAAGGGAAAGCGTTACGCCACCCCGAACGCCCGTATCCTCATGCACCAGCCTTCCGGTGGAATCGGTGGCACTGCCTCGGATATCAAAATCCAGGCCGAGCTGATCCTGCACATGAAGAAGGTCATGGCGGAACTCACCGCTGAACAGACAGGCCAGACTGTGGAGACCATCCTCAAGGACAATGACCGCGACAAATGGTTCACGGCCACCGAGGCCTTGGAGTACGGCTTCTTCGACAAGATCTCGGCTCACGCAGGCTCGGTAGCTGGTGGCGGTGGAACGGCCAACCAGTCGAACTCCGAGCCAGGCTCCGAAAACTAACCGGCACCAAGAACCACTGAAACCCCAGGAGTATTGACATGAACTACAACTTCGGATGGTCTGCCGGTAATCTCCCAACCAGCCGCTACGTCCTGCCCCAGTTCGAAGAGCGCACACCGTACGGCTTCAAGCGCCAGGACCCGTACACCAAGCTGTTCGAGGACCGCATCATCTTCCTCGGTGTCCAGGTTGACGACGCTTCTGCCGATGACATCATGGCCCAGCTGCTGGTCCTTGAGTCGACGGATCCGGACCGCGACATCACGCTGTACATCAACTCGCCAGGTGGCTCCTTCACGGCCATGACGGCGATCTACGACACCATGCAGTACATTCGTCCGGAGATCCAGACGGTGTGCCTGGGCCAGGCAGCCAGCGCGGCTGCTGTCCTGCTTGCGGCGGGAACTCCCGGCAAGCGACTGGCGCTGCCGAACGCACGCGTGCTGATCCACCAGCCGGCATTGTCCGGCGGCCAGGGCGGCCAGGCATCCGATCTCGAGATCCAGGCTGCTGAAGTCATGCGCATGCGTACATGGCTTGAGGACACGCTGGCACACCACTCCGGCCGCACGTCCGAGCAGGTCAACAACGATATCGAGCGCGATAAGATCCTCACCGCGGCCGAGGCCATGAACTATGGCCTGATCGATCAGGTGCTGGACTCCCGCAAGATCAAGCCCCAGGCAATTGCCAGGTAGCATACGGAAATCGACGCCGGTGCGGTTCGCGAAATATGAACCGCACCGGCGTTCTGTTTCCACCCAAGCAGCCCATTGTGACCTAGAGTGGATGGTGTCACGGTGGTGCCAACCCCGGCCAGGCCGCACACTTGAGTACGGCACGGTGCCGCATCACCCGCATGTAACGAAGGGATTCCCACATGGCTCGGATTGGCGAGAGCACGGATCTGCTGAAGTGTTCTTTTTGCGGAAAGAGCCAGAAGCAGGTACGGAAGCTGATTGCCGGGCCCGGTGTCTACATCTGCGATGAGTGCATCGAGCTTTGCAACGAGATCATCGAAGAAGAACTTGCGGAAGTTTCGGACCTGGGCAGCTTTGAACTCCCCAAGCCCAGGGAGATCTTCGATTTCCTGCAGGAATACGTCATCGGCCAGGAACCTGCCAAGCGGTCATTGGCGGTTGCCGTCTACAACCACTACAAGCGCATCCAGGCCGGTCATGCTCCCAAGGCGGGCAGCCTTGGTGAGGGCCCGCATCACGAGGATGTGGAGATCGCCAAGTCCAACATTCTGCTGATTGGCCCAACCGGCTGTGGCAAGACGTACTTGGCGCAAACGCTCGCGCGCAGGCTAAATGTTCCGTTCGCTGTAGCCGATGCCACGGCGCTCACGGAGGCAGGCTACGTCGGCGAGGATGTCGAGAACATCCTGCTCAAGCTCATCCAGGCCGCCGATTACGACGTCAAGAAAGCCGAACAAGGCATTATCTACATTGACGAGATCGACAAAATCTCCCGCAAGAGTGAGAACCCCTCGATTACCCGGGACGTCTCGGGCGAAGGAGTCCAGCAGGCCCTGCTGAAGATCCTCGAAGGCACAGTTGCCTCCGTGCCGCCACAGGGCGGACGTAAGCATCCGCACCAGGAATTCATCCAGATCGACACCACGAATGTGCTCTTCATCGTGGCAGGCGCATTTGCCGGTCTCGAGGACATCATCGGTTCCCGGTCCGGGCGCAAGGGCATCGGCTTTGGAGCGCCGCTCAACGAGGTCCGGGACAACGTGGACACCTATGGCGAAGTCATGCCCGAAGACCTGCTGAAGTTCGGACTCATTCCGGAGTTCATCGGCCGCCTGCCGGTGATCACTACGGTCTCGAATCTTGACCGTGCTGCGTTGATCCAGATCCTTTCCACGCCCAAGAACGCTTTGGTGAAGCAATACCAGAAGATGTTCCAGTTGGATGGTGTGGAGCTGCAATTCGACGACGACGCGCTGGATGCCATCGCTGACCAAGCTCTTGAGCGCGGCACGGGCGCCCGTGGCCTGCGGGCCATCATGGAAGAAGTGTTGCTGCCAGTCATGTTTGATCTCCCGAGCAGGGATGACATCGCAACTGTGGTCATCACCGCTGACGTCGTGGACAACAAGGCCCAGCCGACCATGATTGGCCATGACGTCGTAGCGAAGCGCCGGAATAAGTCGGCCTAGCCACCCGTTGGCCTAATAAGCGGCGGTTTCACTTATTCTGCGTCGCCCCACGCCCGTTTTCACTCTTGTCGAGGAGTTTCCTGTGCCCGAACAGAATTTGCCTGAGCAGTCCGTCAACAAAGCGGATTTCTGGTTCGATCCCGTTTGTCCCTTCGCGTGGATCACATCGCGCTGGATCGGCGAGGTGGAACAAGTGCGGGGTATTGAGACCGAATGGCACGTCATGAGCTTGTCCGTCCTGAATGAGGGCCGTGACCTTCCCGGCGATTACAGGGCAATGATGGACGACAGCTGGGGTCCTGTCCGCGTGATCATTGCTGCCCGGGAGCTCCATGGCAGCAGGTACATCAAGCCGTTGTACGACGCCATGGGGGAGCAGATCCACCATGAAGGCAACAAGGACCGTACTTCCGTGATCCAGAAAGCGCTGGCAGAGGTAGGCCTTCCTGCTGAGCTGGCACGCTTCGCGGACTCAGAGGAGTTCGACGTCAAGCTGCGAGCCAGTCACGAGGCCGGTATCTCCCTGGTAGGCCAGGATGTCGGAACACCCGTGGTCGCCGTAAATGGCACGGCCTTCTTCGGCCCGGTACTCACCCGGATTCCGAGGGGCGAAGAGGCTGGACAGCTTTGGGACGCCACGGTAACCCTTGCCGGGTACCCGCACTTCTTCGAACTCAAGCGCAGCCGCACGGAAAGCCCTGAGTTCAACTAGGAAGCCCTGAGTTCAACCAGGGAACTTGTCCAACCAGCCCGGCGGCTCAGCGCCCTACTTCAGGAAGCGTGATGTGCGCCGGTCCGCGAGGATCTTTCCATGGGTTTGGCAGGTAGCACAGTACTGAAGTGAGGTGTCCGCGAAGGACACCTCACGCACAGTATCTCCGCAAACAGGGCACGGCAGCCCGGTCCTGGCATGCACCCTGAAATTGCTTCGCTTGGTGTCCTTCAGCTCGCTGGAAGGCTTTCCAGCTGCCGCGTTGACGGCACCCACCAGGACTTCCTGCATGGCATCGTAGAGCCGCTGTACTGTTTCGCCATCGAGCGTCTTGGCGATGGCAAAGGGAGAGATTTTGGCAGCGTGCAGAATCTCATCGCTGTAGGCGTTGCCGATCCCTGCGATAACACTTTGGCTGCGGAGAAGTCCCTTGATCTGTTGCGAGCTTGACCTAAGGATGGCCGCCAATGCACCTTCGTCGAAGTCGGGGCTGAGCGGCTCGGGGCCCAGGGTTGCGATTCCGGGAACATCCAAGGGATCCCGGACCACGTAGATGGCCAGGCTTTTCTTGGTGCCGGCTTCTGTCAGGTCAAGGCCGATGTGGGCATCGTCGTCCTCCCGGTGCAGCAGTAGCCTGGCCGCTATGTTGCTCTTGCCCATGCGGAGGCCCGCTGATGAGGGATGCTCCGTGTAGCGGACCCAGCCGGCCTTTGCCAGGTGGAAGACGAAAAGCAGGCCGTCAGCATCGAGGCTAATGAACTTGCCGAAGCGCTGCGTGCCCTGGATGGTGCGGCCCTCAAGTGCGCTGTAAGGCGGATCAGCGGTTTTCAGGGCGGCGATGGAGTTAATGCGGACGCTGTTCAGTACAGCTCCGTGGAGCTGGGTGTCCAGATACGTGCACAGGCCGTGCACTTCGGGAAGTTCCGGCATGACCATACTCTGCCATAGCTTTGCCCCGGCCGCAGGAAAAGCTAAGCGAAGGGGCCCGGTAGAACTACACGATTGTAGTTATGCCGAGCCCCTTGTGCATGCTCCCCGGCGGGACCACAATGGTTCTTACCCACTTCGAAAGAAGCGGGACACGGAAACCAAAGATTCAGTGATATGCAACCAACGCAGCCTTTGGCAAAGTTGGAAGCAAGCTACCAGTGACGAGGTAGTAAGACCTGAAATTCCGAGGATTCCGCCAGACTGTCAAGCCGTCACCAGACAGCCGAAAAGTCGAAGCCCCACCAACGGCAAAACGCTGATGGGGCTTCCCCTTTGCCCAAAAACGGGCTGCCCAAAAACGGGCCTGAACTGCTAGCCGGCTGGCGTGTCCTCTGCAGGTTCCAGGACGACGTCGCTGACGGTCAGCTCACCCTCGCCGGACTGAAGCGCAATCTCCTGGGCGTTCGCGGCTGCCTTCAGGTCCCCGAGTCCGGCCTTGAGCTGCGCAACAAGCATTTCATTGGCCGTTATGGATGCCGAGAGCACTGCGGTGCGCTGCTTCACTTTGGCCTCGGACTTGGCCTTGCGGATGCCACTGAGTGCTACGCCAACAGTGCCAAGCATCGTGGTGTCGCCGTCGGCGATTTCCAGTGCGGCCGGCCAGTGGGCGCGGTGAACCGAGCCGGTGCGCCACCAGCTCCACACCTCTTCGGTCGCGAAGGGCAGGAACGGTGCGAAAAGGCGCAGCAAGGAGTCCAGTGTGGTGGCCAGCGCCGCCAGCACGGATGCTTGCTCCGACTCCCCGGCCGCACCGTAGGCGCGGTCCTTGATCAGCTCGACGTAGTCGTCAGTGAACTGCCAGAAGAATGACTCGGTGATCTGCAGTGCCCGGGCGTAGTCGTAGTTTTCGAAGGCCTTGGTGGACTGGGCAACAACGTCCGACAATTGAGCGAGCAGTGCCCGGTCCAGCGGATTGGTCAGCACGGAGAGATCGCTGGACACCACGGAGTTTTCGGTTGCCCCAAGGTTCAATACGAACTTGGAGGCGTTGAGCAGCTTGATGGCCAACCGACGGCCGATCTTCATCTGCGCGATCTCGTAGGCCGTGTCTGCGCCGAGCTTGGCCGAGGCTGCCCAGTAGCGGACAGCGTCCGAGCCGAACTCGTTCAGGACGTCGGTGGGGACTACCACGTTGCCCTTGGACTTGGACATCTTTTTGCGGTCCGGGTCAAGGATCCACCCGGAGATAGCTGCGTGCTTCCAGGGCGCGCTCTTCTGCAGGGCGTCGGCGCGGACAGCGGAGGAGAACAGCCACGTGCGGATGATGTCGTGACCCTGGGGGCGGAGGTCGAAGGGGTAGACCTTGGAGAACAGTTCCTCGTCACGGCTCCAGCCACCCACGATCTGCGGGGTAAGGGAGGACGTGGCCCAGGTGTCCAGGACGTCGGCGTCACCTGTGAAGCCGTTGGCCTGATCGCGCTGGGCTTCCTCGAAGCCCGGGGCTGCATCTGCGGCGGGATCCACGGGGAGCATGTCATCCGAGGGCAGGATGGGGTGGTCGTAGTCCGGGTTGCCCTGGGCATCCAGCGGGTACCAGACGGGAATGGGCACGCCGAAGAAGCGCTGGCGCGATACGAGCCAGTCGCCGTTCAGGCCCGCAATCCAGTTCTCGTAGCGGGAGCGCATGAAGGAGGGGTGGAAGTTGATTTCCTGCCCGCGGCCGATCAAGCGTTCGCGGCGTTCTTCGTCGCGCCCGCCGTTGCGGATGTACCACTGGCGTGAGGTCACTACCTCCAGGGGCTTGTCGCCCTTTTCGAAGAAGTTCACCGGGTGCGTGATCTTCTTCGGTTCGCCGTCCAGCAGGCCTGCTGCAGTGAGGAGCTCTACGACTGCTTCTTTGGCAGAGAACGCCGTTTTGCCGGCGATCGCAGCGTAGGCTTCCTTGCCGGCGTCGGTGGTGATCCATTCCGGGGTCTCGGCGATGATGCGGCCGTCGCGGCCCATGATGGCGCGTGTGGGCAGCTGCAGTTCACGCCACCAGGTGACGTCGGTCAGGTCACCAAACGTGCACACCATGGCGATGCCGGAACCCTTGTCCGCCTTGGCGAGCGGGTGGGCCTTGACTTCAAGCTCGACGTCAAACAGCGGGGATTTCACTGTTTTGCCGAAGAGCGGCTTGTACCGTTCGTCGTCGGGGTTTGCCACCAGCGCCGCGCACGCGGCAAGAAGCTCCGGGCGCGTGGTTTCGATGAAAATCTTTTCGCCGTCTTCAGTGAAGAACGGGTAGCGGTAGTAGGCGCCGGCAACCTCGCGGTCCTCCAGCTCAGCCTGGGCAACGGCGGTGCGGAAGGTAACATCCCAGAGCGTGGGCGCCTCGGCCATGTAAGCGTCGCCGGCTGAGAGGTTGGCGAGGAAGGCCCGCTGGGATACTGCACGGGAGGTGTCGTCGATGGTGCGGTAGGTCAGGTCCCAGTCCACGGACAAACCGAGGGTCTGGAAGAGGTTCTCGAAGACTTTCTCGTCCTCGACAGCGAGTTCCTCGCACAGCTCGATGAAGTTCTGCCGGGAAACGACATCGAAATCGCGCTGGTTCTTGGCCGGCTGTGCGGGGGGACGGTAATCGGCGTTGTAGGGGATGGCGGGATCGCAGCGCACACCGTAGTAGTTCTGGACGCGACGCTCGGTGGGCAGGCCGTTGTCGTCCCAACCCATGGGGTAGAAGACGTTCTTTCCGGTCATGCGCATGTAGCGGGCCTGGACGTCTGTCTGGGTGAACGAGAACATGTGCCCCACGTGCAGGGAGCCCGAGGCGGTCGGCGGGGGAGTGTCGATCGAGTAGACCTGCTCCCGGGTGGTGTCCGGATTGAACTTGTAGGTTCCTTCGTTCAGCCAACGCTGCGTCAGCGTGGCCTCCAGGCCTTCAAGGGCCGGCTTGTCGGGAACGTTGATGGGGGCGGTGGCGGGCGTGTCTGTACCCTGCGTTGATTCAGCCATGCGTCAATTGTTTCATGGCCCAGGGCGGCGCCTTGCCGTAGCATGTGGTCATGGCTGGCCATCAAGGCGTTTTCGTCCTCAAACGCATCTACGATGAACCCGCTGACGACGACGGCTTCCGGGTTTTTGTGGACCGTCTCTGGCCGCGCGGGGTGTCCAAGGACAAGGCACACTTGGAACTTTGACTCAAGGAAGTTGCGCCATCGCCGCCGTTGCGGACCGGGTTTGCCCACATGCAGGAACGATTCGCCGAATTCCGGCAGCAGTACGAGGCTGAGTTGGACGGCAATGCGGCAGTTCAAACCTTTCTGGAATTGGCGGCGTCGAGTCCGCGGGTCACCCTGCTTAATGCCGCACGGGATCCGCAGGTCAACCATGCCGTGGTGTTACGCGACTTCCTGCTCGGCCGAGCAGATGCTTGAGGCCTGCGGATAGTGTGGTGCCATGACTTTGGCAGCACAGACGGCTCATCCAGTTCAGAACAAGACGGCAGTAGTAACCGGCGCGAGCACGGGCATCGGCGAGGCCACGGTGCGGGCGTTGGCCTCCACAGGCTGGAAGGTCTTTGCGGTTGCCCGCAGGGCCGAACGGTTGGGCGCGCTGGGCGCCGAAACCGGCGCCATTCCGTTTGCGGCCGATATCACCAGCGACGACGACGTCGCAGCCCTTTTGCAGGCCGTTTCCAAAGCCGGAGGAGCCGATACCCTGATCAACATTGCCGGCGGTGCCCGGGGCGCAGACACGATCGCGAACGCCGATACTGAGGATTGGGAGTGGATGTACCAGGTCAACGTCCTGGGCACCATGAAGATCACCCGGGCATTCCTTCCGATGCTGAGGGAGGACGGGGAAGGAACTGTCCTCAACCTGACATCCACCGCCGGACTGGCTGCTTACGAAGGCGGCGCCGGATACAACGCCGCAAAGTTTGCCCAACACGCGATGACCAACGCCCTCAGGCTGGAAGAAGTGGGTTACAACATCCGGGTCATTGAGGTAGCGCCTGGACTGGTCCACACTGAGGAATTTGCCCTTAACCGGCTGGGCGACAAGGACGCAGCCGCCAAGGTCTACGCCGGAGTCGAAAAGCCCCTCACGGCAGAAGACGTGGCCGACGTCGTCAAGTACGCAGTCTCGCTGCCGCACCACATCAACCTGGACCAGATCGTTATCCGCCCTGTGGCACAGGCGGCCAACCACAAGCTCATCCGCAAGGAAAGCTGAAGCACCTGGCGTACTAGCTGATGGGGATAACCAGCGTTGCCACAATGGCAGCATGGTCAGAACCGGAAACCGGGTGGACCGCGTAGCCGCTGCTGCCGATCCGGGGCGAAGTAACCATATGGTCGATCACGATTCCCGGAAGGGGTGGTCCCTCCATCGGCCAAGTGGGAGAGAACCGTCCGCCGGAGGCTGTTCCGACGTCGACGAGCTTTTTGCCGTCCTGCCCACCGCCCAGGGCAGGGTCAAGCAACGCACGGAACTCGGAGTGGTCATAGGTGGAGTTGTAGTCGCCCATCAGCAGGTGATGCCCTGGCCGGGATGCCTGACGGGCAACCTGGACGAGGTCGCTGCGCCACTGCTGGATCCGCTCATCAACGGGAGGCAGAGCATGTACGTTCGTGAGGTTCAACGTGGCCTTGGAACCCTTGCCCGGATCTGTGACGCTGCCCGGATCTGTGATGAGGACCCGCGTGACGTCCATCCGGAATGGTGTATCGGGCAGGAGCCCCTCCGGCTGCAGGGGGAACACGGAATATACAGCGCCACCGGAAGCGTCGTCGTTGGGTTCAGTGACAAGGTTCGGCAGTATTGACTCCAAGCCTTCGGAGCGTAGGCGGTCTTCCAGCCCTTGCGTATGCTCCTGGAGGGTCAAGAGTTGGACACCGTTTTCCCGGACCAGCTTCACGATGGCGCTTGCGTCAGCCTCACCGTATTCATTGTTGAGGCTCATCACCTTCAGGGAAACGGTCGCGGTCCCGGCCGGAACTGCTTGAGCCCTTCCGGTGTCCAGCGGAAACAGCCAGAACAATTGGAGAGCCAGCAGCGCCGCCGTCGTGATGATGACCCACAGCCGGCGCCCCACCAACGCAAGGACCATCGCCAGCGCTGAGGGCAGGACCATCCACGGGGTGAACGACAACAGTTGAACCACCACCAGCGGCCACTCCGTGGGGACCGCCCTGAACAGGGACATTCCTGCCACAGGCAACACCAAGAGCAGAGCCAGGACCGACCACGCGGGGGATGCCTGGCGACCCAGCCAGCGTTTTACCGGGCCTGCGGCCGGAAGGACAAGGGCGGGGTTGGTCATGGGGTCGAGTCTATGCACCCGAGGGCATCCAGCTGGTCCACCCGAAGGATGATCCTGCGAGTGGAGTACCGGGCTCTCCTGCCGCTAGACTTGGGAGACCAGCGTTGACCCGGCCATCACCGGTGAGCTTCCGGAAGAACATCCCTGAACGCCAATGGCGAAATCCAAACGGCGGTCAGGGCCCAGTAGAACCGGACGGGTAAGCCCGTCACAGCAGTAATGAGAGGCCGGAACCGGCCGTTGCCCCCACCAAGGGCGCCATGGTCCCGGTAAGTGAGGTGGTACCGCGGCAACAGCAAACACTGAAGCCGTCCTCGCATCCTGACAGTCAACCAGCTATCACAGGATATGAGATGACCCACTACCCCAAGGCCTCAGCGTCTCCTTCAGGCACGCAGGGCGTGTCCGCTTCCGTGAAGTTCCCGGAAATCGAAGAGCGCATCCTCAAGTACTGGGAAGAAGACGGCACCTTCCAGGCAAGCATCGACCAACGTGATGCAGGCAAAGACGGCAGCAACGAATTCGTCTTCTACGATGGCCCTCCCTTCGCCAACGGCCTCCCGCACTACGGCCACCTCCTCACGGGCTACGCGAAAGACCTCGTAGGGCGCTACCAAACGCAGCGCGGAAAGCGCGTGGAACGCCGCTTCGGCTGGGACACCCACGGCCTCCCCGCTGAATTGGAAGCCATGAAGCAGCTGGGCATGACAGACAAGACCCAGATCGAAGCCATGGGCATCGACAAATTCAACGACGCCTGCCGCGCCTCCGTGATGAAGTACGCCAACGAATGGAAGGCCTACGTCACCCGCCAGGCCCGCTGGGTGGACTTCGACAACGATTACAAGACACTCAACGTCGAGTACATGGAATCAGTGTTGTGGGCGTTCAAGCAGTTGCATGAGAAGGGCCTCACCTACAACGGGTACCGCGTGCTCCCGTACTGCTGGAAGGACGAGACCCCGCTCTCCAACCACGAACTCCGCATGGACGACGACGTCTACAAGAACCGCCAGGACCAGACCGTCACGGTGACTTTCCCCATCAAGGCGGGCACGTCCGAACTCTCACAGGCGCTCGCAGGCGTCCAGGCCCTTGCCTGGACCACGACGCCCTGGACGCTGCCCACCAACCTGGCGCTCGCCGTCGGGCCTGGCATCGCTTACGCTGTCCTGCCCGCCGGTCCGAATGGCGTCAAGGCTGCGTCGGCAGAAGCACCGGTCACGGGCAGCTTCCTTCTGGCCGCTGACCTTGTGGGGACCTACGCCAAGGATTTGGGGTACGGAGATGGTGCCGGTGGCGCAGAGGCCGCAGCTGCCGCCGTCGTGTCAACGCATACAGGCGCCGAGTTGGCCGGCCTTGAGTACGAGCCGCTGTGGAACGACTTCGCCGATGCTGAGAAGTACGGCACCCAAAACGCCTGGCGCTTCCTGGTGGCGGACTACGTCACCACCACGGACGGTACGGGTATCGTGCACCAGGCGCCGGCCTATGGTGAGGATGACCAGAAGGTCTGTGAAGACGCCGGCATCCCCGTTGTCCTGTCCGTGGACGAAGGCGCGAAGTTCCTGCCGTTGTTTGCGCACGGAGAGCTGGCCTCCATCGTGGGACTGCAGGTCTTTGATGCGAACAAGCCCATCACCCAGGTCCTCCGCGCGGACGGCCGACTGGTGCGCCAGGCCAGCTACGAGCACAGTTACCCGCACTGCTGGCGTTGCCGGAACCCGCTGATCTACCGCGCCGTATCGTCCTGGTACGTCGAGGTCACCAAGTTCAAGGACCGCATGTCCGAGCTGAACCAGGAGATCAACTGGATCCCGGGCAACGTCAAGGATGGCCAGTTCGGCAAATGGCTGGACAACGCCCGCGACTGGTCCATCAGCCGTAACCGCTACTGGGGTTCGCCGATTCCCGTATGGCAGTCCGATGATCCTGAGTACCCGCGTACGGACGTTTACGGCTCGCTGGCTGACATTGAAGCGGACTTTGGCCGACTGCCGGTCAACAACGAAGGACAAGTGGACCTGCACAGGCCCTTCATCGATGAGCTGACGCGCCCCAACCCGGACGACCCCCGTACGCCGGCTGAGGGGCAATCCACCATGCGCCGCGTCGAAGACGTCCTGGACGTCTGGTTCGACTCCGGTTCCATGCCCTACGGCCAGGTGCACTACCCGTTCCAAAACGAGGAATGGTTCGACACCCACAACCCTGCGGACTTCATCGTGGAGTACATCGGCCAGACCCGCGGCTGGTTCTATATGCTTCACATCCTGTCCACGGCGCTGTTTGACCGTCCCGCTTTCCGTAACGTCATCAGCCATGGCATTGTGTTGGGCTCCGACGGCCAAAAAATGTCCAAGAGCCTGCGGAACTACCCGGACGTTTCCGAGGTCCTGGACCGTGACGGGTCCGACGCCATGCGGTGGTTCCTGATGTCCAGCCCGATCCTTCGCGGCGGTAACCTGGTGGTCACCGAGCAGGGCATCCGCGACGGCGTCCGTCAGGTCATCTTGCCGCTGTGGAACGTGTACAGCTTCTTTACGCTGTACACGAACGCTGCCAACGGCGGCGCTGGGTACGAGGCGAGGCTGCGCTACGACGGCTACTCCGACACCTTGGACCAGTATTTGATGGCCAATACCGGGGACCTCGTCCGCAGCCTGACCGAAAGCCTGGATTCTTACGACATCTCCGGGGCCTGCGATGAACTCCGCAGCTACCTGGACATGCTCACCAACTGGTACGTTCGTCGCAGCCGCCAGCGCTTCTTCGACGAGAACGAAGACGCATTCGATGCCTTGTACACGGCGTTGGAAGCTGTTTGCCGGGTCTCGGCGTCCCTGCTGCCGCTGGTGACCGAGGAGATCTGGCGCGGGCTGACAGGTGGCCGCTCTGTGCATCTGGCTGACTGGCCTGATGCTTCGCTGTTCCCGTCCAACCCGCAACTGGTTGAAGCAATGGACCGCGTGCAGCAGATCTGCTCCACCGGTTCAAGCCTGCGCAAGGCCGCTAACCTGCGGGTCCGCCTGCCGCTCCAGGAACTGACGGTTGTGGCACCTGGTGCAGATGCGCTGGAAGGCTTCGCCGCCGTCGTCGCTGATGAACTGAACCTTCGCTCGGTACGCTTGCTGGACGCTGCTTCGGCTTCGCCGGAGGAATTCGGCATCGAGCAGAAACTGGTGGTCAACGCCCGGGCTGCTGGTCCGCGCCTTGGCAAAAACGTGCAGCAGGCCATCAAGGGGTCCAAGTCCGGTGACTGGTCTGTGAACGATTCCGGCGTAGTGGTGGCTGGGGGACTTGAGCTCGAGCCGCATGAATACAGCCTGGAGACTGTGGTCGGAGAAACGTCCGACGGCGGTGCTGCCGCCCAGAAGGCCGTCTCTGTGCTCCCCGGTGGTGGATTCGTCGTCCTGAACACCGAGGTCACTCCCGAACTTGCTGCGGAAGGACTCGCCCGGGACATGGTTCGTGCCATCCAGCAAGCACGCAAGGATGCTGGACTGAACGTGAGCGACCGCATCCGCACGTCTGTCCAGGCGCAGCAGGACGTTATTGACGCGCTGGAAGCCAACGCTGAGCTCGTCAAGACTGAGACGTTGTCCCTGGAATTGGAAGTCCTTCTCTCCAGCGCCGAGGAACCGCGCGTCACCGTAGCAAAGGCAGGGGCCTGAATCATGACCGACGAATTCTCAGTGGAAAGCGTGTACGCCGAACTTCTTGGCCGTGCACCTGAAAACAAGATGGAACCCCGGTTGGCGCCGCTTTTCAGGGCAATGGACGTGCTGGGGGAGCCCAATAAAGCTTTCCCGATCATCCACATCACGGGAACCAACGGCAAGACCTCCACGGCCCGCATGATTGAGGCCGGGCTCCGTGCCCACGGGTTGAGCACGGGCCGTTACACCAGCCCGCACCTTTCAAAAGTCACCGAGCGCATCAGCATTGATGGTGAGCCCGTATCAGATGCGACGTTTGTTCGGATCTGGGATGAGATCCGGCCGTACCTGGAAATCGTGGACAACGAGCTCATAGCTGAGAACCAGCCCCGGCTCACGTACTTTGAGTGCGTGACAATCCTTGGCTTCGCGATTTTCGCTGACCAGCCTGTGGATGTGGCCGTCATGGAAGTTGGCCTGGGCGGCATTACGGATGCCACGAACGTGGGCGATGGCCAGGTTTCCGTCATCACGCCGATTTCCCTGGACCACACGGATCTCCTGGGCGACACCACCGAGGACATCGCCTATGAGAAGGCGGGGATCATCAAACCCGGTGGCTTCCTGGTGAGCGCTGCCCAACCGGTGGACGCTGCCCAGGTCCTGTTGGAAAAAGCCCGCGAGGTGGACGTACCGTTCCGCTTCGAGGGTGTTGAATTTGGCGTGGAGTCTCGCCGCGTAGCGGTGGGCGGACAAGTCCTGACGGTCCAAGGCCTGGCAGGTCGCTACGAGGACCTCCTGCTGCCCCTGCATGGTGCCCACCAGGCAGAGAATGCCGCCGTTGCTGTAGCGGCATTGGAAGCGTTCTTCGGTGGCGGAGAAAAAGAGCTCGATATAGATGTCCTGAAGGAAGCCTTCGGCAATGTGACGTCCCCTGGCCGCCTGGAAGTGGTGCGGACAGCACCCACCATCGTGGTGGATGCCGCCCACAACCCCGAAGGGATCCGCGTCTCTGCGGAGGCCATCCATGAGGCCTTCAGCTTCAGCAAGCTCGTGGTGGTCGTGGGAGTACTCCGGGAGAAGGACGCCGAGGAGATCCTGAAGACCCTGAAGGAGCAGCTCGGGGACCTGGCAGAGGAGTTCTGCTTCACCCAGTCCAACTCGCTGCGCGCCGTGCCTGCAGCGGAACTGGCCGAACTCGCCGTCGATCTTGGCTTTGGCGAGGACAACGTCCACATCGCCGAGAAACTTGATGATGCCCTGGAGTGGGCCGTCGAACGGGCCGAGTCCAATGATGACCTTTCCGGCGGAGTCCTGGTCACCGGCTCCATCACCCTGGTGGCCGAGGCTCGCATCCTGCTTGGAAAGGAAGGTGCCTGACCGTGGCAAGGCTGACCAAGGCGCAGCGTGAATGGCGCCCCGGCATGCCTAAAAAGCGCCGGTCCACCAAGGTGATGTTCGCATCCACCGTGCTGTTGCTGGAAGCCTTCGTAGCCTTCTTCGGCACGTTGGTGGTTTTTGGCCTAAAGCGTGGCGAAGTTGCTCCTGGAATCATCCTGGGCGTGGGCATCACGCTCAGCGTAGTCCTCGTCCTGGCCTGTGCCGTGTTGTCCAAGCCCTGGGGAATCGGCCTCGGCTGGGGGCTGCAGCTCCTCCTGATCCTGACAGGGATCGCCGAACCCATGATGTTCATCGTCGGCGTCCTTTTCGCCATCTGCTGGTGGTACGGAATCCGAACGGGGATGAGGATCGACCGTGAAGTGGCACAGCGGGACCGGGAACAGGCTGAATGGGATGCAACGCATCGTGACGAGGCAGGTCCGTAAAACCCCGTAAACTGGCTGGGAAACCCACCCGCCCATCACATTGGAGCAACTGTGAGCATTGAACGGACCCTTGTCCTGATCAAGCCCGACGGCGTCGCCCGCAACCTCAGCGGAAGCATCCTCGCCCGGATCGAAGCCAAGGGCTACGCCTTGGCTGAGCTGAAGAAGGTCAACGCGACCCGCGAGCTGCTGGAGCAGCACTACGAAGAACACGTGGGCAAGCCGTTCTACGAGCCACTGGTGGAATTCATGCTCAGCGGCCCGGTCATTGCGGCTGTCTTTGAAGGCCACCGCGTGATCGAGGGTTTCCGCTCCTTGGCGGGCACCACTGACCCCACTACTGCGGCACCGGGCACCATCCGGGGCGACTTCGGCCGTGATTGGGGCCTGGCAGTCCAGCAGAACCTCGTCCACGGCTCGGACTCCGTTGACTCCGCCGAGCGTGAAATCAAGATCTGGTTCGCGGGCTAACTACGCCTCGCCGGGATAACAGTTAAGGCCAATGTTCGCCATGAACATTGGCCTTAACTGTTTCTTGCGGATCTGGCTTAGTAGCCGGAGGTACCGGCGAAGACGTGGATGAAGGCGAAGAAGATCGTGGCGATCACGGCTACGTACAGCAGTGCCACAATGATCCATCCGGAGTCGCCCAGGACCTTGGCCAGTGCAGGCGGGGCTTTGATGACTCCGTGGGAGATGTTGCGGATGGTCACCCAGACGAACATGGGGATCATGACCGCCCACACCACCATGCAGAACGGGCACAGCACGTTGATGACATACAGGGCCTGAGACCACAACCACACAACAAAAGCGAATCCGAGGGTTACGCCTGCCTGCAGGCCCAGCCAGTAGCCGCGTGAATACCTGGCCCCGGCCAGCAGTCCCATGGCAGTGGTGATGATCACCGCAAAGGCGACGATCCCGATGAACATGTTGGGGAACCCGAAAACGGAACTTTGCGGTGTCTGCATCACGGCTCCACAGGAAACCCATGGATTCACATCGCAGAGCGTGATGTGGTTGGGGTCTTTGAGTACCTCCAGCTTCTCAAGGACCAATGCCCCGGAAGCCAGCCAGCCGATGACGCCGGTGATCAGCAGGAGCCAAGCAAATGGCTTGTCCTGCAGGGCCCTAGGCAGATAGTCGGGCCGGGCCGCGCGCTGCAATCCTGGCTCCGTGGTCTTCCCACCCGCAGGGGTGGAGGCTTGATTGGCCAGGTTTCCCCTGGCGGTGCTTGGCATCGCGGACGCAATCCTTTTCGACAATGACCCGGCCAGTCCGGGAACGGCTCTTGTGAGGATTGTAACGCCGGAGGCTGGACGTAGTCCCCAGCCTGTGCAGGCGCTTTCTCCACCGTGCGACACAGTCTCCTACGCTTCGAATGTGCAGGGGTGTGAGAGAATGAACATGGCCGGAAGCCGATCCACATTCGGAATCCGGTCCGGTGACTTGTTCCCAAGACCGCCAGCATGAGCAGGGCCTGCCTGGATCACGTGATCCTCGGCATGCCCGCCATGACAATGGACGGCACCTGGTTGTGGCAGCAGAACAACGGGTTTCAGAGCAAAGCCACCGGCCTTCCAGGGCTGCCGCACCCCAATGATGGTGCGAACCGGAAGGAATACTACCGACTTCTGTCAACGCCTGAGGGTTTTGACAAATAATTGCCCCACTGGGCGCCGGATGTGGCGGCGTCGCTGGGGCAGGAGTGTTGCCACATATGGATAATGACCAGGTTGTAGCCGTTAATGACGAGGCAGCTGCCGCGGAAACTGCGGAAGCGCCCAAGAAGACCACCCGGACACGGCGCAAGGCTGCGCCCAAAGCGGTCGAAACACCCGCCGTTGAAGAAGCAGCCGGCGAAGCCACCGGTACCGAACCGACCGAAGCAGCTGTCAAGGCGCCGGCGCGCCGTAGCCGCGCGCGCAAGACAACAGTGCCGGCCGAGCCCCTCCCGGGTTTTGATGATCAGGCCGGAGTAGCGTCCCAGCCGGAAACCGATGCCGAACCTGCCCCTGAAAAGCCGGTCCGCCGTCGTCGGACTACCAAGCCCAAGGACGTCGAGGCAACGGCCGCTGAGACGCCTGCAGCCGTTGCTGAAACCACTGAAGAAATCACGACGCCGGACGCCGTGTCCCAGCCTGCGACGGCCACCCCGGGCGCCGTTCCTGCAGAGACGGACGTTTCTGTGGAAAGCGTTTCTGTAGAGGGCACTTCTGCAGAAGGCACCGTCCCCGCCGAGGAAGAAGCTGAAGCACCCGAGGAGTCCGCCCCCGGTTCAACGTCGTTGTTCCTGGAGCCGGTGTCCATTACGTCCATGATCTTCCAGGCCCCTGACCTCAGCACGGTGGCACGTCCGGCCGTCGAGGAAAAGGCCGAAGAGGCTGAAGAAGAAACTCCGGAAACCGGGTCAACTGACGAGCTGGAGGATTCCAGCAGCCGTCGTCGTCGCCGGAGCCGCGGCCGCCGTGGCCGCCGCGGCACAGAACGGGATGAGACCGAGTCCGAAGACGGTGCAGAGAGTGAGGATGACGAAGATGCTCCGGCAGCGGAAGCGCTCGAAGAGGGCGTCACGTCGCGTCGTCGTCGGCGTCGTCGCCGAGGTGACCAGGATCTCGAACTGACGGGCGGCTCTGACGATGACCCGCCCAACACGGTGACCCGTGTCCGCGCGCCCCGCCCGATCACTGAGACGGCCCCGTCAAACCGGGTTACCAGCGTTAAGGGTTCCACCAGGCTTGAGGCCAAGAAGCAGCGCCGCCGCGAGTCCCGGGAGACCGGACGCCGCCGCCAGGTGATTACAGAGGCTGAGTTCCTTGCCCGCCGCGAGTCCGTGGATCGCCAGATGATCGTCCGCCAGCGCGACGACAGAATCCAGATCGCGGTCCTTGAAGATGGCGTATTGGCCGAGCACTTTGTGTCCAAGACCCAGCAGGACTCCCTCATTGGCAACGTGTACCTGGGCAAGGTCCAGAATGTTCTGCCTTCCATGGAGGCTGCTTTTGTTGACATCGGACGGGGCCGCAATGCGGTGTTGTATGCCGGTGAAGTGAATTGGGACGCAGTGAACCTTGAGGGCCAGCCGCGCCGGATCGAGAATGCGTTGAAGTCCGGTGATTCCGTCCTGGTGCAGGTTACCAAGGACCCTGTTGGCCATAAGGGCGCCCGCCTCACCAGCCAGATTTCCTTGCCGGGCCGCTACCTTGTGTACGTGCCGGGCGGTTCGATGACCGGTATCTCGCGCAAACTGCCCGACGTCGAACGCAACCGCCTCAAGCGCATCCTCAAGGACCGCTTGCCGGAGAACGCCGGCGTCATTGTGCGCACGGCCGCTGAAGGTGCGTCCGAGGAAGAGCTGACGCACGACATCAACCGTTTGCGCGCGCAGTGGGAAGGCATTGAAGGGCAGGCGTCCTCCACCAAGGTGCTGGCTCCGGAACTGCTCTATGGCGAACCCGACCTCACCATCAAGGTTGTCCGGGACGTCTTCAACGAAGATTTCTCCAAGCTGATCGTTTCCGGCGACGACGCCTGGGACACCATCGAGGCTTACGTCACCTACGTTGCTCCCGATTTGGTAGGCCGCCTTGAGAAGTGGACCAAGGACCAGGACATTTTTGCTGCCTGGCGGATCGACGAACAGATCCACAAGGCACTGGAACGCAAGGTTTTCCTGCCGTCCGGCGGTTCCCTTGTCATCGACCGCACCGAAGCCATGACCGTGGTGGATGTTAACACGGGTAAGTTCACCGGCAGCGGCGGAAACCTGGAAGAAACAGTCACCAAGAACAACCTCGAAGCGGCCGAGGAAGTGGTTCGCCAGCTGCGCCTGCGTGATATCGGTGGCATCATCGTCATCGACTTCATTGACATGGTCCTCGAATCGAACCGTGACCTGGTGCTCCGCCGTTTGGTGGAATGCCTGGGCCGTGACCGCACCAAGCACCAAGTGGCCGAAGTGACGTCGCTGGGCCTGGTGCAGATGACGCGCAAGCGCATGGGCACAGGCCTGCTTGAGGTGTTTGGTGAGCAGTGCGAGCACTGTGCCGGGCGTGGTGTCGTCACCCATGATGAGCCCGTGGAACACCGACGCGCCAACGTTGTGGCTGCCGAGCACCACCGTCCGCACGCCGAACCCCAACAGCCTGCTGCACGCACTGATCGCAAGCGTCGCCGCGGGAAAGGCGGGGGACCGGCAACGGCCGAAGTGCCCCCTGCTGTCCACAGCACCGCCGCCGCCCCCGTGGCTCCGGCGGCCACGGAGTCCGTGGACCCTGTCCGCCAGGCGAAGGCTGAGGCGACCAGGGCAGCTCTTGCCACCATCGCCGCCGCAGCGCATGCTGCCCACCTGCACGACGACGAGGTTCACCGTGCGGAGGAGCTGGCCCGCGCAGCAGGCCAGCAGGGTCACACCGATGAATCCGCCCCTGAAGCTGCAACCGGCGATGCCGGGGTACCGGCTGCACTT
This sequence comes from Arthrobacter sp. 2762, assembly GCF_040548745.1. Lineage (NCBI taxonomy): Bacteria > Bacillati > Actinomycetota > Actinomycetes > Micrococcales > Micrococcaceae > Arthrobacter > Arthrobacter sp. 2762. Next base: position 63,234 of record NZ_JBEPSI010000003.1, read on the forward strand.
GATGCCGCCAGTCACGAAGCAGCGGTTCGGGAAGCACGGTCCACCCCTGTTCTGCGCTTCGGTGGCGAAGAAGTGGCTCTTCCGTTTGTGGAACACCACGAGGAACCACCTGCCGGCAAGCCGGCCATGAGCTTGGACCTGCTGGCTGAGGCGTTCTCGCACCTCGGTGCCGCACCGGCTGCGGAGGAAGAGGCCACGGATACCGTTTCCGAACCTGCGACTGCCTCCGCCGTTTCCGCGGCCAGTGCTTCTGCTGTCATTACAGATGAGCACGATCATTCGTCGCGTTCGCGTGGCCGTCGCGGCCGAAGGAACCGCAGCGCCAGCAGGGCGCAGGGTGCGGCAAACGAAACCAGCGTGGAACATCACGACGTAACTGCTGCCGCCGCAGGTGGATCGGCCCATGAAGCCAAGGCGCCGGCAGCGGAAGAGCCTGCCACAAAGAAGGCAGCGGACGAGCCCATCATCCTTGGGGTCGGAGTTCCTGCTTCCGAGTTGTAAGCACGGCAAAAGCAGTGACAGTCGTTAAGTAGTGAGACAGTCCCGAATCAGTGAGACAGTCCCGCAGCATCCGTTTACGGCGGATGTTGCGGGACTTTTTTGTTGCTGCCAGTCACATCCATTCCCCGAGGCCGTCCGGTTCCCGGACCGACGGGGTTCCGGGCTACGCTTGGAAACTGACACGGGGTGCCGGGCACTGGGCCTGGCTGAGATCCAGACCCGTTGAACCTGTCCGGTTAGCACCGGCGAAGGGATGTCCACCATGGCTTCATCGTCGAATTCCGCTGTCTACCCTGTCTACCCCGCTGGTATCGGAGCAGTCCCAGCCCGGCCGCATCCGCGGGTGCTCAGCATTGCCGGCTCGGATCCTTCTGGCGGCGCCGGAATCCAGGCAGACCTGAAGAGCATCGCAGCGCACGGCGGCTATGGCATGGCTGCCATCACGGCTTTGACGGCCCAGAACACCCTGGGCGTCAGCGCAGTCCATGTTCCGCCTGTGGAGTTCCTGCGTCAGCAACTGGACGCGATCAGCAGCGATATTGACATTGATGCGGTCAAGATCGGGATGTTGGGTGACGCGGCCGTCATCGACGAAGTCCGTAACTGGCTCGAGGAGGTGCGTCCCGCCGTCGTGGTCCTTGACCCGGTGATGGTGGCCACCAGTGGCGACCGTCTTCTGCGTGAGAGCGCCGAAGCATCTTTGCGCAGCCTCTTGCCGTTGGCGGATCTCATCACCCCAAACCTTCCCGAACTGGCGATGTTGTTGGGTGAGCCCGAAGCCCCGGATTGGGCCACGGCGCTTGACCAAGGCAAGCGACTGGCTGCTGAGTGTGGAACGACGGTTTTGGTGAAGGGCGGCCATTTGGCAGGAAACGACTGTCCGGATGCGCTGGTCAATACGAGTGGCTTGCTGCGGCAGGACGTCATCGAGGTGCCTGGGCCCCGAGTGGATACCAGGAACAGCCACGGAACGGGGTGCTCACTCTCCTCGGCATTGGCCACGGTCCAAGCCCGCAGGGACGATTGGGAGGCATCACTCCGCGAGGTCAAGCCGTGGCTGCTGCAGGCCCTCGCGGCGGCCGACCGGCTCGAGGTAGGCAAGGGCAGCGGGCCGGTCCACCACTTCCAGCACATGGAGCCAGCGCTGTATCCTGCAGGGAAGTCCGGCGACTTTGCCGCGCGGCTGTGGGCCGAAGCTGCACCGGAATTGGACGCAATTTACGGCCTCGGCTTCATCCAAGGCCTGCAGTCCGGGCGCCTCCCGGAGCCCCAGTTCAACTATTACCTCGCCCAGGATGCCATCTACCTGAACGGCTACTCCCGGGTTTTGGCGCGCGCAGGTGCACTTGCCCCCACTGAAGAAGAGCAGCTCTTCTGGGCAAAGTCATCGCAACTCTGCCTTGAAGTGGAGTCCGAGCTCCACCGGGACTGGCTGAGCACGCGTCCGGCTTCGACAGAGACCGGACCCGTGACAAGGTCGTACGTGGACCATCTGCTGGCGACGTCGGCTTCGGGCAGTTACGCCGTTTTGCTGGCGGCAATCCTGCCCTGCTACTGGCTGTACGCGGAGGTAGGGCAGCAACTTCACGGGGCGTATGTCCAAGCAGGGGCTCCCAGCGACCACCCTTACGCCGCATGGTTGAAGACGTACGCGGACGAGGAGTTTGCTGCCGCAACCCGGAAGGCGATCGACATTACCGATGCTGCGGCAGTTGGCGCCTCTGTGCAGGAACGCAAGGCCATGGTTGAGGCCTTCGCCCAGTCCTGCCGCTACGAAACTGCGTTCTTTGATGCCCCCAGGCTCTTCGCCTGAGCAGGGTTTCCGAGGTTGCCGCGTGGAACAAATCCACAAAGCTCCAGCGCGTCGCGGGCCAAACCGCAGTATCCCGGCGCAAATCCTGTAGGCTGTATGGGCACGGTGCCGGGAGAGTCCGTTACAACTGGTGACGCAAGTCACCCGATAGCCTCCGGACCCGGCCTCATTTGCAGCTGAAGGTCAAACTAGCGTAATCTTGATCTTCGGTGCTTACGCCAACACTTGGGTTATGCCCCTTGGAATTGTTCATGGGATGACTCGCGGGCTTCGATCTGAAGTCCACGGCGTTGAGGCACAGCGCGAACCAAGCCTGATTCCGGTTCAAGGTTCCGCACGCAAATTTAGTAAGAAACGTCGAGAGAAGTGAGTACCCAAGTGGTGTACGCGATTGTCCGCGCAGGCGGCCGCCAAGAAAAAGTTTCCGTTGGAGACTACGTAACGCTTAACCGCGTCCCCGGTGGAGCCGGCAGCACGCTTGAGCTGCCCGCCTTGCTCCTGGTTGACGGCGACAAGGTCACGTCCGCTGCCGCGGACCTGGCCAAGGTCACGGTCACGGCTGAGATCCTTGAGGACCTTCGCGGTCCCAAGATCGTCATCCAGAAGTTCAAGAACAAGACCGGCTACAAGAAGCGCCAGGGTCACCGTCAGGAACTGACCAAGATCAAGATCACGAGCATCAAGTAACTTTCGTTACTCTGTTCAGATTTTCAGTTTCCCCAGAAATTTAGAGGCAGGCATTTCACATGGCACACAAAAAAGGCGCGAGCTCCACTCGCAACGGTCGTGACTCCAACGCACAGCGCCTCGGCGTCAAGCGTTTCGGTGGCCAGGTAGTTTCCGCAGGCGAGATCATCGTTCGCCAGCGTGGAACCCACTTCCACCCCGGTGCAGGCGTCGGCCGCGGTGGCGACGACACCCTGTTCGCACTCGAGGCCGGTGCGGTTGAGTTTGGTACTCGCCGCGGCCGTCGCGTAGTGAACATCGTTGCTGCTGCAGCTGCAGAGTAACAACAAGTTCTGAACCGGTGGAGCGGGCCAAACGGCCCGCTCCACCGTTCTTTTAACCGCATTACAATCGATTAGGGCGCTTATGGCGCTCTGGTTTTTGCAACAGCGCTGGCAACAGCAAGAGGAGATTCACGTGGCGAGCTTTGTAGACCGGGTAGTCCTGCACGTATCCGGCGGAACCGGCGGCCACGGCTGTGTCTCTGTCAAGCGGGAAAAGTTCAAGCCACTCGGCGGACCTGATGGTGGCAATGGTGGCAATGGTGGAGACGTCATCCTTCGGGTGTCCGCGCAGACCACCACCCTGCTGGATTATCACCACGCCCCCCACCGCCACGCCACCAACGGTGGCCCTGGCATGGGCGATTGGCGCGGCGGCAAGAACGGCGAGACCTTGATCCTTCCCGTGCCGGACGGCACCGTGGTAAAGACCAAGGACGGCGAAGTCCTGGCTGACCTGGTTGGCGAGGGCACGGAGTATGTTGCGGCTGCAGGAGGCCAGGGAGGCCTCGGAAACGCCTCACTTTCCTCCCAGAAGCGCCGTGCGCCCGGCTTTGCGCTGCTTGGCATCGAAGGCGAATCCAGCGACATCGTCCTGGAGCTGAAGTCCATCGCCGATATTGCCTTGGTCGGATTCCCGTCCGCAGGAAAATCCAGCCTCATTGCAGCGATGTCAGCTGCCCGGCCCAAGATCGCCGATTACCCCTTCACCACCCTCATTCCCAACCTTGGTGTCGTCCAGGCCGGCGACATCCGTTTCACCATCGCCGATGTGCCCGGACTGATCGAAGGGGCCAGCGAGGGCAAGGGCCTTGGCCACAACTTCCTGCGCCACGTCGAGCGCTGCGCGGCCCTGGTTCACGTCCTGGACTGCGGAACCCTGGAATCGGACCGTGATCCCCTCTCCGACCTGGCCATCATCGAGGCGGAACTCGAGAAGTACGCCGTTGACATGAGCTACGCCGGCGTCGACGGCGAGGTTGTGCCCTTGAACGAACGTCCCAAGCTTGTTGTCCTGAACAAGGTGGACCTTCCTGACGGCAAGGACATGGCTGAGTTCGTTCGTCCGGAACTCGAAGCACGCGGCTACCGGGTCTTCGAAGTCTCGGCAACCAGCCATGAAGGCCTGCGCCAGCTTGGCTTCGCCATGGCGGAGATCGTCAAGGCCGCACGGGACGCGGTTGAGACTGCGCCTCCCAAGGTTGCCCCGCCTATCCTTCGTCCGCGCGCCGTCAACGAGAGCGGATTCCGGATCCGCCGCGAGGAGAAGAACCTCGAACCGTTGTTCCGCGTCCTTGGCGAGAAGCCTGTGCGCTGGGTCAAGCAGACCGACTTCACCAACGAGGAAGCCATTGGCTACCTGGCTGATCGCCTGGCCAAGCTTGGCGTCGAGACTGAGCTCTTCAAGGTTGGTGCCAAGCCTGGCGATACCGTGGTCATCGGTGAGGACGATGGCGTGGTCTTCGACTGGGAGCCCACCATGATGGCCGGTGCCGAACTGCTGGCAACTCCCCGCGGTACCGACATCCGCGTTGCGGACATCGGCGACCGTCCCACGCGTTCACAGAAGCGCGATGAACAGCTTGAGCGCCGCGAAGCCAAGGCTGCTGCCCGTGCCGAACTGGAAGCCGAGCGCAAGGCGGGCATCTGGACTGAGTCCGTCAGCCGCCGTCGTGCCCAGCCTGTGACGGAAGGCAACCTGGATACCGGTGATGACGACTAGGACCGTCGAAATTCCGAACGAAGAGGTTCTTGAGCGCCAAGCCCTGGCCACTGCCAAGAGGATTGTGGTCAAAGTTGGCTCGTCCTCGCTGACCAGTATCAAGGGTGGCATCTCCGAGAAATCGCTGACGTCGCTGGTTAATGCGCTGGCGGACAAGCGAAACGCAGGCGCTGAAATCATCCTCGTTTCTTCCGGTGCTATTGCAGCTGGCCTTGCTCCGCTGGGGCTGGCCAAGCGCCCGAAGGATCTTGCGACGCAGCAGGCTGCGGCAAGCGTGGGGCAGGGCCTGTTGATGGCGCGCTATACGCAAGCTTTCAGCGCGCATGGCGTCACGGTCAGCCAGGTCCTGCTGACGGCTGACGACCTCATGCGCAGGACGCAGCACACCAACGCGTTCCGGGCCCTGGACCGCTTGCTGAATCTTGGTGTCGTTCCCGTCGTCAATGAGAACGACACCGTCGCTACCCACGAGATCCGCTTTGGCGACAACGACCGCCTCGCGGCTTTGGTGGCCCACCTGGTCCGTGCCGACGCGCTCGTGTTGCTCTCCGACGTCGATGCCCTCTACGACGGTCCGCCCTCCCATGGCGCCAAGCGGATCGCCTTGGTTCGCGGTCCGCAGGACCTCGAAGACGTGACCATTGGCAAGGCGGGCAAAGCAGGTGTGGGCACCGGCGGCATGATGACCAAAGTGGAGGCTGCGTCCATCGCCGCGGGCTCGGGCATCCACGCCTTGGTGACGTCCACGGCGAACGCCGCAGCAGCCCTTGCGGGGGAGGACGTGGGAACGTGGTTCGCCGTGAACGGCAATCGCAAGCCCGTGCGCCTGTTGTGGTTGGCGCATCTGGCAACGGTTCACGGGCGCCTGATGCTCGACGACGGCGCGGTGAAAGCCGTGCGCGACCGGCACAGGTCACTCCTTCCTGCAGGAATATCGAACGTCTCTGGAGACTTCGAGGCCGGTGACCCCGTGGAAATGGTGGCCTTGGACGGGACCGTTGTGGCGCGTGGCCTGGTGAACTATTCCTCGGAAGAGCTTCCCCGCATGCTTGGCCGCACCACACAGGAGCTCGGGCAGGCGATGGGCCGGGGTTACGACCGCGAAGTTGTTCATGTTGACGACCTCGTACTCCTTCAGGCCGTCCGCTCATCTAAACTTGGAACATGACTGAAGCGCTGACCCCTGACGCCCCTGTGATTTCCGACGTTTCCGGTGCCGCCGGCCAGACGCCGGAGAGCCCTGTGGCAGGCGGCGTTCCCTTGTCACCGGAAGACGTCCAAACCGCGGTACACGCCATTGCAGACCGTTCCCGCAAGGCTGCCCGACGCATGGGACAGGCCAACCGGGCCTGGAAGGACCGCGCCCTGCGTGCCATCGGGACCGCCCTTCAGGAGCGCCGGAAGCACGTGCTGGAAGCAAACGCGAAGGACGTCGCCGCAGGCCGTGCCAATGGTACGTCTGCCGCACTCCTGGACAGGCTGACACTGACGCCTGCCCGCATTGATGGCTTGGTTGCGGCTTTGGAGAATCTGGCTGGCCTGCCGGATCCCGTGGGTAACGTAGTCCGCGGCCAGACCCTTCCCAACGGCTTGCGCTTGCGCCAGGTCAATGTCCCCATGGGTGTTGTTGCCGCTATTTATGAAGCGCGCCCCAATGTCACAGTGGATATTGCCGGTCTGGCGCTCAAGAGCGGTAACGCCGTCATCCTGCGTGGCGGATCGGCAGCTGCGAACACCAACGAGGCCTTGGTGCAGATTCTTCGGGAAGCTCTGGATTCGGTAGGCCTGCCTGCCGATGCCGTTCAGACCGTGGACCAGTACGGCCGGGAGGGCGCCAACGTGCTCATGCGTGCCCGTGGCCGCGTTGACGTCCTGATTCCCCGCGGAGGACGGGACCTTATCCAGACTGTCGTGACCAACTCTGCCGTGCCTGTAATTGAAACAGGTGAAGGCAACGTGCATATCTTCATCGACGAATCAGCAAGCGAAGAGATGGCCGTTGACATTCTCCTGAATGCCAAGACCCAGCGTCCCAGCGTTTGCAACACCGTCGAGACCCTCCTCGTCCACTCGGGCTCCACCGTGCTGCCTGCCGTTGCCGCCGCACTTCGCTCTGCCGGAGTCACCCTCCACGTGGATGACCGGATCGCCGCCGCCTTGGGCAAGGACGTTGAAACCGTTCCGGCCGACGACGACGATTGGGCCACCGAGTACATGGACCTGGACCTCGCCGTGGCCATGGTGGACAACCTTGATGATGCCGTTAATCACATTCGCAAGTGGACCACCGGACATACCGAAGCGATCTTGACGAACAACCTGGCCAACGCCGAAAGATTCATCGCTGAAATCGACTCGGCCGCCGTTATCGTCAACGCTTCCACCCGTTTCACCGACGGCGGCGAGCTCGGGCTCGGAGCAGAAGTGGGCATTTCCACCCAAAAGCTGCATGCCCGCGGGCCCATGGGCCTCACGGAACTCACCACAACCAAGTGGATCGTCCAAGGCGAAGGCCAGATCCGCGGCTAGCTACGCGGTAACATAGAACAGAAGTCCGGAACGGCGGGGAGTCCCGCCGTCGAAAATCCTTGAGAACCAACTAGGGGAGAAGATGCTGTTTCAGCAGATCGCCACGTCCATAGCAGCCCAAACAGAAGGCGGCCACGAAGCGCCTGCCCCGCTCTGGGCCGAGCCGTGGGTCTTCGGAGTCAGCATGTTTGCTCTCCTGCTGGTTTTGATGTTCGTTGCTCTCTCCTACACCAACCTCGGCAACCGTCACGAGGCTGTAGAAGAGCACTCGGATCCGCACCGCCAGCACCCGAACAAGCACACCCACAAGCAGGGCCACTAACATTATCGCCGCAACTCCGCGCGGGGAGTCGGAGCGCAGGCTCCGGCTGGGCGTGATGGGTGGAACTTTTGATCCCATCCATCACGGCCACCTTGTGGCTGCAAGTGAGGTTGCCGCCAAGTTCGATCTCGACGAAGTCGTTTTCGTGCCTACTGGCCAACCTTGGCAGAAGTCCAGCAAGCAGGTCAGCAAACCCGAGCATCGCTATTTGATGACCGTGATCGCCACGGCGTCAAACCCGAGGTTCACGGTGAGCCGGGTTGATGTTGACCGCCCAGGACCCACTTACACCATCGACACCCTGCGCGATCTGAGGGCCCAGCGACCCGACGCTGATCTGTTCTTCATCACTGGCGCTGACGCCTTGGCCCAGATTCTGTCCTGGAAGGACGTTGACGAACTCTGGTCTTTGGCGCACTTCGTTGGTGTAACGCGCCCTGGCCACGAACTGGACGGCATGGGCAGGGAAGACGTCAGCCTCCTGGAAGTTCCAGCTATGGCGATTTCTTCAACGGATTGCCGAACACGCGTAGGTGCCGGGAATCCCGTCTGGTACCTCGTGCCCGATGGCGTGGTGCAGTACATCGCCAAGTATGGTCTATACGCCGCGCACTCTGGGACCGCGCAGCCAGAGGCAGGGGAGCTGGCCCCCGCACTATCCGGATCAGACGACCAAGCACGTACTGAATGAGTTTTGAATGAGCAGCCAGGAACAGCGACCCATCCGCAGCAGGCGTGAGCTTCGCCGCGCCCGCGAAGAGAACCAGGAGCCGCAGGCCGAAGCTACACCACCCCAGGTGGTGGACGCAGCGGAGAATGCTGTAACTGGTCGTAACCGTCGTGCTGCGGACGCGCCTGTTGACGCAGTGGGTGCCGCCGCGCAGGAGCGGTCCTCCCAGATCCGCGCCCGCGACCGCGCGGCGCTGCGTACCATCAAAGAGCTCGCAGACAAGGAAGAGCAGCTCTCCGGCGGTGGACCACCAACACGTCGCCAGCTTCGCCTGCAGCAACTCCAGGCAGAAGTAGCCACCTCTGCCAACCCCGTCGTCCCTATACCGTCGGGAAAAGCACCCGATAAACCAGCCGACAAGCCAGCCGCTAAACCCGTGGATGCCAAGGCTGCGCCTGATGCGGGCGCCAAGGGTTCCGACGACGATTCGGCAGCCGGCGCTGGTACCGCAGAATCTGAAATGTCTGTGGAGCAGGCACTCGCGGTACGTGAACTGATCGCTGCCCAGGTCCAGAATCAAACCGCCAAGCTTGAGCACATTGCCGAGCAAGATCCACTGGCTGTCGATCCTGAAGTCCTCGCCCAGCAGATTGCCCTTGCCGAGCGCGCTGCGGTGCTGAACAAGCGAGCAGCAGCCAAGCAGAAGCTCGCCGAACAGAACCAAGCCGAAGCCAAGGTCCCTGCAGCAGCGGCCTCGGTGGGCCCCTCCACTGCCAACAACCTTGCCATGGTCACGCCCTTGGAGTTCGTCAAGATTCCCGGCATTGATCGCCCGGTCATGAAGCGCCCCAGCACCACATTCGTGCCTCTCGTGACGTCGTCGGGTCCAACCCTTGGTACCGGCAACGCCCCGGCAAACGGAAAGGGCACACGTGGCCGTTCGGGTGTTCTCGCCCGTGCCGAGGCTGTGGCAAGGAACGCGCGGAAGCGCCCTGTCGCCGTCGACGAACAGCTTGAAGAAACGCAGCGTCCGCCGATTGCTGCCAGCGCGGCCTATGGGCTTGACCCTTTGGACGCCAACACGGCCGGCTTGGCCCGGGCCCAGCGCAACAGGCTGCTGCAGCTCGGCGTCCTGGCGTTGGGTGTTGTCGCGCTCATCGTCGGCATCATCATGATCACCAGCGGTTAATTTCGCTAGAACCCGGCTAACGCCATTTACAGGCCATCGGCCACAACAAGGAGTCCCGTGTCTGCACATGAACAATCCATCACCCTCGCCCGTCACGCCGCGCGTGCTGCGGCCGACAAACTGGCAGAAGACATCGTTGCCCTCGATGTCAGTGAACGCCTCGCCCTGACTGACGTCTTCCTGATTGCCTCTGCGCCCACAGAACGCCAGGTCAACGCAATCGTTGATGGCATCGAGGAAGAACTGATGAAGCAGGACCTTCGCCCGGTTCGTCGGGAAGGCCGTTCCGAAGGCCGCTGGGTGCTCTTGGACTACGCGGACATCGTCATCCATGTCCAGCACGCCGAGGACCGTGTTTTCTACGCCTTGGAGCGCCTTTGGAAGGACTGCCCTGTAGTTGACCTTGAACTGGGGGATGACGCCTCGGCAAAGGCCGCGCCAGCAGGGGAATCAGAGCTCTAAACATGGGCCGGTATCCGAATATGCCCGATTTGGAATTTTCGGAAACGCTGTTCTAAGATATTTGAGTTGCTTCGGCGCGGATGACTGAAGAGTTGATCGTGAAGCAGCAAGAATATGGGGCTGTGGCGCAGCTGGTAGCGCACCTGCATGGCATGCAGGGGGTCAGGGGTTCGAGTCCCCTCAGCTCCACTCTTGAGGTTCTGCCCTTCTTCGTGATGAAGAAGGGCAGAACCTTTTTTGTGTTGTTTCGACTAGCTGCCGGGTCCCAGCTGCTGGCTGTCAGCGCCCGCTTCGATGGCCGGCAGCATGAATTCCCACATCTCCTCAATGCGGCGAAGTACGTCCGTGCGGGCAGTGAGAACGTTGGAAACCATCTGGACTCCGGTGAAGGAAGCAACCAGGTAGCGGGCAAAGGCGGCGGGATCCAGCGTGGTCCGGACTGCACCCTCGGTTTGGGCTTGGCGGAGCAGATTCTCCACGGTGTCAATCCAGTCCTGGTAGGGGCCCGAGATATCGGCATCAAAGGCGGATGCTTCAAACGTAAGGCGGATCCCGCCCTGGACAATCGCTTCTTCCAGTAATTGCCGGCCAAACATCCTGCAGAGCGCAATGATCTTCTCCAGGGCAGGCACGCTTGAGGCCACAATGGCCGCACCCGCCGCGAGGACCAGCGCGTGCTGCTCCTGGATAACGGCCAGGGCGAGCTCCCGCTTGGACGTGAAGTGGAAGTAAAGTGCTCCCTTGGTGACTCCGGCACGCTTGGTGATGTCACTCAGGCTTGCATTGCCGTACCCAACTTCTGCGAAGACATGGGCGGCGCCTTCAATAACGGAAAGGCGGGTGTCTTTCGCACGTTGCTGCATGGGCGGTGGGGGAGCCTCTCACTTGTTCCGGTGTGGGACGGCCAGAAGAAACGCGCCGCCGGACCCCACAACGCTACCATCGTGCATAAATTGAAGGCCGTAAAACCGACTGGACGGTTTGGTTTATTCTTCCCGTGATTCTAGACTTCAAGAGGAGTCGCGCCGGCTTGGGCCTGATGGGACTCCCGTGCAGCCGTTTGGGGGGAGGTGCGGTGGAGCGATCCAGCGCACCCCGGCTGCGGGGTTACCGGTTCAGCAGGACAGAAATGCCCGCTGATCCCCGTGATGGGCATCACGCTCCTGTGATTTCGCTTCTCGGGGGATTGTGGTTAGTATTGACGAGTTGCTTCGGCGGGAAGGGAAATCTTCCTGCAGAAATCAACGAGATCCGGGGCTGTGGCGCAGCTGGTAGCGCACCTGCATGGCATGCAGGGGGTCAGGGGTTCGAGTCCCCTCAGCTCCACTTCGGATAAAAGACCCCGCTCGGGTGAGCGGGGTCTTTTGCTTTCTGGTTCCTTTGCGGGATGCCTGCGTTAGCGGCCCGAATTCTTATTCCGGGCGGACGGCGAACTCGGCTGCACTGAGGAATTCGATGCCTTGGAAGGGCTGATCGCCTACTACCCGGGCGTGGTGTCCCGGTGGGATCGAGTAGGAATCACCGCCGGAAATGCTGATTTGTCCACCGTCGTTGGTTTCTACCTCAAGGGCGCCGGAAACGCAGAAGCCGACATGGCTCAATTGGCAGGAGTCTGTTCCGACTACAGGTTTGATGCAGTCGTCCCACGTCCAGCCGGGTTCAAAGGTGGTCCGGCCGATTGTGTAGTCTCCGACAGTAACGATCTCAACCGTTGTCTTGTCCGGACTGCGCGTTTCGTCGGGGGAGTTAAGTGACTTCACTTGGAGTTGCGTGACAACATTGACACTCATGGTTTGCTCTCAGGGAGGGAGCCGGTTAAGTGCGGTCCCGGGGCCTGGCTCGTGGGCGGGGCGGGACCGGTGCCTGCCGCCGTCACGGTATGGGTTCGCCATCCGTTGGGGCAACAGGTGCTTGGCATGCTGCATCATCCACATTCCTCCGAAGGCAGCATGAAGTCGAGACACTAAAGCGAACGAATTTAAGGAAAGCGAGAACGCGATCGTGGCTGCACAGGAACTGGAGCCGTTGTTCGGCAGGCTGCGAAGGTTCCCCGATGTCGAGGCGGACAACCTTCAGGCATATGACGCCACAGACAGGCTGTTGCTTCAAGTGGCCTCGGAGCATATCCATCCGGAAACCAAGGCTGTTGTCATCGGCGACCGGTATGGTGCCCTGACGCTGGGCGCTTTGGCGGGGAGCGGCGTCGGGCACGTCCGCGTTAACCAAGATCTCTACACCGGCAGGCTTGCGCTGCAGCGCAACGCGGAAGCAGCTGGCCTGCAGGGACGGTTCAGTTCTCACGAATTGGGCGCTGAACTCTTGGAGGGCGCCAATCTGGTGCTCATGCAGTTGCCGAAATCGCTGGCGGAGCTGGAGGAAAACGCCGACGCCGTTGCCCGCTATGCAGCGCCGGATGCGGTCCTGCTCGCAGGGGGTCGCGTCAAGCACATGTCCCTGGGCATGAACAAAGTGCTGGACCGTTATTTCTCATCTGTCCAACCGCAGCTTGCCCGCCAGAAGTCCAGGGTGTTGGTGGCCAGCAATCCCCAACCGGTTTCCAGTGAGCCTCCCTACCCTGTTGTGGAGCAGCTGCCGGAATTGGGGATCACGGTTTGTGCTCATGGTGCTGCATTTTCCGGTGCACGCCTTGACATCGGAACCCGTTACCTCCTGACCTTCCTGGACCGGATGCCGGAAGCGCGGCGGGTTGTGGATCTGGGGTGTGGGACCGGCATTCTTGCCACGATGTTTGCACGGCACCAGCCGGGGGCGAGCCTGGTGGCAACTGATCAGTCGGCGGCGGCTGTGGCATCAGCTATAGCCACGGCGGCTGCCAACGGACTGGAAGACCGGATTTCCGTGATCCACGACGACGCCCTGTCAACGTTTGATGCAGGCAGCGCGGATCTTGTCCTGTTGAATCCACCTTTCCATCTTGGAGCCAGCGTGCATGCCGGCGCTGCCCTGAAGATGTTCGAAGCGGCCGCCCGCGTTCTCGCGCCCGGCGGCGAGCTCTGGACCGTGTACAACAGCCACCTGCAATACCGGCCCACCCTTGAGCGGCTCCTGGGTCCCACCGTGGAGGAGGGCCGGAACCCGAAGTTCACGGTGACGCGGAGTCGTCGTGGATGAGCCGGTCCCGCGCTTCCAGGCGGGAATTTAGTGTCATCGTTACCAAGCCCTGACACCGTTGCCTGCGTGTGCGCATACCCGTGTGAGCATGGGTATCGTACGATTCAGACAAAGACGAAGTACGATGATGTTTTTTCGAAAACGACTAGGGGAATCAGTGACTGAGATCCGGCAGCCCACACCGAGGCGCGGAACGAATCTACCCCGCATGGGTGACTTTAATCTGACGGTCATTCTGGAGGCGATCCGGCGGTCCTCGGGTGGGCTCAGCCGTGTTGAACTGGCACAGATTGTTGGACTGTCCCCCCAGACCATCTCCAATATTTCCCGCCGCCTGCTAGACCAGCACTTGATTGTGGAAGCAGGCAAAGAGGGTACTGGCCCAGGCAAACCGCGGACCATCCTGCGGCTGAACCCATCGGGCATGTATGCGGTAGGCGTACACCTTGACCCTGCAGTCATCACGTTCGTTGTCCTGGACCTCCTGGGCGATGTCGTGAGGCATTCGCGGATGGCTACTCCCGGTGGTGACCCGGCGGCGGTGATCACGAGCATCGCACAGCAGATCAAGGTCCTCATTGAGGAATCGGGCGTGGACGCATCCAAAATCGCGGGCCTCGGTGTAGCAGTCCCGGGGCCGATCGACCTCGATGAAGGTTCCGTTGTGGAGCCTCCGCTGTTGACCCGATGGAACCGCGTGCGTATCCGGGAGGCCCTCACGGAGGCCACGGGCCTGGAGACGCTGGTGGACAAGGACGTAACGAGTGCAGCAGTGGCCGAAACCTGGGCCGGCGGGGCCAGCGGTGCCGGCAGTTTCGTCTTCATGTATATGGGCACTGGTATTGGTTGCGGCATTGTCCTGAATGATGAAGTGGTCCGTGGAACGTCCGGTAATGCGGGCGAAATCGGCCATATCATCGTTGATCCGATGGGGCCCCAGTGTGACTGCGGGCTCCGTGGCTGCGTGAAGTCCTCGTGTATCCCACAGGTCCTGGTGGCTGAGGCCGAGGCGGCCGGTGTGCTGGACAGCCACGGCGAGGACGCAGATGGCCCGCAGGTACAGGAACGTTACGCCTTGTTGTGTGACAAAGCCGATGCCGGCGATGAAAAAGCCATCGCCATCCTTGATAAGTCAGCCACTCTCGTGGCCCGTGCTGTCTCGGTGGTGACCAACACCCTTGACGTGGAACGCGTTGTTTTCGGCGGTCCTTTCTGGGGGCGGATGTCGAAGTACTTCCTGGAGCGTGTTCCGGGCCTGATCGCTGAAAACAGTGCGGCCCGCATGATCCACGGTATTGAAGTTGTGGGTTCCGGAGTGGGTGAGGATGTCGGCGCTATTGGTGCAGCATGCCTCGTCCTGGAGCACACGCTGGCACCACGCGCCCAACGGCTCCTGCTGGAGGGCTAACCACTCCGCCACGTTGACTCGATTGGAGCATAAATGCGCCGCCCAATGAGGTTTGCCACCGTCCTTCCTGTCGTAGCCGCTCTTCTCGCTGCAACCGCTTGTTCCTCGACGCCGCCAACTGCCGAGAACAAGACCCTGAAGATCGTCTACCAGAAATCAGACTCCTTCACGGTCCTGGATACCGTGATGCAGGACGCCAAAAAGGAATTCGAGGCGGCCAACTCTTCGGTGACGGTCAACCTCGAACCGATCCAAGCCAACGATGACGACTACGGCACCAAGCTCGCTCTGGCCCAGCGCTCTCCGGACACCGCGCCGGATGTCTTCTATGAGGACACGTTCAAGGTACGTTCCGACGTCGACGCCGGTTACCTCCTCAAGCTGGACAGCTATCTGGAAAAGTGGGACGAGTGGTCCCAGTTCAATGAAGCGGCCAAAGCTGCAGGCCGGGCCGACGACGGTGGCATTTACGCGGTGCCTCTCGGCACTGACACGCGTGCCATCTGGTACAACAAGGCAGTGCTGCAGAAGGCCGGAATTCCTGTTCCGTGGCAGCCCAAAACGTGGGACGACATCCTGTCCACGGCACGTGCCATCAAAGCTTCGGACCCAACCGTGATCCCCTTCAACATGTACGCCGGCAAGGGTACGGGCGAGGGCACCGTCATGCAGAGCTTCTACGAACTCCTCTATGGGACTGACAGCACGCTGTACGACGAAAAGGAAAAGAAGTGGGTGGTGGGCTCCCAGGGTTTTACTGACTCGCTGGCTTTCCTGAAGACCCTCTACGACGAAAAACTTGCAGTGAGCCCGGCTGAAGCCCTCGACGCGAATGTCTGGAAGAAGGTCTTTGGCGAGTGGTTCCCGGAGGGCAAACTGGCGGCAACCGTGGAAGGCTCGTATACGCCGTCGTTCTGGCAAAAGGGCGGGGCCTATGAGTGGGCAGGCTACGAGCAGGACATGGGTGTGGCCATGTTCCCCACGCGGAACGGACAGGAACCGGGTGGCGTCAGCATGTCCGGTGGGTGGACCCTTGCGGTTGGTGCCAAGAGCAAGAACGCTGAGCTTGCCTTCAAGTTCCTTACCACCGCCCTGAACAAGAAGAATGCCTTGGCCTTTGACGTTAACAACTCCCAGATAGCGGTGCGCACGGATGTTGCAAAGGAATCGAGCTACCTTTCGGCGAATCCGTTCGTGAAGGACGTGTCGGAGTTGGTGAAGGTGACGCATTACCGCCCTGCCACCGCCGATTACCCGAGGATCTCGACGGCGGTCCAGGTAGCCACCGAGTCTGTCATCACTGGAAAGCAAAGCCCTGAAGATGCCGCAGCGGAGTATGACGCCACGGTGCGCAAGGTTGTTGGCGATGACAAGGTCCTCAACAGATGATGGGCATGAGATGACATCAAAGAAATGACAGCAGGGAAATGAGGATTCGCCGCTACCTGCGGCTGCTGCCGGTTGTTCCGTCCGTTCTCCTGCTCCTGTTGTTCCTGCTTGCCCCGGTGGCTTGGTCCTTCTATGCGTCGTTCACCAATGCCGCTCTTTCAGGCCGGGCGGCCCGGGATCCACAGTGGGTGGGGTTGGAGAACTATGTCCGGATGTTCAGCGATGACGCGTTTCCGCTGGCGGCATGGCTGACTGTTGTTTTCGTCGCAGCCTCAGCCGTGCTCGGCCAGAATTTGCTCGGCCTACTTATCGCGCTGCTCATGACGCGCTCACGTAAGGCAGTTTCCTCGTGGGTTGGAACGGCGGTGGTAGCGGCTTGGGTACTCCCGGAGATCGTGGCTGCCTTCGCGGCCTATGCGTACTTCAACCGTGAGGGCACACTGAATCAGATGCTGGCCTTCTTTGGCGGGCAGGGGCCGGGCTGGCTGTACACGTTCCCACTTGTCGCGATTATCCTGGCGAACACGTGGCGGGGAACGGCGTTCTCCATGCTTGTGTACAGGGCCGCCCTCGCGGACGTGCCACAGGATGTCTCGGAGGCTGCCTTGATGGATGGTGCCCAAGGCTGGCAGCGCCTGGCATTCATCACGTTGCCACTGATCAGGAGCAGCATCGCCACCAACCTGATGCTGATTACGCTGCAGACGTTGGCCGTGTTCACGCTCATTTGGGTGATGACGGCGGGCGGCCCAGCCAATGCCAGTACCACCCTGCCGGTGTTGGCCTACCAGGAGGCCTTCAAATTTGGGGATATTGGTTATGGCACGGCCGTTGCTTCGGTATTGATTGTGTTGGGAGTGGTCTTCGGCGCTGTCTATGTCCGCCTGCTCAGGGAGCAGAAGCCGTGATGTCCAGGCCGCGGCTTGCGGCAGATATCGCTTTGGCCGTGATCGGTTTCTGCTTTTTGGCGCCATTGCTGTGGTTGCTGCTGGCCGCCGTCGATCCTCACGCCGGCTACCAGACCGCGGTGCCGTCGGCGCCTTCGATGGATAATTTTGGTGCGGTGTTCACGCCGGAATTGTTGTTCCAGCCCTTGACCAACAGTTTCCTTCTCTCGGCCGGAACAGCGGCGGTCAACCTGGTGGCAGCAGTCCTTGCTGCGTATCCGCTGTCCCGCTACCAGTCCAGGTTCAACAAGCCGTTCATGTACTCGGTGCTTTTCGGGACGTCGTTGCCCGTGACCGCCATTATGGTGCCCGTCTATGGATTGTTCGTCCAGCTCCAATTGCTCGATTCCATGATGGCCACCATATTCTTCATGGCTACAACCACCCTGCCCATGGCCATCTGGATGATGAAGAACTTCATGGACTCCGTTCCGTTGGAACTGGAGGAGGCGGCATGGATGGATGGTGCCTCAAGCATGGCGGCCTTGCGGACCATCGTGCTGCCTCTTATGAGGCAGGGCCTGGGCGTCGTATTCATCTTTGTTTTCATACAGGCATGGGGAAACTTCTTCGTCCCCTTCATCCTGTTGCTCTCCACAGCCAAGCAACCAGCCGCGGTGTCCATCTTCAGCTTCTTTGGCCAGCATGGCGCCATAGCCTATGGGCAGCTGGCGGCGTTTTCCATCCTGTACTCAGTGCCGGTGCTGTTGCTGTACGTGCTGGTATCCCGGAGCGTGGGCAGCTCCTTCGCGTTGTCCGGCTCGGTGAAGGGCTAGTCGATGTCCTCGACTATTTCGCCGTAGGGTATCGACTCATCCAGATGAGCCTGGTGCCCGGTGGGGCCTGTGTTGTAGATAATCCGGACTCCATGCCTTTGGTCTGCGGCGGACTGCAACAGAACTGGACGGACGGCGTCGATGACGCGCTGGCTTTGGGCGTTGAGGTACTGCTCATAGCGGGCTGGTAGCTGAGGCATGGCAAAAGGATAGACCTCAGAAGCGCACATGGGGAGGGCTCCCCATTGCGAGCTTGTTCAGGGGAGGCTTGGATAGAGTGACCCATGCAGGCCCCAGCGCTGGGCGCCGGGGGCTGCCTGCCGCAAAATGATTCACGCCAGCGAGGGGACCACGAGTGCTTCAGAACACCGCCACGACCGGAATCGATGCACCGGACTTGGCCCGTGCCCAGCAGCTCGTCGGCAGCATTATCCGCAGCTTTGAGACCAAGGTGGTGGGCCAGTCCAGGCTGCAGGAGACGCTGGTGATCGGCCTCCTGACCGGCGGACATGTCCTTTTGGAAAGCGTTCCGGGTCTGGCCAAGACCACAGCGGCGCAAGCTCTTGCGGAATCAGTGAGTGCGGATTTTCGCCGGATCCAATGCACTCCGGACCTATTGCCCAGCGACATCGCGGGCACCCAGATATTTGATGCAGCCAAGGGCACGTTCGTCACCCAGCTGGGACCCGTTCACGCGAACATTGTGCTGCTTGATGAGATCAACCGTTCCAGCGCCAAAACGCAGAGCGCCATGCTGGAGGCGATGCAGGAACGGCAGACGTCCATTGGTGGCGAGTCCTATCCTCTGCCGGAGCCTTTCCTGGTGCTGGCAACGCAAAACCCGATTGAGCAGGAGGGAACCTACCGCCTTCCGGAAGCACAGATGGATCGCTTCATGCTCAAGGACGTCCTGGACTATCCGAGCCCGGCGGAGGAAGCCGAAGTCATCAGGCGCATAGATGCCGGGGCGTTCAGCGCAGTGCAAAAGCCGCCGGCAGCGGCTTCCCTTGACGCGATTGTCCAGGTGCAGGAACTCGTCAAGAGGGTTTACGTTGATCCTGCCATCATCAGGTACATCGTTGGCCTGGCCTATGTGACCCGTCATGCCTCCCAATACCTGGAGCCCCGTTTGGCCAACCTCATCGAGTTCGGTGCAAGTCCGCGGGCGAGCATTGCCTTCAGCCAGGCGGCGAGGGCGTTGGCACTCCTGAGCGGGCGGGATCACGTCATTCCGGAGGACGTCAAGAAACTGGCCCACAGGATCCTGCGCCACAGAATAGTGCTCGGGTTCGATGCCGTGGTTGAAGGGATCCCCGTGGAAACCATCATTGATGCAGTGCTCGCGTCCGTGCAGACGCCGTAGCGGACACCGCATGCCCAGCCTCCTCCGCCGCGTGAAGTCGAAGATGTTCATCTTCGCCCACCGCAGGACCCTCACCCTGTTGGATGGCGAATACGGTTCTGTCTTCAAGGGCCGCAGCCTGGACTTCGACGAATTGCGCTCGTACGTACCCGGCGACGAAGTCAGGGATATTGATTGGAAAGCCACTGCCCGCCACGGATCACCCCTGGTCAAACGCTATGTGGCCGTCCGCCGTCACTCGGTGCTGTTGCTCGTGGACACAGGGCGGAACATGGCAGCCCACGCTGCCTCGGGTGAATCCAAGAAAGACATTGCCGTTGACGCTGCCGGCGTGCTGGGCTATCTCGCCTGCAGGCACGGGGACGACGTCGGACTCCTGCACGGCTCGGCCCTCACTTCCCGGTACCTCCCGCCCCAGAGCGGTGAAGAGCACCTGGAACGGCTGCTCCGGGAACTGGATGCCGGCATTTCCCTGAATGGGCCGGCGAGCGCAATCACAGAGCAGCTCGACTACGCGTTGAGGTTCTTGAAGGGCCGCCTGCTCATTGCCGTTCTCGCCGATGAGTTCAGGCCCGACGCCCACACTGAAATGCTGCTCCAGCGACTGAGGGCCCGGCATGAAGTCCTGTGGCTCACTATCCTCGACGCCGGGTTGGCCAAGGAACCGGGGCATCGGGCGGCCACGCAGGAGGCCAGTTTCGACGTCGGGAACGGGCAGCGGATCCCTGCGCCCGTGGCGGGGAACAGTGTTGTTCGTGCCGCATATGCCAGCGCGATGCGGAAACGCGGGGAGGAGCGCAGCGTCTTCTTCCGCAGGCTCGGCATTGCTGAGCAGACGGTTGGCGCCACCGCCGAAGTCCTCCCGGCGGTGTTCGCGCTCCTGGAGAAGCACCGCTCGGGCGCGAAGTCCGCCAAGGGTAGCAACCGTGCAGGATAACGCCGGCTTCTACGCGCCCCTTCAATATCAGCAGCTGTGGCTTTGGCTGGGCTTGGTGCTGCTGCTGCTCGTAGGGTGCTGGTACGGATGGATCCTGTGGCCCGTCCGCAAAGCAACCCCAAAAACTCCGGCAAGCGGGCATGGGGAGTCACACGATCTGGAAACGCTGCGGGCCAGGTGCCTGTCAGCAATAAATACCCTCGAAAGAGAGGCCGACGCCGGCCGCCTCTCCGGGCGGGACGCCCACCAGCGACTCAGCCTCCTCGTGCGGGAATTTGCGGGTGCAGCCACAGGCCTTCCGGCCACTTCCATGACACTGGAGGAATTGCGCCGCAGCGGACTGGATCAGTTCGCCGTGGGTATCGCTTTGATCTATCCCAGCGAATTCGCGCCCGTAGCCATGCAATCCGTTCGGGACTCCGCAAAGACCGCACGCCAGGTGGTACAGGCATGGAGCTGACGTACTGGTGGATTCTTCCCCTCGCTGCCCTGGCCTTGGTGATAGCCGCCCGACTGTTGATCCGGCGTCGACCGCAAAGGGGCAGGCCAGTGGCACACGGCGAGCGCCTCACCTACCTTCCCGAGTACCAAAAGGCGCTGCGGCGGTACAAGGCCACGTTGGTCCTCGCCATGGCCTTGGGTGCGTTATTCCTGGCGGCCACAGCCACAGCAGCAGCAAGACCTGTCCAGCGCACCACGGAACAGCCCGAAATCCGGAACCGGGACATCATCCTCTGCCTGGATGTTTCAGGATCCATGACCAGTACGGACGCTGCCATCGCCAAGGTTTTCCAGGAACTCGCCCGGGAATTCGATGGCGAGCGCATCGGCATGGTGATCTTCGATAGCAGCAGCGTCCAACTGTTCCCGCTGACAGACGACTACGACTACGCCGCCGAACAGCTCACCACAGCTCAGAAGGCCCTGGACAGCGGGGCAGGATCCTTCTTCGACGGGACATGGAACGGGGGAGGATCCTCCCTGATCGGCGATGGCCTGGCATCCTGCGTGCAAAGCTTCCCGGACGTCGAACCAGGGTCAGGGTCAACATCCGCGTCCGGCAACGCCAAGCGCTCGCGGTCCGTTGTGCTGGCCACCGACAACTTCCTCTCCGGGGACCCCATCTTCACCCTGCAGCAGGCCGCGGAGCTGGCCCGCAGCAAGAACGTCAAGGTGTATGCCCTGAACCCCGGCGACTTTGACTACGGAGATCAAGCTGATCAGCCCGGCGGCCAACTCAAGGCGGTTGCCGAAGGAACCGGAGGCAGCTACTTCGCTCTGGACAGCCCTGACGCGGTGCCCGGGATAGTGCAGAAAGTGCAGGAGACCGAAGCCAGCAGCTACCGGGCCGCGCCCCAGGTTGCCGTGAGCGATAGCCCGGCGCTGCCTCTTGGGGTCGCGCTGCTGGCAGGTGCCGGAATGGTGATCCTGGGATGGAGGCTGGACCAGTGACTCTTCTGCCAATTGTTCCGTGGGCGCTCCTCGCTGCCATGGGCGTCGCCGTTATAGCCTTCACCCTGTGGGCCATCGTCCGCAGGCCGGGACCCGGCAGCACTGCACCCCAAGGGTCGGTGCGGCCAGCCGCCATCCGGGGCGCCGCCGTCGTGCTTCTGGTCCTTGCCGCACTGCGACCGGGGTGGTCCGGCAGTGAAGCGAGGACCGCGGTCGCGGACGTGGAGGTCTTCTTTGTTGTCGATACCAGTACCAGCATGGCTGCTGAGGATTACAGCGGCACAGGCACCCGCTTGTCAGGGGCGACGAGCGACGTGATGGCGATCGCCAGGGAACTAGCGGGAGCCAGGTTTTCCCTCATCACGTTCGACAACAAAGCGACCGTCCGCATGCCGTTGAGCCAGGACGCCACCGCGCTGCAAACCGCCATGACAACGCTGCAGCCGCAAAACCCGCGGTATGCCAACGGCAGCAGCATTACAGGCGCGGGAGCGTTGCTCAAGGACAGGCTCGCGGCCTCCCGGGAGCAGCACCCAGGACGTCCAGCATTGGTCTTCTACGCCGGGGACGGCGAGAACACGGCCGCCGAGGCACCAGTGCCGCTGCCGGTGGATGCGAGCAGCGTCAGTGGGGGAGCCGTGCTGGGTTACGGCACCGGGCAGGGTGGCCGGATGAAAGACCCCTCGGACACCGAAGCCGGGTACGTGCAGGACAAGAGCTCGGGCCAGGACGCGGTGTCCAGGATCGACGAAGGGCAACTGAAAAACATCGCAAGCCAACTCAATGTCCCATATGTCCACCGGACCGGGAACCAACCCACGTCCGACATGCTTGCCAAAGCCCAGCCCGGCGCCCTCACGCCCACCAACGACGATGGACCCGGCCGCGTGGAACTTTACTGGCTCCTGGCGCTCGCCGGATTCCTGCTGGCCCTTCACGAACCCGTTCGTCATCTCATCGCACTGCGGGAAGTGCGGAGCTTGCCCTCGAAGGCCAAGGAGCCACTGGCATGAAGAATGCTCGACGCCGGAGACGCCGCCTTGCGCTGTGGTCCGCCCCGCCGGCCCTGCTGGCGCTCGCCGTGGCGGTGAAGCTCCTAAGCGTGGGTGCCTTGGGCGGGGACGCCGCACATGCCTTCGAAACGGCCGACCGGGACGGTGCGGCAAGAGCCGCGTCCTGGCTGCACGTGGCGAACCTGGTGGAGCTGCACAAAGCCTTCTTCGCATCCGGGGATGCCCACGTTTTGGCCGGCGACTTCACGGCGGCACGGAAGGACTTCGAGGCGGCGTTGGATGCCGGCGCCGGCGAGGACGAATGCCAAGTGCGGGTCAATCTGGTGTTGAGCGTCGAGAAACTGGGCGATGCTGCCCTGTCGGCAGGCAATCAGCAGACGGCAGCCACGTTGTTTCGTGAAGCGCTGGACCTCATCGATTCCTCACCTGCCCAGTGTGCGCAGGAGGGTCCCGGAAATTCGTCCGGAGAGGGGAGGGCCCTGGACTCAGCGGCCGATCGTCTCAAAGCCAAGATAGCTGCGGACTCCGACGGAAGGGCCGGGGTGGAGAAGCCAGCCAAGGATACGCCGCCTGACCAACAGCAGGAGCAACTGCAGAAGTTGGGACAGAGCGCGCAACAGGCCCAACGGGAGCGGGCAGGAGGGCAGCAACGTGAGGAATACCTGCGAGGCTCCGGGAATGAGTCCGGCGTAGACAAGCCCTGGTGAGCCATTCAGCGAACAAAGTTCACGAATCCTTCTTCATGGATCGTAAAACTGCGTCTTAATTCGGTGGCAGAGTTGAACGGCTCGATGCCCACGACCTAGAGTCGTAATTAAGTTACCGCGGTAACGTGTCAGCGATCCTCCGTTGGATCCGCCCCGAAAGGGCGGTGAGGAGGGTGTGGGTGCCCCCATGTGGGCCTGACATTTGCACACGGAAAGCTTCATTCCAGGCGTGCCAGTTGCGGCTGCGTCCTGCTGGAGTTTCTTCGTGTATCCCAAACTCAATTCATCGATCATGCAATCAATGGTTCCCTTGGATCCATTGGGTGACGTTCGATGACGAACAGCCAAGGACGCAAATGTCGCCACCAAGCCTTATTGATGTACATCCCAACCTCGCCGGAACGGCGCCCGTGGCACTTTCCTACGAGCTGTTTCCCCCTCGCTCCCCGGCGGCCGCAGAAACCCTGTGGACCACTATCCGTGAACTCGAAGCCACCGAGCCGGACTACGTCTCGGTGACGTACGGTGCCAGTGGATCCAACCGGGATACTGCCGTTGACCTCATCAACCGCCTCCTGCTCGAGACCACGCTCCGGCCCTTGGCCCACCTGACGTGTGTGGGCAACACACCGCTTGAATTGGCGGAGATCATTGGTGAACTCCTGGACCACGGCGTCCGTGGCATCCTCGCACTGCGCGGGGATCTGCCCAAGGACGGAAGCCGGCCTGCCAGTGGCTCACTCCGGTATGCCCAGGATCTGATCGAACTGATCCGCCGCGTGGAGCAGCGTCGTTCGGCACTTCTTTGTGCCGGCAAGATCGCTGTCGGAGTGGCCGCATACCCCACCAGGCATCCTGAATCGCCAAGTGTGGGGCACGACGTCGAAGTTCTCCTGGCCAAGCAGCGTTCCGGCGCAGACTTCGCGATCACGCAGGTCTTCTTCCACGCTAACGAATACTCGGACCTGGTTGCCCGTGCACGCCGGGCCGGGGTCACCATCCCGATCATCCCCGGTGTCATGCCGCTCACCAGCCTCCGGCGCCTGAAGCGCCTCGGCGAACTGGCCGGCGTCGAACCTTCCGTGGAACTCATGGAGCGCCTCGCTGCCGTGGACACTGAAGCAGAGCGTCGGCGAATCGGCGTCGCTGCCACCGTGGATCTTGCCAATGCAGCACTGGATGCCGGTGCACCGGGCATTCACTTGTACACCTTCAATGAGCACGCGGACGCCCTTGACGTGCTGGACAAGCTGGCGCTGCCGCGGCCATCCCGGCCGGCTGGCCCCGTAAGCACCATGGCACTCCGCCAGGAATACGCAAGCTAAAAACACCTGGCCCCTCCTGCCGGCCACCAAAAGACACCAACCTTTTCAAGCTACTTCATCAAGGAGCTTCTCCATGCCTGAAAACACCCCGGCCACTCCGTTCCCGGCAGCCTCCCTGCTCGGCTACCCGCGCATCGGCCGTCGCCGCGAGCTCAAGAAGGCCGTCGAAGCCTACTGGGCCGGCAAGATCGACGCCGCCGCACTGGACGCCGCAGCCAAGGACATCCAGCTCACCATCGCCAAGCGCCTGCAGGAACTCGGCCTCACCGAAGCTGCCGCTGTTCCGGGCACGTTCTCGTACTACGACCAGGTGCTGGACACCACTGCACACCTCGGTGCTGTACCTGCCCGCTTCGGCAAGCTCCTCAACGCTGAGGGCCAGCTGGACATCGATGGCTACTTCACCCTGGCACGCGGCAACAAGGAACAGCAGCCGCTGGAAATGACCAAGTGGTTCGACACCAACTACCACTACCTCGTTCCGGAAATCGGCCCGGAAACCGAGTTCACGCTCGCCTCCACCGCCAAGGTTGACGAGTTCACCTTCGCCCTTGCCAACGGCATTGAGACCCGGCCGTACATTGTTGGCCCGGTCACCTACCTGCTGCTCTCCAAGGCATCCGACGACGCCCCGGCCGGTTTCGCACCGCTGTCCAGCCTCGAGGACATCCTGCCCGTTTACGTGCAGCTGCTTGAGAAACTCGCCGAGGCCGGCGCAAGCTGGGTTCAGCTTGATGAGCCGGCCCTGGTTGTTGACCAGGACACCCCGGCCGCCGAGATCGAAGCAGCCGTTGCCCGCGCTTACGAGGTCCTCACCGGTGCTGCGAACCGTCCGCAGATTCTTGTCTCCACTCCGTACGGTTCACTCGATGGCCAGCTCGGTACGCTTGCTGCCACCAACATCGACGCCCTGCACGTAGACGTGTTCAAGGGTGGAGTTCCCTCTGCAGCTGCCCTCGCAGGCCTGGGCAACAAGACCCTGGTTGCCGGTGTGGTTGACGGTCACAACATCTGGCGCAACGACCTCGCCGCATCTGCCGCGAAGCTGGATGAGCTGAAGGCTGCTGTCGGCAAGCTGGCCGTCAGCACGTCCACGTCCACCCAGCACGTCCCGCACGACGTTGCCGAGGAAACCGCGTTCTCTGAGCAGCTGCGCAGCTGGCTCGCCTTCTCCGACCAGAAGGCCGTGGAGGTCAAGACCCTCGCTTCCTACCTGGCGGACCCCGCGTCGGCCAAGGCTGCCATCGACGAAGCATCCGCCGTGATCGCTTCCCGTGCAACCGCCGAAGGCGTTCGCCGAGACGACGTCCGCGCCCGCACCCAGGCACTGACCGCTGAGGACTTCAGCCGCTCCGAGTACGCGGTTCGTGAAGCTGCCCAGGAAGAGGCACTGCACCTTCCGCCGCTGCCCACCACCACCATCGGTTCGTTCCCGCAGACGTCCGAGATCCGCTCGGCACGTGCCCGCAACAACAAGGGCGATCTCACCAACGAGCAGTACGAGAAGCTCATGAAGGACGAGATCAAGCGTGTTGTGGACCTGCAGGAAGAACTGGGCTACGACGTCCTGGTTCACGGCGAGCCCGAGCGCAACGACATGGTCCAGTACTTCGCGGAGAACCTCGAAGGTTTTGACGTGACGGTCCACGGCTGGGTCCAGTCCTACGGATCGCGCTGCACCCGTCCGTCCATCCTCTGGGGCGACGTCACCCGCAGCGCCCCGATCACGGTTGCCTGGGCTGAGTACGCGCAGTCGCTGACCAGCAAGCCGATGAAGGGCATGCTGACCGGTCCGGTCACCATCCTGGCCTGGTCCTTCGTTCGCGATGACCAGCCGCTGGGCGAGACCGCCAACCAGGTTGGCCTGGCACTCCGCGACGAAATCGCTGACCTCGAGGCAGCCGGCATCAAGGTCATCCAGGTGGACGAGCCCGCCCTCCGCGAACTCCTCCCGCTGCGCAAGGCAGACCACGCCGACTACCTGAAGTGGTCCGTTGACTCCTTCCGCCTTGCCACTGCCGGTGCTGCCGACTCCACCCAGATCCACACCCACCTCTGCTACTCCGAGTTCGGTGTGATCATCGATGCCATTGACGGCCTCGACGCAGACGTGACCTCCATCGAAGCTGCACGCTCCCGCATGGAGGTCATCCACGACCTCGAGTCCCACGGCTTCGGCCGTGGCGTTGGTCCGGGCGTTTATGACATCCACTCGCCGCGTGTTCCGGGTGAAGCTGAAGTCACCGAACTCCTGGCCACCGCCGTCAAGCACGTTCCGTCGCGCCAGCTCTGGGTCAACCCGGACTGCGGCCTGAAGACCCGTGGCTACGCCGAGACCGAAGAATCCCTGCGCAACCTGGTCAAGGCAACCCAGACGGTTCGCGCCGCGCTGCTCGAAACCGCTAAGTAAGCCAGCCACAACGACGGCGGCCGGTCACCGAAAGGTGACCGGCCGCCGTCGGGCATTTTAAAGACTCAGTCCCTCACGACTCCCAAAGGATTTCGTCATCCACCACGCCGTCTTCATCGGCGGCCACTACCAGCAGCTCATCCGTGAAGTGCGAGCCGAGGGTGAAGTCCAGGACGAAATAGCGCTCGGGCTGGCCAGGGTAGATGGCCACATGACCCAGTTTGAGGGCTTTCAGGAAGACGTCGTTGGTGAGCTGTGACTTGTCCCTGACCCCGAAAACGGATTCGAGCTGCTCTTCCTTGAGCTGGGAACTATGGAAATGCAGGAACTGCTGCGGATTGGTGCCGTCCTGGTCCAGCTCATCGGCGATCATCTCCCGGACCTGGTCAACCAGCTCCGGCAGGAAGCGCAAGCGGTAGTCCACCTTGTGCATGGCAGCCTCGTCGAAATGGTCATGCGCCGTGACGTTGAGGTCCAGCTCAAGCTGATTGCCGCCGAGTTCGTGTTTGGTCACGAAGCAATGTTCACGCCCGTGATTGAGCTCGATCTCCCCAAAATGTGTGCTTGCTACCTTGCCCATGTGATCAATCTAACCCCAACATCGGGCCGGTTCCAGCAATTGGGAAGAATTCACCTCCGACGCTGCGGACCCTTGACAGGCGCTGATTTCAGGGGATGCAAACCGCTCTTTTCGGAGGTGCCGCGGAGGGTGTCAGCCAGGAGCTGCGTAAACAGTTGGACTTGCGCTGTGCGCTTTTCATTGATGAGCAGCGCGAACACGTTTCGTGCCAGCCGGATGTCCGGGACGTCAAGGACCACGACGCCGGGTGGCCTGTTGCGCAGCGCCAGTTCCGGTACCAGCGAGGCACCCAGGCCAGCCGCGGTCATCTCCAGGCTGGCGTGGAAGTCGTCACTGTAAGCCACGACGCGGGGATGCAGGTTGCAGCTGGCAAACAAGCGTTCGATCACCAGGGCGTCGCTGGTGCCCGGGTGGTGGACGATCCATGGCATGTCCGAGAGGTGCGCGGCCTCAATCTCGGCATCCTCGCGGATTTTCCATGAAGCGGGCAGCACCACGCGGAAGTCGTCGTCGCCGATCCATTGCCGCTCCAGGGAATGTGGCCAGGCCAATCCGGACTGGCCCACCTGGTACACCAGCGCGACGTCCAATTCTCCACCACTGCGCAGTCCCTGGATGGTCTGTGCCGGCTCAGCGACTGATACCCGCAGCTCGATTCCGAGTCCGTTCCACCGCTCATTCTTCAGAATGTCCGGGAGCACATACGTGGCAAGGCTTGGGAAGATGCCCAGCCGCAATTCCTGGGCTGGCGCATCGTTGGTCCTTGATGCAGCCGCCATCAGCGCTTCGACGTCGGTCAGCACCTTTGAGGCGTGCCGCGTCATGGTGATGGCCGCCTCGGTGGGAATGACGCTCCTCGCCGAACGCTGGAAAAGTTCCACGCCGGTGTCGCGTTCCAGTGCGGCCATCTGCTGGGAAACGGCGGAGGCTGTATAGCCAAGCTGCGCCGCCGCGGCCGCGAAGGAACCCAGCCGTGTGACCTCCATCAGTGTCCTGAGATGGAGAAGGTTGACCATCAGCTGTCCTTTTGCTCGATTCTTCCTGCCGGCACAGGGGAGCGGACTCCTCTGAAGCATCATGGAAACCGTACTCTGCGTTTGACCACCAGCAAATCTGGGTGTCGGCGTTGTGTACGCCACGCCACATTTTCAAAGTGTCACGACACGCCGGAACCCGGCGACACGCTGGAGATTAAATGTGGCTAAGTAGTCCACAGGGTGTGGATTTCATCTCTCACTTTGGCGGAATTACGGACATTTTGAGGCACCTGCCCTGTGGACGAGCGGTGGATTGAATGACATACTTGTAATACATCATCTTGGGGTCCCGGCGAGGCGCTTGCACTACATGTAGTATCGGTTTACGGATTGAGCGGGAAACCAGCACAAGACTAAATAAGCGTGTTGGCTGCCACAGCAGCCTGCGGGCCGGTATCGGATTCAGTATTCAGTTCCGGTTGAGCCCGCCAGATACGAAGAGCGACAGACTTCAACTAAGGGGACAGGGATCATGACCGTTACGGTTTACACGAAGCCGGCCTGTGTTCAGTGCAACGCAACCTACCGGGCACTCGACAAGAAGGGCATTGCCTACCAGAGTGTCGACATCTCCCAGGATGCCGAGGCGCTCGAACGCCTCAAGGCGCTGGGTTACATGCAGGCTCCCGTCGTCGTGACCGAGCAGGACCATTGGTCTGGATTCCGCCCGGACAAGATCGAGGAACTGGCGCAGGCCGTTACCTCCGTGGCCTAAGTCTCCTTTCGGACTTCGCCACAACAGCAAACAAGAATTCCTATGTAGTCGAGGTGACTCCCATGGCACCGCTGGCAACGGCATCCGTGCGCAGTGACACGGACACTGTGACCACGAGGAGTCACCTCATCTACTTTTCCTCGACATCTGAGAACACCAAGCGCTTTGTCCGGAAATTGGGCAGGGATGCAGCGCGCATCCCGCTCTATGCGCACGATGCCCCGCTCCAAGCACTTGAACCCTTTGTCCTCGTCCTGCCGACTTACGGCGGGACGAACGGCGAAGGTTCAGTGCCCAAGCAGGTCATCAGGTTTCTCAACAACCCACGGAACAGGGAACTGATCCGTGGTGTTATCGGTGCAGGAAACACCAACTTCGCGGACAACTATTGCGCAGCGGGAGACATCATCGCCGCCAAGTGCAACGTGCCGCATCTCTACAGGTTTGAACTCATGGGGACGCCGGAAGACGTCGATCGGGTCAATCAAGGATTGGAAAAGTTTTGGACACTACTGTCGCAGAAACAGAAGTAACCGGGGGCGCTGTGGAAACGGCCAAGAAGCCACTGCCGGAGGCCTATAAGGGTCTGGGCTATCACGAGCTCAACGCCATGCTGAACCTGTATGGCCCGAACGGCGAGATCCAGTTTGAAGCCGACCGTGAAGCCGCGCACCAGTACTTCCTGCAGCACGTGAACAACAACACCGTGTTCTTCCACGACCTGGAAGAGAAGCTCGACTACCTGGTGAAGAACCAGTACTACGAGCGCGAAACCCTCGACCAGTACACGATGAACTTCATCCGTGAGCTCTTCAACCGTGCCTACAAGAAGAAGTTCCGCTTCGAGACCTTCCTTGGCGCCTTCAAGTTCTACACGTCCTACACACTGAAGACGTTCGATGGCAAGCGCTTCCTTGAGCGCTACGAAGACCGCGTCTGCATGGTTGCCCTGCACCTTGCCCGCGGCAACGAAGAACTTGCGAGCCGCCTTGTTGACGAAATCATCGACGGCCGCTTCCAGCCAGCAACCCCCACCTTCCTGAATGCAGGCAAGGCCCAGCGCGGCGAGCTCGTCTCCTGCTTCCTGCTCCGTATCGAAGACAACATGGAGTCGATTGCCCGCGCCATCAACTCCGCGCTGCAGCTCTCCAAGCGCGGTGGCGGTGTGGCCCTTTCGCTCACCAACATCCGTGAGCACGGTGCCCCCATCAAGCAGATCGAAAACCAGTCCTCCGGTGTCATCCCCGTGATGAAGCTCCTCGAAGACAGCTTCTCTTACGCCAACCAGCTTGGTGCCCGCCAGGGTGCAGGTGCCGTGTACCTGCACGCACACCACCCGGACATCCACCGCTTCCTGGACACCAAGCGTGAGAACGCAGACGAGAAGATCCGCATCAAGACGCTCTCCTTGGGCGTTGTCGTTCCGGACATCACGTTCGAGCTCGCCAAGAAGAACGAGGACATGTACCTCTTCTCTCCGTATGACGTCGAGCGCGTCTATGGCGTTCCGTTCTCCGACATTTCCGTCACGGAGAAGTACTACGAGATGGTTGACGATTCCCGGATCAAGAAGACCAAGATCAGCGCCCGTGAGTTCTTCCAGACTCTCGCCGAAATCCAGTTCGAGTCCGGCTACCCGTACATCATGTTCGAGGACACGGTGAACCGGGCCAACCCGATCGACGGCAAGATCACCATGAGCAACCTGTGCTCGGAGATCCTGCAGGTTTCATCGCCGTCCATCTACGCGGAAGACCTCAGCTACGAGACCGTGGGCAAGGACATTTCCTGCAACCTCGGTTCCATGAACATCGCCAAGACCATGGATTCGCCGGACTTCGGACTCTCGATCGAGACGTCCATTCGCGCCCTCAGCGCAGTTTCGGACATGTCCTACATCAACTCGGTGCCGTCCATCGCCCAGGGCAACGCCCAGAGCCATGCGATTGGCCTTGGCCAGATGAACCTCCACGGCTACCTTGCCCGCGAGCATGTCCACTACGGGTCCGAAGAGGGCCTGGACTTCACCAACATTTACTTCTACACGGTGCTGTTCCACGCTCTGCGCGCCTCCAACCGTCTGGCCATCGAGACCGGCCAGAAGTTCGGCGGTTTCGAGAAGTCCACCTACGCTTCCGGCGAGTTCTTCGACAAGTACACGGAGCAGGAATGGGTTCCGGAGACGGAACGCGTCCGCGAGCTCTTCGCCGGCCACCACATCCCCACGCAGGATGACTGGCGCGAGCTGAAGGCGTCCGTCATGGAGCACGGTATCTACAACCAGAACCTCCAGGCCGTGCCGCCCACCGGTTCCATCAGCTACATCAACAACTCCACGTCATCGATCCACCCGGTGGCCGCCAAGATTGAAATCCGCAAGGAAGGCAAGATTGGCCGCGTCTACTACCCGGCTCCGTACCTGACCAACGACAACCTGGAGTACTACCAGGATGCGTACGAGATCGGCTACGAGAAGATCATCGACACTTACGCAGCTGCAACGCAGCACGTGGACCAAGGCCTGTCCCTGACGCTGTTCTTCAAGGACACCGCCACCACGCGCGACATCAACAAGGCGCAGATCTACGCATGGCGCAAGGGCATCAAGACCCTTTACTACATCCGTCTCCGCCAGCTTGCACTGGAGGGCACGGAGGTGGAGGGCTGCGTCAGCTGCATGCTCTGATCAACCGTTATCGGTTGATAGCCTGCGGCAGTTGCCGCACTCAAAACTGAAGATTACGACGGCGGGTTCCCACCCGCCGTCGTAGGCTTACCTTAAAGAACCCAACGCTAAAGGGGATGAAATGACCGAAAAGGTCAAGCTGCTTAGCCACGTCGAAGCAATCAACTGGAACAAGATCCAGGACGACAAGGACGTGGAAGTCTGGAACCGACTGGTCAACAACTTCTGGCTGCCGGAGAAGGTGCCGCTGTCCAACGACGTCCAGTCGTGGCACACGCTGACGCCGGATGAGCAGCAGCTCACCATGCGCGTTTTCACCGGCCTCACTCTCCTGGACACCATCCAGGGCACCGTCGGCGCCGTTTCGTTGATTCCGGACGCGATCACCCCACACGAAGAGGCCGTTTACACCAACATCGCCTTCATGGAGTCGGTGCACGCCAAGTCCTACTCGTCCATCTTCTCCACGCTGTGCTCCACCAAGGAGATTGACGACGCTTTCCGCTGGTCGCTCGAAAACGAGAACCTGCAAAAGAAGGCGCAGATCGTCATGGACTACTACCAGGGCGACGATCCCCTGAAGCGCAAGGTGGCCTCCACGCTGCTGGAGAGTTTCCTGTTCTACTCGGGCTTCTACCTGCCCATGTACTGGTCTTCACGCGCGAAGCTCACGAACACGGCCGACCTCATCCGCCTCATCATCCGCGACGAAGCCGTGCACGGTTACTACATCGGCTACAAGTTCCAGAAGGGCCTGGAGAAGGTTTCCGAGGCCCGCAAGCAGGAAATCAAGGACTACACGTTCGAGTTGCTCTTCGAGCTGTATGAAAACGAAGTCCAGTACACCCACGACCTCTACGACGGAGTCGGCCTGGCCGAGGACGTCAAGAAGTTCCTGCACTACAACGCCAACAAGGCCCTCATGAACCTGGGCTACGAAGCCATGTTCCCGGCTTCCGTCACTGACGTGAACCCGGCCATCCTTTCGGCCCTGTCGCCGAACGCCGACGAGAACCACGACTTCTTCTCCGGCTCGGGCTCCTCTTACGTGATTGGCAAGGCTGTCAACACGGAGGATGAGGACTGGGAGTTCTAAACGGATTCAGTTCCTGGCATCTTCAAAGCCCCTGACGCTGTGCTGGCGTGAGGGGCTTTGTCGTAGTTCCAGTACGACCCAGCCAGTTGCCCGAATTCCCTCAATCGACTCCGGTTCGTTCATAGCCTGGCAATGGAGGCGCGGTGGAGCGGTAGCTGTGCCCAGTGGGCGTGGTCACTTTTAGCGTGTGTCTCTCTGCGGGTTCCGGTCTCACGCTCCACCCAGGATTTTCCTTGGTGTGGTTGCATTGTTCGCAGAGCCCGGCCGCGTTATTCAGTGTGGTTTTACCGCCTTCGGCCCACGGCAGGATGTGGTCGTAATGGCGGATGGGAGCGTCGCAATACGGGGTGCGACAGCTGTGGTCGCGGGTTTCGATGAACCGTCTCATGCCCGTGGGGAAGAAACGTGCCCTCGAGTCAGTGGCAAGGAGCTCGCCCGTGCTTGGTGCCGTGAAGATTCGTCGCAGCCAAATGCTGACGTCTTGATCTATCTTGCTCTCACCGCTGGTTAGGAGCTCCCTGGCCCATTCTGCGGGCACGACGCCGTAGCCAGTAAGTCTTGCGGGTTCGCTGTCCCCTTGTAGCAAGGTGCGGTCGGTCATAACGAGTTGAAGGTCGATCCCAGAGAACCCTGCAGGCGAACCGGTGATGCGTTCGACGAGCGTGTCCGCCATGACCTGTCCCCGGGGCCGGCTGTCCCCGTCGGAGCGTGCTGAGTCTGCATGGCGGGTGAGCGCGGCGTATGCAGCAACGCCTTGGGCGACCGGGAGTAGCGCTGTGAGGATCGTCATTGTGTCTGGCGCCGGACGCAGGCTCACGTGCCTTTCAGACGCCGCGTGGGCAGCCCGTTGCGTCACGGAGCGAGGATCACGACGATAGGCCGCTGCTTTTGCGGCGGCGATGATGGTCTTGTCGCCGGCACCATCGAACGTGCCCGCGTCCGGGGCGAGTTCCTCATCAACGGCGCAACGATCTTCAGCACTGAGGCAGGCTGTTTCCTTCACTAGCAGCGTGGCCCGCCATTCGTTCAGTTTCCCGGTTTCCAGGGCGGCCAAGGTCCGTGGCATTTCCGACACCAGCGCCTTGGCCAGTCCCAGAAGCCGGGAACCTTTGTTTGGAGATTCACGCCGGGCAAGCGCAATCTGTGCTGCCACACCTTGGCTTCGTTCAGCCGCTGGAACTCCGGACTCTGCGCGCTCTTGACGCTGGGCAAGGTCAAAGGCCACGGCTATTTTCGCTTGCAAACTTGAGATCGCAGACTTCATGTCCTCAAGGGCACGCAGCTGATTTATCAGGTCACCGCTGACGCTGCCTGCATGAGCATGTGCAGGCAGCGAAGCGACCGCTTGGGTGGCTTGTAACTGCTGACTCCGGCTCATGTTTTTACTATGTCAGTAGCCACCGACATTTTTACCGCCGGGAACTTTGGCAGCAGATCGAAACCGTACGTGAACCCTTCCACCCTTGCCCGCGTCTTTCCAGCAGAGGAAGATACTGCCCAACTCCGGGAGGACGCCATGATTCAGCTTGAGAAGTTTGAAAAGTACTTGATCGAAGAGTTCTACGACGATTACCGCTCGGGCGACATGTCTCATGGGACATTCACGAGGCGCGTGGCGTTCATCATGGGAAGCATGACCGCGGCCGCGGCGGCAATGACCTTGGTGGGCTGTACACCGGACGAGGTGCCAAAGACCGGGGACCCGATGCCAACGCCCACGGCATCAGCAACATCGGGAAAAACGACAGCCGTCCCAAATGCCAAGAGTCCGCTGACAGTGCCGGAAGGGGCGGTGGGCCTGACAACAGCCATGGTGAAGTTCGATTCCGGAGGGTCTGAAATCAGTGCCTACTTGGCCAGGCCCGAGAACGCTAAGCCGGGTCCAGCCGTCCTGGTCTGTCACGAAAACCGCGGCCTCACGCCCCACATCCAAGATGTCGCCCGGCGCTTCGCCAAAGAAGGCTATGCAGCTTTGGCGCTGGACCTCCTCAGCAGGGAGGGCGGCACCGCATCGATGGATCCGGACGCTGTCCCGGGTGCCCTCACCAAGGCAGGCGCCCAGCGGCACGTTGGCGACTTCCAGACAGCATTCGAGTATCTGAATGGCCAGGATTTCGTGGAACAGGGCCGCATTGCCATGGTCGGCTTCTGTTTTGGGGGCGGCATCACATGGCAGGCAGCGACCGAGATCCCGGGGTTGAAGGCAACCTCTGCGTTCTACGGTCCCGCCCCGGACCTTGCAAAGGTCCCCACCATAAAGCCTGCCGTTTTCGGTGTCTACGCTGAAAAAGACGCGCGCATCACCGGTTCCATGCCGCAGTTGAAGGATGCGTTGGACGCGACGCAGGTCAAGCACCAGCTCAAGGTGTACCCGGGCGTGGACCATGCATTCCATAACGACACAAGCGACCGCTACAACGAGGCCCAAGCCTCTGCGGCCTGGAACGACACGTTGGCCTGGTTCAAGGACAACGTCTGAGGTCAGTCCGGCAGATCACGTGCCTGGCTGGCCAGCTCAGCCTCCAACGTCTCGATACTGGGCAGGCTGGCAACAAATTCGTCGGGCAAGGACTCGGCAATGGAGGTCCGCCACTCCGCGATGCCCACCGGGGCGTTGAATCCACGCAGGGCGTACTCGGCAACCACGCTGTTCTTCTCCTTGCATAGCAGCAGGCCGATCGTCGGTTTGTCATCGGGATGGGCCATGAGATCGTCAACGGCGGCCATGTACATGCCTAACTGGCCCAGGAACCCGGGTTCGAACTTCACGGCCTTCAGCTCAATGACCATGTAGCAGCGCAATTTCAAATGGTAGAAGAGCAGGTCCGCAAAGAATTCGTCGCCGGCGATCTCCAATCGGACCTGTTCACCAACAAAGGCGAAGCCTTGACCCAGCTCCAACAGAAACTTCTCCACGTGTTGCACCAGTTGCAGCTCCAGTTCCCGTTCGCTCCGGCGGTCAGTCATGGCCAGGAAATCAAAGACGTAAGGATCTTTGGTGGCCTGCTGGGCGAGGTCTGAATCGGCAGCAATCATGGTGGTCTTGAAATTGGTGATGGCTTGCCCTGAACGCTCGTGCAGGCGGGTCTCGATCTGATGCGTCAGGACGTTGCGCGACCAACCATGCTGGGCGGCTGCGGCTGCGTACCAGAGGCGGGTGGCGGCGTCGTCGAGCTTTTCCAAAAGCGCGATCTGGTGGTACCACGGCAATGTTGCAAGCGGCGCTTGCAACATTGGAAACTCGGGCCAAGCCTGGGCAAAGCTCTTCATGTACCGCAGGTTCCTGGGGGAGAAGCCCTTCGCTTCGGGGAAGCGCGTTCGGATGTCAGCGGACAATCGGGTGACCACTTTGGCGCCCCAGCCCTCCTGCGATTCGCGCTCGGCAAGTTGCCTGCCGATGCTCCAGTACGAATTGAGCAGTTCGCTGTTCGCGGCCGCCAGTGCGCGCGTGCGGCCTGTCC
Organism: Arthrobacter sp. 2762; assembly: GCF_040548745.1. Taxonomy (NCBI): domain Bacteria; kingdom Bacillati; phylum Actinomycetota; class Actinomycetes; order Micrococcales; family Micrococcaceae; genus Arthrobacter; species Arthrobacter sp. 2762. Next base: position 99,884 of record NZ_JBEPSI010000003.1, read on the forward strand.
GGACTTCCTGCGCGACAGTGTTGAGCAGCGCGGGATACCAGTCGGGCATCGACGTCGCGGCGGGGACTCCCGGGAATGACGCTGTGGCCTCGGTATCGAGCTCTTGCGAAGGCATAATCTCTCCTGTCGATTGCTGTTGGCACCACGCTAGAAGGAGGCACTGACAGAATGGACGCGTGAGTGAAGCTGGTGAATTTGTGGACTTCACGCTGCAGCGTGAATCGTCGTGGGAGAAGGCCATGGAAGCCCAGGAGCGCCTGGGCGGAATGAAGGTCTACGGGGCATCGGTTGGTGCAGTGAGAGGAACGGTCCGGGACGTCCTGAAGCGGCACAAGACTCTGGGCCATGACGACATCACGGCCCTGAGTTCGGAACTGTGGGAGGAGCCGGTCTTTGAACGCAGGCTCGCTGCGGTTGTGCTGTTGCAAACCAAGGTGGGGATCCTGGTCAACACGGACCTGACCCGCATTGAGGGCTTCATCAGGCAGGCCGGCATGGAGGAACTGGCAGGTCCTCTGGCGGTGGACGTGGTCAAACCCCTGCTCGCCAGGCTTGAAGGACAGGCGAAGGAACGCGCCGTACGCGTTGTGGAGCGCTGGTCCCGGGACACTGATCCGTGGCTCCGCCGGGCGGCGCAACTCGCCACCGCCAACTCGAACTCTTGATTAGCCGCAGTCACCGGCCTACCGTTTTCATCAACACATGCCAGGCGCCAATTCCGGGAATTGAGAGGCAGGTTGTTCGATGAAATCGCTGTGGTTGGACAGGGAATCCAGCTTCACGTCCGATGCAATCCCCGATGAAAAGCACTTTGACACAATCGTGGCGGGCGCAGGGCTCACAGGAATGGTGACGGCTCTGTTGTTGTCCAGATCCGGTCAGCGTGTGGCGGTCTTGGAAGCGCGGACCTTGGGGGCTGTTACCACCGGCAACACCACGGGCAAACTAAGCCTCCTGCAAGGAGGGGCACTCTCGGCCCTGCGTGGCCAGTACTCCCTGAAAGTGGTGCAAGCCTACGTGGAGGCGAATCGCACTGGGCAGGCATGGCTGATGCGGTACATGGAAGAGCAGGGCGTCCCGTTTCAGCGCCGAACGGCAGTCACGTTCGCAACCACTGACGACGGCGGCCAGCGGCTGCGCAAGGAGGCTGCGGTTTCACGGGACGCCGGCTTGGACGTGCACTTCAGCCGTGACCCCGGGCTGCCATTTCCGGTGGTTGAGGCACTGGAACTGGACGACCAGGCGCAGATCCACCCCATGGAAGTCCTGGAGACCCTCGCAAGGGATATCCGGGAGCACGGCGGAATAATTGTTGAGGGTGTCCAGGTGCAGAATGTGGGTTCTGACCTTCCCGTGGAAGTATCCACACGAAAAGGCGCCTTCACCGCGGACACCGTCGTCATAGCTACTGGCACGCCGATCCTGGACCGCGGACTTTATTTCGCCAAGCTCGAACCCAACCGGTCATACGCTGCGGCTCTTCGGCTTCCAGGTGAAACCCCGCCACCGAGCGGAATGTACCTGAGCATTGATCCACCCACACGTTCCCAACGCACTCACCCGACGCCGGAGGGTGAGTTGTTGCTGGTAGGTGGCTACGGGCATACCGGCGGCCGGGCGGTCTCGCCCAAGGCGCACCTGGATGACCTTCTCGCGTGGGCCAACCAGCATTATCCGGGCGCGGAGGTCACCCATACGTGGTCTGCCCAGGACTATCGGCCAACCAACCTCGTTCCCTTTTTCGGCAAGATGCCCCGGGGCCACGGCCGGATCTTCTTCGGAACTGGCTACAACAAGTGGGGCATGAGCAACGGAGTTGCTGCCGCGTTGTCCATTACTTCGGACATTCTGGGCGGCCAGTCTGACTGGGCCAAGGTCATACACCACCGCGTTACGTCGCCCCAGGGCGCATTGGAAGCCGTTCGCCTCAATGCCAGCGTCGCCAAACGCATGGTTGAGGACAAAGCCAGGGTCAGGAGCAATCCGGAAATCACGGACCAGACCCGCCCACCGGAGGGGAGCGGCGTCGTCGGACTCTACAAGGGTGAGCCGGCAGCTGTGTCTACCGTTGATGGCAACGTCTGTATGGTCTCGGCGAGCTGCGCCCACTTGGGAGGCTTGCTGAGCTGGAACGACGCCGAGAAATCCTGGGATTGCCCCCTGCACGGGTCCAGGTACGCACCCGACGGCAAGTATCTCGAAGGACCGGCAACCCACAACCTGCAGAAGTCGCCACTAAAGAAGAAAGAGTGACTACGCCAGCCGTTCGACGCGCCGCCGGGCCTGGTCCGCGGTGCGTCGTGCCTGGGTGGCGGCGCGGACTGCCAGCTTCTTCTGCGATTCAGCGGCTTCGGCGTCCCGGGTGATGCCGATCAGTTCAGCTTCGAGGGAAGCCAAACGCTTCTTGACCTCGGCGAGCTCGGCCTCGACATCCGAACGCCTGCCCGCGACTTCCTTGACAACATTCCACGCTGTGGATGCGGCGTCTTCGGCCTCCCTGGCTTCCTGATCCGCTGCCTCAAACTCCTCGCGTGCTTCCTCCAACGCGGCCTGGCGCTTTTGAGCCCGGCGTTCGGCCAGGGATGTTGGGGCTTCCGCGGGTGCTTTCTCTTTCGCCTGTGACCCTTGTTTGTTCTTGCCTTGGGGAGCCGGCCTGGTTTCGGCAGGCAGCTTCACTTTTGGCGGTTCGCCCACACCCGGGATTTCGTCGGGGTTTGTTGCAGCGACGGCATCTTTCAGGTCCACGGACTCGAACCCGCTGCCGCTCAGTCCTCGCACCAGCCGCCCGGTCGTCACAGCGGCTGCGGCACCGGCGTCGGCCATTGCCGCCCGAAGCGTCTGCTCGACGTCGGCAGCACCGGCCGCGCTGAGCGGCGCTCCCAGCCCGCTCGCCAGGTCCTTTGCCGCGTGCACGGCCAAGGTCAGTTGGCCTTGGCGCTGCTGGCCAAGTTCACGGAAGGCTTCAGCGTCTCCCTCCTCTTGTGCTGCACGGAGGGAAGCGCCAAAACGCACGACGCCGTCAATCACCTCGGGTTGGTGGACGGCAAGCATGTTGATGGCCCAGGCGCCGGCGGCGGGCTTTGGCAAGCTGCCGATCTCCTTGGCGAGCTCCTTGTCGCCTGCCTCCTTTGCTTGTCGCGCCAAGGCTGTCCGCTCCGCAGTGAATTCACGCGGAAGCGCGGTGTACAACTGTTGGGCGGCATCGCGGAGATCCATGACTTTATCCTAGGTGCGCTTGTGGTGACCTTGGTCGATGCCCCTGAGCACTTGTCCCGTGGGACCTGGCACAGGAGCCAGTAGCGCTTAGGGTAGCCTAAGTCACGTGGACCAGATCATGAGCTTGCCCTTTGGCGTCGCGCTTGCGGCGCTCTTCGCGATTGTCATGATCCGCGTCAATGTCACGTACTGGCTGGGTCGTGGGGCAGTTGCCGGCTTCGCACACACCCGCTTCGGGGCGTCGCTCCAACGGCCCAAGGCAGCCCAGGCCCAAGCCCTCATTCAGCGTTGGGGTCCCTGCGCCGTCGTGCTGTCCTTCCTGACCATCGGCCTGCAGACGGCCGTTAATCTGGCCGCCGGTGCAGCGCGGATGCCGTTGCGCCGCTATCTCCCCGCTGCCGTGGTGGGCTCCGTCATTTGGGCGTTGCTGTACGCAACGATTGGACTCGCTGCACTTGAGGCGTGGCTTGCGGTAGCTGCGGCGTCGCCGGTTGGTGCCGGGCTGTTGGTGACGGCTGTGGTCGCCGTGATTGTGTGGGTGGTGGTTGCCCGGCGGCGTCGGTCGGCTGCCAAATCAGCGGATACAGTGGTCTGAGTTCTACTGCTGGATCGGCGAAAGGTTCGCGTTGACAACTTCATTACCGGAACTGGCGGAGGGCCACTTCTACTACGAATCGTTGGGTGAGGGCCGCTACCGCTCCACGATTCATGCCCAAGGTGCCTGGAATCCGCACGAACAACACATGGCACCTGCCTCCGGCATCATGGCTGACGCCCTCCTGAAGCATGAGCCCCGCGACGACGTCCGGATGGCGCGTATCAGCTACGAGATCCTCGGGCTGATCCCCGGCGGCGAGTTCCAGGTGACCACCTCGACCTTGAGGCCGGGACGAACCATTGAGCTTATCCAGGCTGAGCTTTCCGCTGGGGGCCGCGTGGCCATCCGCGCCGCAGCGTGGCGCATGATCACCAGCGATACCAGCGCTGTGGCGGCGTTCGAAGATGAGGCCATGCCCGCGCCGGACGAATGCAAGTTGTGGGATGGTGCCAGCGTCTGGCCCGGGGGTTACATCCGTTCCCTCGAAATGCGCATCGCCGAAGGCCACCGGCCAGGTTCAGGCAGGGTGTGGATCCGGACCATGCATCCTTTGACGGACAAGGAAGACAGCAGCGATCTTGCCCGCCTCATGGGATTGGTCGATACAGCCAATGGCATCGCCGCACGGGTCCCGCCGGGGGAGAACAGCTATATCTTCCCCAATGTGGATCTGCAAATCCACATGTACCGTGCTCCTTCGGGCGAGTGGCTCGGGGTGGACAACAAAGTCTCCTTCGGAGCCGATGGCATCGGCCTGACGTCCAGCGTGCTCCATGACATCAACGGACCTTTTGGCAGGGCCGAACAAATCCTGACGCTGAGGAAAAGCTGATGAGAGAAGCACGGAATGACCCCGACGGCGGTCGCACTCAGCGTTCCAAGCTCACCGTCTACCGCCAAGAGGAATCCCTCGGCGCTGCAGAGGATCTTGATTTTGCGTTGGAGCTGCTGAAGCGGGCCCGCAGCGGGCAACTGGGACCCTCCCTGCGCTTGTACCGCCCGCAGCCTACCGTTGCCTTTGGTCAGCGCGACGCGAACCTGCCCGGCTTCAGCGCCGCCGAGGATGCCTGCCGGGAACTCGGCTTCGAGCCCCTCGTGAGGAAAGCCGGTGGACGTGCGGCGGCTTATCACCAGGGCACCCTGGTGATCGATCATATTGAGCCGCACCCTGACGCGATCGTCCGTGCGAAGGCACGCTTCGCCGAGTTCGGTGAGTTGCTGGCAGGTGCCCTCCGGAGCGTCGGCGTCCATGCCGCCGTCGGGGAGATCCCGGGGGAGTACTGCCCCGGGGAGTTCAGCGTGCACGGGGAGGACGCGGAGTTTCCCGCCCATCGCATCAAGCTGATTGGTACAGCCCAGCGGGTGGTGTCCGGCGGTTGGCTGTTCAGCTCCGTGATTGTGGTGGAGAACTCCGGTCCTATCCGTGATGTTCTGACCGCGAGCTACGCTGCACTTGGCCTCGATTGGGATCCGGCTACCGCCGGGGCTGCAAATGACCTGCTGCCCCACTTGGATGTCAAAACGGTGGAGGACGCTGTCGTTGACGCTTACCGCGGCTACGCACAGGTGGTGGACGGGGACTTCCGGAGTCTCTTGGCCTAGGAGGCTTTCACCGCCATTGAGCACGCTGGGGGCCGGGTTTACGCTGAGGGGATCAGGAACCTAACCACACGAAACCTGGTGGAATGATGGGCCGGAAGAAGCACCCAGTTCAGGATACCGACGTCGACTTGAGCGTCAGTGAACCCAAGAGGTCGGCCGCCGGTTTGCCCAGCCTCAGCGAAACCCTTCCCCACGCGATGGCTCACATGGGCCCTTCCCGCGCATGGAAGACCCTTACGGCGGTCAACCAAAAAGACGGTTTCGACTGCATGAGCTGCGCTTGGCCTGATCCGCCGGAACGCAAGGCTGCCGAATTCTGTGAAAACGGCGCCAAGGCTATCGGGTGGGAGGCGGAGCCCCTGAGGATCCCCACGGAGTTTTGGGCCGGAAACCCGCTGAGTTCCCTGGAATCCCGTTCCGAGTACTGGCTGGGGCAGCAAGGCCGGTTGGTGGAGCCCCTGTACAAGGCAGCAGGGTCGGACCACTACGCACCCGTCAGCTGGGAGCGGGCCTTGGACATCATTGCGAACGAGTTGAACGCCCTCGATGATCCAAACGAGGCCACGTTTTACACCAGTGGACGCACCAGCAATGAAGCAGCGTTCCTGTACCAGCTTTTCGTCAGGGCTTTTGGAACCAACAACCTTCCTGACTGTTCCAACATGTGCCACGAGTCCACGGGCGTGGCCATGGGCGAGACCCTCGGGGTGGGCAAATCGGCCATCACGTATACGGACTTCGCAAAGTCGGATCTGATCATCATCATGGGGCAGAACCCGGGAACCTGCCATCCGCGGATGCTGACGGCGCTGGAGGAGGCCAAGCTCGCGGGTGCATCCATTGTCGCTGTTAATCCGTTGCCCGAGGCTGGGCTGATCAATTTCCGGAACCCACAACGTGTTCGAGGCCTCGTTGGGAAGGGAACTGACTTGGCTGACCAGTTCCTGCAGATCAGGCTCGCCGGGGATATGGCGCTGCTCCAGGCTGTTTCCAAGCGCATCCTGGATGCTGAACGGGCCGCGCCCGGTTCGGTGCTGGACCGCACGTTCATCGATGAGCATTGCCAGGGGTTTGTTGGATTTGCTGCCCACCTCGCTACTTTGCAGGAGCAGGACGTTCTTGCCGCCACCGGCCTGACCAGCGCGGAAATCGATGAACTCGCTGACAGGTACATCCACGCGGACAGGGTCATCATCACGTGGGCTATGGGACTGACGCAGCATAAGAAGGCAGTGCCCACCATCAAGGAGATCATTAATCTCCTTCTGCTCCGCGGCAACATTGGAAAACCGGGTGCTGGACCGTCGCCAATCCGTGGACACAGTAATGTCCAGGGTGACCGGACCATGGGCATTTGGGAGAAGATGCCGCCGCGGTTCCTTGACGCCTTGCAGGATGAGTTTGGCTTTGACCCGCCACGGAAAGCCGGCGTTGATTCGGTGGACAGTATCCGTGGAATGCGGGATGGCAGGATCAAGGTCCTCATCGCGCTGGGCGGGAACCTGGTGCATGCGATTTCGGACACGGCGGTTGCTGAGCAGGCTGTGCGTCGGACCAGGCTTTCAGTCCAGATTTCCACCAAGCTGAACCGCTCACATGTTGTGGTTGGCGAGCAGGCCCTGATCCTTCCGACCCTTGGCCGCACCGAAATCGACAAGCAGGACGGGATTGAGCAGTTTGTCACGGTAGAGGACACTGTGTGTGCAGTGCACCGCTCCGCGGGGACGCTGGAACCCATCGCCCCGGGCGTTCTCTCCGAGGTGGCGATCGTCAGCCGGCTGGCCGAGGCGGTTCTTGATCACAAGGTTCCGGTGGATTGGGCGGGCCTGAGGCGCAACTATGACACCATCCGTGACCACATTTCCCATGTGGTGCTTGGATTTGATGACTTCAATGCCCGCATCCGCGAGCGCGACGGTTTCGTGCTTCCGCATGGCCCGAGGGATTCGCGGACGTTCCCCACAGCAACGGGAAAGGCCATGTTTTCTGTCAATGAGCTGGAAACCATTGAAGTACCGCCGGGGAGATTGCTCCTTCAGACTGTGCGGTCCCATGACCAGTTCAATACGACGACGTACTCCATGAATGATCGTTACCGTGGCATCAAGAAGGGCCGCATGGTCTTGTTGGTGAACCCTGAGGATCTGGCGGGGTTGGGTTTCCAGGATGGCGCCTATGTGGATGTGCACAGCGAAGCCGACGACGGCGTTGACCGGGTGCTTCGCCAGTTGCGTTTAGTGGCGTACCCCAGTGCCAGGGGCTGTGCGACTGCCTACTATCCGGAAGCGAATGTGTTGGTGCCGCTGGATTCAACCGCGGAAGGCAGCAATACGCCGGCGTCGAAGTCTGTGATTATTCGTCTTGAACCGGCTGCCGCTCCGATTTTCGAGGCGGCAGCCGGACAGCGGAAGTGAATGCCTTAGGCGACCGGGGTGCTTTAGGCTGCGAGGCGGTTTTCTACCTCGGAAGCAGAAGGGTTGGTTGCTGCGGTTCCGTCCGGGAACAGGACGGTGGGGACGGTGCGGTTGCCTCCGTTGAGCTGCTCGACGAGTTCGGCCGTGCCATCTACTTCTTCGATGTTGATCTCGGTGTAGCCGATGCCCTTGGCGTCGAGCTGCTTCTTCAGGCGGTTGCAGTAGCCGCACCAGGTGGTCGAGAACATGGTGATGGTGCCGGAGTCGGGAGTGAAGTCCACAGAGCTCTCCTCAGTATTGGTCGTTTCCACGGGTGATTCGTTGGTATCAACCGTAACCCGCAGCCCAATAATTCCCGTGAGGCCGGGAACCGGGGTTACGTCACATTCCGGGCTGGTGTGTGCTTGGGCGACACGGCAGACTGTTCCCATGTGTGGACGTTATGTAATGGCCCGTGCCGTGGGCGATCTGCTGGCTGACTTTGATGCCGAACTTGAAAACGAGATCGCCCTCGAAAAATCGTGGAATGTAGCTCCAACGGATGCTGTTCCGATTGTGCTGGAAAGGCTCGTGGACGATGGTTTGAAGCGGCAGTTGCATGTTGCGCGTTGGGGGCTGGTTCCCTCATGGGCGAAAGATCCCAAAGGCGGCGCGCGCCTGATCAATGCCCGCAGTGAGACTCTCCTGGAGAAGCCGTCGTTCCGAAAAGCTGCTGCGGCCAGGCGCTGCGCCGTTCCCGCTGATGGGTATTACGAGTGGAAGAAGGGCGAGGGGAAGTCAAAGCAGCCGTACTACGTGCATCCGGCGGATGGTGGGGGTGTGGTGTTTGCCGGGTTGTATGAATGGTGGCGGGACCAGTCAGCCTCTGATGATGATCCGGCCCGTTGGCTGCTGTCCATGTCGATTCTCACGGCGGACACCCCGACGGCCGAGTCGGCCATGACCCGGCGGAGTGCCTCGGTTTTCGACGAGCTGACTGCCCTGCATGACCGGGTTCCACTGCCCATGAGCAAGGACACGATGGAAGCCTGGTTGAATCCGCGCGAAGATGATGCGGCCGGCCTCGTGGATCTGGTGCGGTCAAAGGCGCACGACGCCGCTGCCAGCTGGACGCTCGACGCGGTGGGTGCCGCCGTCGGCAATGTCCGCAACAACGGACCGGAACTCATTGAGCCGGTAGAGGGCCTTTTCTAGCTGGAGCTATTCCCCTGGCTGGAGCTGTTCCTGCAGCTAGAGCGATTCCGTCACCGGGACGCCGGCCTGGAACTCGCGGCCGTCCGCCTCGCTGAAGGCCGTCATGACGTGGCCTTTGCTGAGCCCATGGATGGCGGACATCGGGAAGTTTCCGGTGATTACGTTCCCGGAGTGTTCCACGCCCTTGATGTCATAGTTTTCCTCGGCACTGAGTGAGTGGTTGAAGGAGTAGAACGAGATCGCTTCTCCATTCATGAACTCAATGCCCAGCCTGCGTTGGGAGGAATAGTCCTCGCTGGCAGCAACAAGGCCCACGACATAAGCGCCGGAGCCCGGTATGTTGCCTTCGATTTCGAATCTCGCAACGAGGTTGTCATCTGCGGCGGAGATACTGACCTGCTTCAGGAGTGCGTCATTGGTGCTCATGCCACAATCCTGCTCTGTGGACCCGCCCGCGTCCACCCCTTTGCTTCATCCCTCCAAGAGTCGCCGGACGTTGGCTGCCACTGTGGCCTGGTCCATCGACTGGCCGCGGCGTGCTGTCAGGAGGTGCATGGCCAATCCGTCGCCGTAGTCCGATACGGCTTCTGCGCCGGCCCTTGGGTCGGTAATTCCCATGGAATCGAGCATCTGTTCAAGAGCTGAAAGCATCCGCTCGTGCCCGGCGGCCACCACCTCGGGTTGGTCCAGGGCAAAGGTGAGCCGTGCGCGGGTCAGTTCAGCGTGGTTTTTTGCGAGCCCGAGCAGTGCTCCCGCGAGCTGTTCCGCCAAGGCGGCTACCGACGTCGGGAATTCGGACCCACCCTGCTGCTGCAGCAGGAGCGAGTCCCGTTCTTCAACGCGGTCGACGGCGGCAGCTACCAAAGCGGCACGGTTGCGGAAGTAATTGGAGGTCGTTCCGACGGCCACGCCGGCTTCGGCGTCAACGGCGCGGTGTGTCAGTCCTTTGAGACCTTTGGCGGCCACCACGGCGAGGGCGGCGTCGGCAAGATCGGTTCGTCTGTCCGGCATGGCGAAAGTCTAGTCTTTAACCTCCCAATTACTACAAATGTAGTAGTACATTGGCACCATGAAACAAGTGGATATCGTCGGTGGTGGCATAGCAGGCCTCGCCCTGGCGGGAACTCTTGATCCCAGTCAGTTCCACGTCACCGTGTACGAACAGCGGGCCGGCCTCCCGGCAGTAGGAACAACCCTGGCCATGTGGCCCGAAGCCCAGGAGGCACTGGCCTCACTGGGGATCCTTGGCGCCGTCCGGGAAAACAGCCCCATCATCAGGGGCGGCGCGCTCCGGAGCGCCACAGGGGTGCCGTGGTTGAGTGTGGAAGGGCAGAACCTTGTGGGTGTCGCCCGCCACACGCTCCTGCGCCTCCTCGACTCAGCCGTACCCCCAACAGTCCAACGACGCATCGCAAAGCTGGACGCGGTTCCAAGCGACGCCCACCTGATAGTGGCGGCAGACGGAGTGCACAGCATGGTGAGGCGCTCCGTGTGGGGCCAATCTCGGCGGGGAGGGGCGCGTGCGGCCAAGCTGACGCCCTACCTCGCTGTTCGAGGCGTCATTGCCGAAGGGCCGGGCAGCGAAACCATAGGTGAGTACTGGGGACGCGGGGACCTCTTCGGCATAGGCCCCTCAAGCGGCGGAACCAACTGGTATGCGTCCTTCCGCTCCGGGATGGGTCCCGAGGGAATTGACGTCGGCGAAGCCCTTGCAATGGCGCGCCGCCGCTACGCCGGGCACTCGCAGGGTATCCAGCACGTCCTGCAAGCAGCGACGCCCGAAACATCATTGGCGCAACGCATTTGGACCACCCCGCCGCTATGGCGTTATTCCCGGGGCAATGTGGTCCTCATCGGCGACGCGGCCCACGCCATGGCGCCCAACCTTGGGCGAGGCGCTTGTGAGTCGCTGATAGACGCCGTCACCTTGGGCAAGCTGGTCAACACCCTGCCCCTGGATCGGGCCCTCGATGCCTACAACCGTCAACGCGTTCTTCGGACCCAGCAATACCGCATCGGTTCATCCCTGATGATGCGCGTGGCGCTCGCAGAAGGTGCGCAACCCCTGCGGGACAAGCTGCTCGACCTTGCTGCCAAGCGAAAGTCCAAAGCGCCCGGAAGGAGCAAAACTTCCCAGTAGGTTTTGTCGGAGGGGCGACGTAAACTGGATATATTCGAACATACATTCGAACGATGATTTAGCGATGATCTTACTGATCCAGGGCGATGCTCACAGGCAAGGAGTGTGGATATGGGGCTTTTCAGTGAGTCCGTGGACGTCATCTGCACGGATACAGGCCAGCCGCAGGAAATCCAGTGGAAAGGAACCCACTACCTCGTCACCAACGAACCCCTCAGATGGTATGAACGACGCCAATGGTGGGTAGAAGAAAGCCGAGCACCACTGGGAAGCGGCGCAGGCCTGGTGGATCACGAGATCTGGCGGGTCCAACTCCAGCGCCCGCAGGACGAAGGGCAAACCGGCAAAACCAAAACCATCACCCTTGACCTCGTCCGCCACCTCGCCAGCGGCCGCTGGCGGCTCCTGCGTATCCACGAGGCCGCACCGGCCCAGGCAGTCGAACCAGACGAAGCCGCCTGAACCTTGAGCTTCACACACCTGCACGTCTCCACAGCCTTCAGCGCCCACTACGGCGTCTCCTGGCCGGACGAACTTGCCCAATCAGCCGCAGCAGACGGCGCAACAGCGCTCGCCTGTACTGACCGGGACGGCTTGTACGGCACCATAAAACACCTCAAAGCATGCATGGACGCCGGTATAGACCCCGTCATCGGCGTGGACCTCGCCATATTCGACGACGACGGCGACCACCGCACCCAAGTAGCGGGCCGCGTCGTCGTACTCGCCCACGGCAACAACAACGGCGCCGGCTACCGCGCCCTCTGCCGACTCGTCTCAGACGCCCATGCCCGCACCTCCGGTAAAGCCGGGGGAGTAGTGCCCGTTGCCGTAACACGGGCAGAACTCGCATCACGCACACTGGACCCAAAAACCCTCAAACCCGTGCTAACCGTCCTCATAGGACCGGACTCCGATGTAGGCCACGCCATGGGAGGGCGGAAATATCTTCGCCCCCGGACACTCTTCAAACAATGGATCGACGCCATGCCTCCGGGAACAATCGTCGCCGAAGCCGTATCCCACCTCAGCGCCCCTGGAGAACCCCTCAGCACATCCCACGCTGTACGCATGCTCAAACTCGCCCTTGAATACAACATCCCCGCCATCCTCAGCAACGCCGTCCGCTACTGCGCCCAGGACGGCGCCCCCACCGCAGACGTCCTGGACTCTGCACGCACACTAAAATCCCTCCCCGAACTCTCATCGGCCCCCCTGCTGCAACCAACGGGCCTGCTGCAACCAACCGGGCAGGGTTGGTTGAAAAACGCCCAACAAATGCTCCAACTCGGCAAGGAAATCATGGGCGCCGCAGGTCAAGGAGCAGCAGGGCTGAACAAGCTGCTCTCCAACACAGAAGCGCTCGCCGACAAATGCCGCATCGATCCCGTCCTGGACATGGGATGGAAAAAGCCCGTTGTTCCCGAAGCTTCCATCATCGGCATCGACTGTGATCCCATGGTGGAACTCACCCAACGATGCGAGGCAGGAATCACCCGGCGCTTCCCCGGCATCAACGGCGATGCGGAAATGCAGATGCGCTCGCGGTTGCAGCATGAGCTGGGGATCATCGACAAACTCGGCTTTGCCTCCTACTTCCTCACTGTTGCGGAAGTATCCAGAATGATTATCGAGATGGGCGTCCGGGTAGCTGCCAGAGGTTCCGGGGCCTCCAGCTTGGTCAACTATCTGATCGACATCAGCCAAGTGGATCCCATCCGGCATGACCTCATTTTTGAACGGTTCCTCTCGGGTCGCCGATCCACCCTTCCCGATATTGACATCGACGTCGAAAGCGCCGAACGGCACAACGTCTACCGGAAGATCTTCGAGCGCTTCGGAGCCGAACGGGTGACCCTGATGAGCATGCAGAACGGGTACCGGGCCCGCGGTGCTGTCCGCGATGCCGGCATGGCTCTTGGTATGGACGATGGTGAAATCGGCGAAATTGCCAAGCAGTTGTGGCGCTTCTCCGCACGTAAATTCAGGGAGGCCTTGGTTGAAAAGCCTGAACTTCGTGAATTTGCCGGGCGGGTGGAGGCTGGCCGTGAAGGGCCTGGGGGCATGGAGGAAAACCAGCAGTTGGACCTGCTGGTGGATCTCACTGAAAGGTTGGACCGCCTTCCCCGGCACATTTCCATGCATCCATGCGGGGTGATCCTGGGCGATGCCACGCTCCTGGACAGAACACCGGTACAGCCCAGCGGTTTGGGCCTGCCCATGAGCCAGTTCGACAAACACGACATGGATCCCATGGGCATGCTCAAACTGGATGTCCTGGGTGTGCGGATGCAAAGTGCCATGGCGTTTGCGGTGCGGGAGGTTATCCGCCTTCATCCGTCCAAAGCGGAGGTAGTGGCTGCTGGCCACCATCCGGTGGAGGCGGGAGGCGCTGGTCCGGACTATATTGCCGAGGACGGCAGGATTGATCTCAATGCGGTGCCTTTCGACGACGAGCCCACCTATGAGTTGATCCGCAGTACCCACACCTTGGGCTGCTTCCAGATTGAATCCCCTGGCCAGCGTGAGCTTATTGGGAAGATGGCGCCGCGCGAATTCAATGACCTCATTATCGATATTTCCTTGTTCCGGCCTGGACCCATGAAGTCGGACATGGTCCGCCCGTTCCTTGAACACCGGCATGGTTTCGCACCCGAGGTCTACCCGCACCCGGACCTGAAGCCCGTTTTGCAGGAAACCCATGGCGTCACGGTTTTCCATGAGCAGATCCTGAAGACCTTCCATGTCATGACAGGGTGCGGTTTGGATCGGGCAGACGAGTTTCGTCGGGCCTTGGGTGACGAGCTCCACGAACCTGAAGTCGAGAAGTATTTCCGTCGGGAAGCGATCAAGGGATACTCCCCGGACGTCGTGGACAAAGTGTGGGGAACGCTGAAGGCCTTCGGCAGCTTTGGTTTCTGCAAAGCCCATGGAGCTGCCTTTGCAGTGCCCACCTATCAATCGGCGTGGCTGAAGGCACACCACCCTGAAGCGTTTCTTGCAGGGCTGTGGGAACACGATCCAGGGATGTACCCCAAACGGTTGCTGGTTGCTGAGGCCCGCCGCTTGGGTATTCCCATCCTGCCCTTGGATATTAATCGCAGCCAGGCTGAATACAGGGTGGAACGAATCCAGGAAGGCCAGGATTCCGGCAAGCTCGGCATTCGCTTGAGCCTGAACGGGATATATGGACTGTCGGGAGCGGAACTGAAGCGGATCGTGGCTGGTCAACCCTATGATTCCCTCGCGGACCTCCGGGCAAGGGCCAGGGTGAGCAAACCGAATATCAAGAGGCTTGCCCAACTCGGAGCCTTCGATGCCCTGCACCGGGATGCCGGCGGAACTGCAAACCGTGCCGATCTGGTGCAGCACTTGCAGGCCCTCCAGGGCAGTCCCTCCAAGAAGACCAAGGACGTCATTGAAGGGCAATTATCCCTACCCCTTGGTGATGTGGAGCTGCGGAACCTTGCTGCTGGATTACCTGAGCCCAGCATGGTGGAGAACGTGCGGGCAGAGCTTGATCTCATGGCAGTGGATGTGAGCGAGCATCTTATGGAAAGCCATAGGCCATTGCTGGACAAGCTTGGCGTCACTACGGCGGATAAGCTCCTGGGTCTTCGCAACGGCACCGAGGTACTGGTTGCCGGTGTCCGGATCGCAACGCAGACACCTCCCATGCGTGGTGGGCGCCGGGTAGTGTTCATCAGCATCGACGACGGTACAGGCTGCGTGGACACTGTCTTCTTCCATGAAGCGCAGGAAGAATCGGGTCCGCTCCTGTTCGGTACCCGGCTTCTGTTGATCCGCGGAACTACGCGAAGAACAGGTCCCAAGGGAATCAGCCTCAGTGCCAGCAAAGCCTGGGACCTTAGCCGCCCCGAAACTTTGCCGTTCGCCGAAGTCCTGCCACCCGGCGTCGGGCTTCCGCCTGAATTCACTCATTCAGGGCCACTTGAGGGTATCTCCAGGAACCTGGCCATCACGGGCCTCGGGAGCTGAATCGCGGCGTCGGCGCGCTGCTTTGGCCGCCTTCGTCGAAACAGATACGATTGACGATGGCTGGCTGTGGTCCCCGTACGCCACAAGCTATGAAGCCTTCACTATGAATAGGAGACACCCGTGTCAGATGCCCAACAGATCACCCTCATCGTCGATGGCGAAGAGACCAAGGTGGCGGAAGGGACTACCGGCGCGGAACTCTTCTTCGAGCGCCGCGACGTCGTAGTTGCCCGTGTCAATGGTGTGCTGAAAGACCTTGACCAGGTTCTCACCGAGGGTGCAGACGTCGAAGGTGTCACCATTGAATCTCCTGACGGACTCAACGTTCTCCGTCACTCCACCGCGCACGTTATGGCCCAGGCCGTCCAGCAACTGCGGCCTGAGGCCAAGCTTGGCATCGGTCCTTACATTACTGACGGCTTCTACTTCGACTTCGACGTCGCCGAGCCGTTCACCCCGGAAGACCTGCGCCAGCTGGAAAAGATGATGCAGAAGATCATCAACCAGAACCAGAAGTTCGTTCGCCGCGTTGTCACTGAAGAAGAAGCCCGCGAAGCCATGGCTGGCGAACCCTACAAGCTGGAGCTGTTGGGCAAGAAGAACGACGCCGCCGACGCCGGAGAAGGCGTGAACGTTGAAGTCGGTGCGGGCGACATCACTATTTACGACAATGTGGACCGCAAGAGCGGCGAAAGCGTCTGGTGCGACCTCTGCCGCGGACCGCACCTGCCCAACACCAAGATCATCTCCAACGCGTTCGCGCTGACGCGCTCATCCTCCGCATATTGGCTGGGCAACCAGAACAACCAGCAGCTTCAGCGAATCTACGGCACCGCATGGCCCACCAAGGAAGCCCTCAAGGCTTACCAGGAACGCATCGCTGAGGCAGAACGCCGCGACCACCGGAAGCTGGGTGTGGAGCTGGACCTGTTCTCGTTCCCGGACGAACTCGGATCGGGCCTTCCTGTGTTCCACCCCAAGGGCGGCATCATCCGCAAGGCCATGGAGGACTACTCCCGTCAGCGCCACGTGGACGCCGGCTATGAGTTTGTTTACACCCCGCACATCACCAAGGGACACCTTTACGAGGTCTCCGGCCACCTTGACTGGTACAAGGACGGCATGTTCCCCGCGATGCAGGTGGATGCCGAGCTCAACGAAGACGGCACTGTGCGCAAGCCCGCGCAGGATTATTACCTGAAGCCGATGAACTGCCCCATGCACAACCTGATCTTCCGCTCACGTGGCCGGTCCTACCGCGAACTGCCCTTGCGCCTGTTCGAATTTGGCTCGGTGTACCGGTACGAGAAATCCGGTGTTGTGCACGGACTGACCCGTGTTCGTGGCATGACACAGGACGACGCCCACATCTACTGCACCCGCGAGCAGATGAAGGACGAACTCACCACAACACTGAACTTCGTTCTTGGCCTTCTCAAGGACTACGGCCTGGATGATTTCTACCTCGAGCTCTCCACCAAGAACGAGGAAAAGTTCGTAGGTGACGACGCCGCCTGGGAGGAAGCCACCCGCACACTCGCCGAGGTTGCGGAGGCCTCCGGGCTGGACCTGGTACCGGACCCGGGTGGAGCAGCATTCTATGGGCCGAAGATCTCCGTTCAGGCAAAGGACGCCCTGGGCAGGACCTGGCAGATGTCCACGATTCAGTTGGACTTCAACCTGCCTGAACGCTTCGAGCTGGAGTACCAGGCAGCCGATGGAACACGCCAACGTCCCGTCATGATTCACCGCGCACTCTTCGGTTCGGTGGAACGGTTCATGGGCGTTCTCACCGAGCACTACGCCGGCGCCTTCCCCGCATGGCTGTCTCCCGTCCAAGTGGTGGGCATCCCTGTTGCCGAGGCATTCAACGACTACATGTTCGACGTCGTCGGCCAGTTGAAAGCCGCGGGAATCCGTGCCGAGGTGGACATTTCTTCAGACCGTTTCCCGAAGAAGATCCGCACGGCCAGCAAGGACAAGGTCCCGTTCGTCCTGATCGCGGGCGGTGAGGACGCCGAGGCAGGTGCTGTCTCGTTCCGCTTCCGTGATGGCAGCCAGGATAACGGCGTGCCCGTGGCAGAGGCGGTCCGCAGAATCGTGGACGCCGTCAAGAACCGCGAAAGCTGACGGAACGGACGATAGACGGTGCAGGAGAACACAGGCGCGGCAGCTGACCTTCCGGGCGACGCCGAAGTAACCGATGACTTCGGCTTGGCAGGTGTTCCGGACGCTTTTCAGCGCCTGTGGACTCCCCACCGCATGGCCTACATCAAAGGCGGACAGGACCAGTTCAAGAACAAGGACGACTGCCCGTTCTGTGTGGGACCCACCCGTAGCGATGAGGAGTCCCTCATCGTCTATCGTGGCAGGACCTGCTATGTGGTGCTCAACCTTTTCCCTTACAACCCGGGCCACTTGCTGATCTGCCCCTACCGTCATGTTCCGGACTACACGGACATCACGGTGGAAGAAACGGCGGAATTCTCCGAGCTCACCCAGACAGCCATGCGAGTGCTGCGGAAGGTTTCCAACCCCAGCGGCTTCAACCTGGGCATGAACCAGGGTGTCACCGGTGGAGCAGGAATCGCAGCGCACCTGCACCAGCACGTTGTGCCGCGCTGGGGTGGGGACGGAAACTTCTTCCCCATCATCGCCCAGACCAAGGCCATTACGCAGACACTCGACGAGGTCCGCAAACTGGTGGCCGAAGCCTGGCCGGGGGAGTCGAATGCTCAATAGGCATGCGCGTGGTTTCTTTACTTCCCTTTTCACACCCTTGGCGCGTTGGCTCCTCAAGATTGGCGTGTCTCCTGACGCAGTGACCGTGGCTGGTACAGCAGGAGTCATTCTCGGCGGACTGGTTCTGTATCCGCTGGGATATCTGTGGTGGGGTTCAGTGGTGGTGGCATTCTTCGCGTTCTCGGACGTCGTGGATGGCATTATGGCGCGCTTGCAAGGCCGAAGCGGCGGCTGGGGAAACTTCCTCGATTCCACCTTGGACCGTTTGGCGGACGGCGCCATCTTTGCAGGGCTGACCATCTGGTTCTTCACCAAAGGTGAGGACCCGGCTATTGGGACTGCCGCCGTCGTTTGCCTGGTACTGGGCATGGTGGTTTCCTATGCGCGGGCAAAGGCTGAATCACTGGGCTATCAAGCCAGCGTTGGCATTGCCGAGCGTGCAGAGCGTTTAGCTTCGGTGCTTCTCATCACTGGGCTCACAGGGCTGGGACTTCCGGCAGTGGTGCTCTTCGCCACCCTGATCCTCCTCGCCCTCGCCAGTGTGGTCACGATCGTGCAAAGAATGGCGACTGTCCGCAAGCAAGCGATGGCCGAAGCCTAGGAAACTGGCATGTGACCAGAGCCCGGCAGCGGCAGTTGTGCAGGTGTCCTATGGTCGCCCTCTTCTTGGCCCCCGAATGCGGTAATGAATGTACAGCCACCGGGCAACGTGCGACTAGTATTACTAGTACTTGGTCACCTTGACCTGAAAATCCGGTGTGCGCTGATTGCGGTCGTGTGGCTGCGCGAGCCACCGGCGAAAAGGTCGTTTATCTACCCATAGGGGTTTTTGTGTCTACACCAGATGTAAGCAACGAAGCCGGTTCGTCCGCGAACAGCGTCACGGGCAGCAGCCGCGTTAAGCGGGGCATGGCGGAGATGCTCAAGGGCGGCGTCATCATGGACGTCGTCAACGTCGAGCAGGCCCGCATCGCCGAAGACGCCGGTGCCGTCGCCGTCATGGCACTCGAGCGCGTACCCGCCGACATCCGCGCCCAGGGCGGCGTGTCCCGCATGTCCGATCCCGACATGATCGATCAGATCATCGCCGCCGTGTCCATCCCGGTCATGGCCAAGGCCCGCATCGGCCACTTCGTCGAAGCCCAGGTCCTGCAGTCCCTCGGCGTGGACTACATCGACGAGTCCGAGGTCCTGACCCCGGCCGACTACGTCAACCACATCGACAAGTGGAACTTCACCGTTCCCTTCGTCTGTGGCGCCACCAACCTCGGTGAGGCCCTGCGTCGCATCAACGAGGGCGCGGCGATGATCCGTTCCAAGGGCGAAGCCGGCACCGGTGATGTTTCCAACGCCACCGGCCACATGCGCAAGATCCGTTCCGAGATCGCCAAGCTCGCCGCACTTCCCGAAGACGAGCTGTATGTTGCGGCCAAGGAACTGCAGGCCCCGTACGAGCTGGTCAAGGAAGTAGCCGCCACGGGCAAGCTCCCGGTGGTGCTGTTCACTGCCGGTGGCATTGCTACCCCTGCTGACGCTGCTATGATGATGCAGCTCGGCGCCGATGGTGTGTTCGTTGGCTCGGGCATCTTCAAGTCCGGCAACCCCGCAGAGCGCGCTGCCGCCGTCGTGAAGGCAACCACGTTCTATGACGACCCCGACGTCATCGCCAAGGTCTCCCGCGGCCTGGGCGAAGCCATGGTCGGCATCAACGTCGACGAAATCCCGCAGCCCCACCGCCTCGCAGAGCGCGGCTGGTAGGCCGCACTTAAGTCTCGGACAGCGGCAATCCTCTGCGTGCTATTCCCCGCGCCCCGTTGGCAGCTAAGTAGCTGCTCAGGGCGCGGGGCCCCTTTTACGCACACTGCCGGATCGTCACTGCCCTCGGCTTGAGGTGCTTGAGGTTATGAACGACGCCGGACGGTCGCCTTTTGAGGTGAGCGTCCGGCGTCGTTGTGTTTAGTTGAGGCCTCGGCGTTTCAGGAGGGGTTCGAGCTCAGCATCGCGCCCACGGAACGAGCGGAAGGATTCCAACGGATCCCGGCTGTTTCCACGGGCGAGTAGCTCGGAACGGAACCGTTCGCCGTTTGCGCGGGTTAGGCCGCCGTTTTCCTTAAACCACTCAACGGTGTCCGCATCCAGGACTTCGCTCCAGATGTAGGAGTAATAGCCGGCCGCATACCCGGCGCCGGCAAAGATGTGCTGGAAGTAGCCGGTACGGTAGCGCGGCGGAATCAGCGGGTGGTCGATGCCGGCGTCGGCCAGCGCTTTGGCTTCAAAGGCAAGGACGTCGTCCGGAACTTCGGACTCTGTCATCACGTGACACGCCACATCCAGCAATGCTGCTCCGAGGTATTCGATGGTGGCGAATCCCTCACCCCACAGCAGGGATTCGTTGATTCTGTCCACGATGTCCTGCGGGAGCAGTTCTCCCGTGGCATGGTGGCGTGCATAATTAGCCAATACCTCGGGCCACATGATCCACATTTCGTTGACCTGGGACGGGTACTCCACGAAGTCCCGGGGTACGGACGTTCCGGAGAACCGGGGATACTCCACATCGGAGAACAGGCCGTGGAGCGCGTGCCCGAATTCGTGGAAGACGGTCCGGACCTCGTCCAGGGACAGAAGAGCGGGTTCGCCCGGCGCCGGCTTGGTGATGTTGAGGTTGTTGATCACTACAGCTTGCGTGCCGAGGAGTCGGGACTGTTCCACGAGCGAGTTCATCCAGGCTCCTCCGCGCTTGGATTCCCGCGTGTAATAATCCCCAAGGAAGAGACCCAGAGCGCTGCCGTCCTCGTTTCTGACCTCCCATACCCGGACGTCCTCGTGGTACCCGGCCAGATCCGGCCTCTCATGGAACGTGATGCCATAGAGTTGGGTCGCTGCGAAGAAAACGCCGTTGGCCAAGACCGTTTCGAGGCTGAAGTAGGGCCTGATGGCCTGTTCATCCACTTGGTACTTTTCCCGCCGGACCTGCGCGGAATAGTATGCCCAGTCCCAAGGCTCCAGTGGGTGGCCGGCGGACTCGGCCAAAGCGAGGGCTTCGGCTTGGGCGTTGCGGACCGCTGCAGGTGCCAACCGGCCCAACATTGCCTGAACGGCCTTGAAGTCCGGGGCTGTTTGCTGGTCCACCACGAGTTCCGCGAAGTTTTGAAAGCCCAGCAGGCTGGCTTTTTCCGCGCGTAAGCGAACCGTTGTCGTCACCAGATCACGGACATCCAGGCTTCCGCCGTCCGTGCCGCGAGCGAGGGACGCTTCAAACAGGCGACGCCGAATGTCCCGGTTTTCGAGCGAGGCGAGGGCGGGTTGGTTGCTTGGCTGGATGAGCGTCAGGAGGAACTGGCCATCGTGCCCGGCGGCCTTGGCGGCCTCGGCGGCACCAGCGACATCTTCAGGGGACATGCCAGCCAGGTCCGCTTCGTCGTCGAGGAGAATAGCGGCAGCCTTCATCGCCTCCTTGACCCGCTGGCCGAATTCGGTGCCCTGACGTGAGAGTTCTGCGTTGATTTCCCGAAGGCGCGCCTGGCCGTCGTCGTCAAGTTGAATGCCGGACTGCCGAAACTCTTTGAGGTATTCCTGGACCAAGCGCGCAGACTCGTCATCCAGTCTGGCGGTGTCTATGGCATTGAAGCGTTCATACAAGCCGCGGTTCATGTAGACGGCGTCTTGATGCGCGGCAAACCTGGGCGCGAAGGCGGTCTCCAACTCCCTGATCGCGTCCGATGCGTCGGCTGATACAACCGTAAAGAACGCCGCCGCGGCCCGGTCCAGCAACCGCCCGGACTTTTCCATGGCCACAGCCGTGTTCTCAAAAGTCGCTGGTATTGGGTTCACCGCAATCTGCTGGATCTCGTGGAGGTGTTCGTCCAGTCCCGCGTCGAGGGCTTCGGCGAAGTCCTCTGTGGTGATTGCTTCAAAAGGTGGGAGGCCGAACGGCAGTGGGCTGGGACTCAAAAGCGCATTGGTCATGAAGGGACTCTTTCACTTAGGAATCGTGTCCTCAAGGGCGGCTCGCCAGAATGCCGCGCGTCTTGCGCCGTAGGATTGCCGTTATGGGGAACATCACATCTTACGGACGTCGCGGGGACCACAGGCGTTCACGGCGAACGGGCGCCCTGCTGGCGGCCTCAGTATTTGCGTTCTCCTTGAGCGCCTGCGGAGTAATTGCAGAGAAGGACTCCAGGGAGCAAAGCAGCGCCGCTACTGCCCCCGCGTCTCCTGCGTCCGCCCCAACGCCGACTCCTGCGCCAACCCCGGGCAAGGGGCCTGCTTGTCCCGAACTGCGTTGTACTTCCATCACAGTCACGGGCGACATGCTGATCCACACACAGTTGTGGCAGCAGGCCCGGGCCGACGCCGCCGCGGCAGGGCAGCCTGGTTACACCTTCATACCGCTCCTTGAAGGCCAGCGGCGCTATATCCGGAACAGCGATCTCGCTATTTGCCATCAGGAGACCCCTGTTGCCACCCCGGACGGTCCGTTCTCCGCGTACCCATCCTTCAATGTCCCGCCACAGATCGTTACCGCATCCAAGGATGTTGGATACCAAGCCTGCACTACAGCCAGCAACCACACCATAGACCGGGGGACGGAAGGGCTGCTCCGGACATTGGATGCGCTGGATGCTGCCGGGCTCAAGCACACAGGTTCCTACCGGACTGAAGCTGCATCACAGGAAATCCTGATGTTGAAGACAGACGCCGCAACGGTAGCAGTCATCGTTGGCACCTACGGCCACAACGGTCAGATTCCGGAGTACCCGTGGCTTGTGGACGAGCTTGATCCCACGGTCATGATTGCGAAAGCCACCAAGGCCCGTGCGCTCGGGGCCGACATCGTGCTCGGAGTTATGCACGCCGGTGATGAGTACGCCAGCGAGGCCAATGCCCAGCAACAGGAAGTCGCGCACGCCTTGGTGGACAGTGGTCAATTCACCATGGTTTATGGACACCACACGCACTCGGTGCTGCCGATTGAAAACTACAAGGGCACCTGGATTGTCTATGGACTGGGTAATGGCGTGACGGAATTGTCGCCCTGGTATGTGGTCAACAATGAAGGACTGCTGGTCCGTGCGCAGTTCAGCCAGGACGCGGCCGGCGTTTGGACAGCCTCGGATCTCGCATGGGCGCCGTCGGTGATTGTCCGGGATCCCTACCGCTGGTGCTCGGTGGCCAGCGATGCACCCCAGGGAGTCTGCGCTTCGCCGGCTGCCGATGCAGAGACCCATCAGCGCACCAAAGCCGTGGTCGAGTCGATGGGCGCAGCAACTGCCGGCGCCCACGAGTTGCTCATTACCAAGGAGAAGTAAGGGCGGCAGGTAGTTGAACCACACGGCTAGCGTGGGCGGCGGGCAGCATGCTCCCGCGCGAGGCGGGCGTAGTCGTCGTCGGGCGTTCCAGGCACGAAAGTGCCATATTTCCGTTCCACGGCCGTCCGGATCAGGAAGTCGGCGATCGCCGGGTTCTTGGGCAGCAGCGAACCGTGCAGGTAGCTGGCCACCACGTTGCGGTAGCGGGCTCCCTCGTGGCCGTCCTTGCTGTTGTTCCCTGCACCCTTGGTGACTGTCCCCAGAGGCTGGACGCCCGGGCCGAGGGTGGTCTGTCCACTGTGGTTCTCGTAGCCCAGGACGTCTCCGAATTCGGAGGACTTGAGCGTGACATTGCCGATCAGCCGCTCATCCGTGCCGTGTGTTTCGACATCGAGGATACTGATCCCGGGAATGACAGGGCCTGCGCTGGTCTTGAAGAACTTTCCGAAGAGCTGGTAGAGACCACAAATGACCAGCATTGGTGCGCCCTCGTCCGCGAGCTCCCGCAAATGATCGGCGCGCGCCTGAAGATCATCCTGAATAACCAACTGGCCGCTGTCCTGCCCGCCGCCGCCCACGATGATGTCAATGTCCTCGGGAAAGTCGTCGCCTACGTTGTATTCAAGCAGCTCCGGCGTGTAGCCATGCCACTTGATTCGCTTCTGGAGGACCAGGGCATTGCCCCAGTCACCGTAAATATTCATGTCCCGCGGGTACAGCTGGAGGACGCGGATGGTTCCTTTGGCGGGCTGTGCTTCCGAGGTCATGAGACCACCTCAACTATGGTGATTTTGGCCAGTTCGCGACGGATCGCGAGCATGGCGGTGTACGTGCAGAAAATCCGCTTGGGTTTGCCTCGCGAGCCATCGATAAATGCATGCAGGGCCGCGGTTATGTCAGTTTCGACGGTACCGAAGCGGACTTCGTCGTATTGCAAGCGCAGGGCCATATCGTAGGCGCGGACGCCGGTAAGGACCTCGACGCCATCTTCCCTGAGTGATTCGAAGTCAACGTCCCAGAGCCAGGACATATCCCTGCCATCTGCATAGTTGTCATTAATGGCGATCATGGTGGCGTATCCACCGGCAGGGAAGGACTTCAGGCCGAGCCGGAAGCCACTGGGATTCTTAACGAGCACAAGTTCCAACGGCTGGCCATCCACGGTGAGGCTTTCCCCGCGCCCGAAAGCAGGAGCCACATCACCGAGTGCTTTGACCAGTTTGGGAGTGTCGACCGCTCCCGTGCCCAGGATCGCCCTGGCCAGGGAGAGCGCGGCCGCCGCGTTGAAGATGTTGTAGACACCGCGCAGCTTCATGCTCGTGGTGACTGTTTCGCCGTCGAACTCAAAGTCAGCGTCCTGGGCACCCACGCGACGGAGTACGACGTCGGCAGCAGGGCCGTCGGGTACCTCACCCGCGGTGCCGGGTGCCGGCGTGTTCGGGGACGAGGGTCCCGTGGTGGTGGTCCGCATGTCGTCGTCGTTGGGAAATGTGCTGCGCAGCGATTCATCGAGGCCGAAGTAGCGGACGCTGGGATGGTGGAGGGCCCCCGGAGCATTGAGGGTGTTGGCGATGCGTGCCACCCGGGGGTCTTCACGGTTCAGCACCACGGTATCCGTGGTTTTCCGGGCGATGTGTTCGAGCAAGCGGGCGGTCTTGTCAATCTCGCCGAACCGGTCAAGCTGATCGCGAAGGACGTTGAGCAAGAGGCTGAAACGCGGGGGCACCTTGTTCACGAAGTGCACGGCATGTGCTTCGTCGAGTTCGAGGATGGCGACGTCGGCGTCGAGCCGGCCACGCCAGTCAACATCGCCGAGGAGGGAGGCGGCCACGCCCCGGGTGAAGTTACTGCCTGTGCGGTTGGTGAAGACTTTCAGGCCCTGGCTTTCCAGCAGCTCGACCACCATTTTGGTGGTCGTCGTTTTTCCGTTCGTGCCGCTGACAACTGCCACGCCGTGGGGAAGGCTGGACAGCGTTCTCTGCATGAAACCGGGATCGATTTTTTCGACCACCAGGCCGGGGAAAGCAGAGCCGCCACCCCGGAGCCGGGACAGTGTGCGGACCAGCTTGCCGAGGGGAACGCTGAAGGAAAACATGCTCTGTAATATATCCCAGTTAAGGCATGGAACTTGGCGTGGAGGCTCCTCCTGCTGGCACTCCCGCTTGTCCTCCGGGAGGAGATTCCGGGCCAGGCCACTATGATGGTCTAATGACCAACCCCCTTTCCGACGCTTCATCACGCGTGGGTGCAGGACTCCGGATCGGCGTACTGGCCCTCCAAGGCGACTTCCGCGAGCACATCCACGCAGTGGAAGCCGCAGGCGCCACGGGTGTGGGCATCCGTCGCCCCGCTGAGCTGGATGACGTTGACGGCCTTATCATCCCCGGTGGGGAATCCACCACGATCGACAAACTTTCAAGGATCTTTGAACTCGCGGACCCGCTGCGGAAGCGCATCGCCGAAGGCCTCCCGGTGTACGGCTCTTGTGCCGGCATGATTCTCCTTGCCGATGAGATTGCCGATCCCGCTACTGATCTGGATGGAAACCCCCAGCAGACCTTCGGTGGACTGGACATCACGGTGCGCCGCAATGCCTTCGGGCGGCAGCGGGAGTCCTTTGAAACCGACCTCGATTTCAAAGGACTCGAGTTCAGCGCGGGGGAGTCCGGCGTGGATCCGGTGCACGCGGTCTTCATCCGTGGACCTTGGGTGGAACGGGTTGGCCCGGGAGTCCAGGTCCTGGCACAGGTTGATCCGGAGCATGCCAGCCACACCGCCACTTTGCACGGATTGGCTAGAATTGTTGCAGTGCGCTCCGGCCAGCTGTTGGCCACCTCTTTCCATCCGGAAGTCACAGGTGAGAAGCGTGTGCATGAACTCTTTATTCGAATGATCAGAGGAGAAGCGTAAAGCATGTCAGGCCACTCCAAATGGGCGACTACCAAGCACAAGAAAGCCATCATTGATAGCAGGCGTGCAAAGTCGTTCGCAAAGCTGATCAAGAACATCGAAGTTGCTGCGCGCATGGGCGGCCCGGACCTCGCCGGCAACCCAGGCCTGGAACTCGCGGTTACCAAGGCGAAGAAGACCTCGGTTCCCAACGACAACATCGACCGCGCCATCAAGCGTGGTGCCGGCCTCACGGGCGAAGTGGTCGATTACACCGAAATCATGTACGAAGCCCGTGGCCCCCAGGGCTCGGCGTTGTTGATCGAGTGCTTGACCGACAACAAGAACCGTGCGGCTTCCGAGGTACGACTCGCGATTTCCCGCAACGGTGGCACCATTGCAGATCCCGGCTCGGTCAGTTACCTGTTCACCCGCAAGGGCGTCGTGGTGCTGCCAAAGAATGGGCTGAGCGAGGATGACATCCTGATGGCCGTCCTGGACGCCGGCGCAGAGGAAGTCAAGGACAGCGGCGAGAACTGGGAAGTGCATTCCGAGCCCTCCGATCTGCAGGCCATCCGTGACGCCTTGAAGGATGCCGGCATCGAGTACGAATCCGATGAAGCGGAATTCGTGCCCTCCATGCAGGTGGACCTGGATATTGATGGTGCCCGGAAATTCATGAAACTCGTGGACGCCCTCGAAGACCTGGATGACGTCCAGAACGTCTACAGCAACGCCGACTTCAGCGAGGAAGTGCAGGCTGCCCTCGACGCCGACTAGGCAGGGCAGCACCTTTATTTTGACAACAAACAGGGAGGCCCGGACTTGACTCTTCGTGTATTGGGAGTCGATCCGGGCCTCACCCGTTGCGGCATCGGTGTAGTGGATATCGAGCGGAACCGCCGGGCCACCATGGTGGCGGTTGGAGTGGTGGGGACTTCGGCCGAGTTGACGTTGGACAAGCGGCTTTTGGTGATTGCACAGGCAATCGACGAATGGCTGGACCTGCACGAGCCGGACGTCGTCGCCGTCGAGCGCGTTTTTTCGCAGATGAACGTCAGCACTGTGATGGGCGTGGCCCAAGCCTCGGGCGTTGTCATCGCAGCGGCCGCGCGTCGCGGCATTCCCGTCGCCCTGCACACGCCTTCTGAAGTCAAGGCGGCCGTTACCGG
Source organism: Arthrobacter sp. 2762 (assembly GCF_040548745.1). Classification (NCBI taxonomy): domain Bacteria; kingdom Bacillati; phylum Actinomycetota; class Actinomycetes; order Micrococcales; family Micrococcaceae; genus Arthrobacter; species Arthrobacter sp. 2762. The sequence continues at coordinate 127,162 of NZ_JBEPSI010000003.1, forward strand.
AAGCGGTACTGCCAACAAGGATGCGGTCACCAAATTGGTGACCAAAATCCTGCGGCTCGATGCCCCGCCCAAGCCCGCCGACGCCGCAGACGCGCTTGCCCTTGCCCTGACGCATGCTTGGCGGGCAGGCAGCGGCATGGGCGGAATCAGCGGGAGTTCGGGCACGGATTCCCTCACCCCGGCTCAGCGAGCCTGGGCGGAAGCGGAAGCGAAAGCGCGCCGCGGGCGGTGATTGCCGGTACCCCTTGCTAGGGTATTCGTAGATATGTTCGGATAGTCCGTTTGCTGCCATGGATTCATGGCAGTACAGCAGGCAGTACCTCAGGAGCCGGGTCTTGATCAGTTTTCTCCGTGGAACAGTTGCCCACGTTGGCTTGTCGACCGCCGTGATTGACCTCAACGGTGCGGGAATGAGCGTTTTTGCTACACCGCAGACCTTAAGCCACCTAAAAGTAGGGGCCGAGGCCAAGCTCTTCACCTCCATGATCGTCCGTGAGGATTCCCTCACGTTGTTCGGCTTCGCCGATGATGATGAACGCGAGGTTTTCGATGTCCTGTTGAGCGTGAGCGGCGTGGGGCCACGGCTGGCTCTGGCCGTACTTGCGGTGCACGAACCGGAAGCCATTCGGGTGGCGGCTCACACTGGTGACAGCAAGGCATTCACCAAGGTGCCGGGCATCGGCCCCAAGGTGGCTGGCCGTATTGTCCTTGAGCTGGCCGGGAAGTTGGTCCCGCACGGCACCGGTGCCGGTACTGCTCCCGCGGCAGCCCCGAACGCGGAATGGAAGCCACAGGTAGTCGCGGCCATGACCAGCTTGGGATGGTCCGAGAAAGACGCCAACGGCAGCATCGACAAAGCCATGGCCGACTCGCCGGAACTCGTAGACGCAGGAAACGTGGCCCAAATACTTCGGGCTACGCTGCGCTGGCTTGGCCAAGACGGTGCACGCGCCGGCAACCGCGTAGGCAGCCGTGGCTGAGCAGTCACTCGTCAGCGGGGGAGAGGAACCGGAAGAGCGGGTCATTGAGGCTGCTCTCCGCCCCAAGAACCTGCACGACTTCGTAGGACAGCATCGGGTCCGCAAGCAACTTGCCTTGGTGCTTGAAGCCTCGAAGATGCGTGGCCGCAGCGCCGACCACGTGTTGATGTCCGGACCTCCTGGACTCGGTAAGACCACACTTGCCATGATCATTGCAGCGGAGATGAATGCGCCGCTGCGTATCAGCAGCGGACCGGCCATCCAGCACGCCGGGGATCTCGCAGCCATCCTTTCCTCGCTCTCGGAGGGCGAGGTCCTGTTTCTTGACGAAATCCACCGCATGTCCAGGCCCGCAGAAGAAATGCTGTACATGGCCATGGAGGACTTCCGCGTGGACATCGTGGTGGGCAAGGGAGCAGGCGCAACTGCAATTCCTCTGGAGCTCCCGCCTTTCACCCTGGTAGGTGCCACCACCCGCGCAGGACTTCTTCCCGGCCCTTTGAGGGACCGATTCGGTTTCACCGGGCACCTTGAATTCTATTCGGTGGCCGAACTCGAACTTGTCCTCCGCCGTTCCGCCGGGCTTCTGGACCTGAAGGTAAACTCTGCAGGTTTCACCGAGATCGCCGGACGCTCCCGGGGAACACCACGTATAGCCAACCGACTCCTGCGCCGTGTTCGTGACTGGGCGCTCGTTCATGGCATTGAGCAAATCGACGCCCGGTCGGCGTCAGCTGCCTTGGATATGTACGAAGTAGACGAGCGTGGCTTGGACAGGCTGGACCGGTCCGTTCTCGAAGCCCTCATTACCAAGTTCAATGGTGGCCCTGTTGGCTTGTCCACTTTGGCCATTGCTGTGGGTGAGGAACCCGAAACGGTGGAGACCGTGGCTGAGCCGTTCTTGGTGCGCGAAGGACTGCTTGGGCGGACACCTCGTGGCCGCATCGCCATGGCACCAGCATGGACACACCTTGGTTATGCTGTGCCGGCGGGCGTATTCGGCCAGGAGACCCTTGCCTTGTTTGACGAGGATGAAAACCACGCTGAAAGCGTAGATACCATCGGTTAACACGCTGTATTCAGCTTTTCCCACTAGACTGGTATGACGCTCGGCACGTTCGAGTCCTTGATCCACGCGCCCGCTTCGCGGTGAAGCGCGTTGCTATGCGGGTTTAGTCCCGCGGCCGCAGGATCTGCCGGGGACGTTGCCGTGAACCAAAAACGTAAGTAAAGAACGGAACTTCCCTGTGGATCCAATGACCATATTGCTGTTCGTCATGCTTGGACTCTTTGTCTTCATGATGTTCCGCCGCAACAAGAAGACCCAGCAGCAGCAGGCTGCGATGCAGTCCAAGTTCGCTCCGGGCGTCGATGTCATGACCAGCTTCGGTCTTTTCGGACGCATCGTGTCCATCGATGAAGCTGAGAACAAGGTCGTTATCGAGCTGTCTCCCGGAAACGAAGCTACGGTTCACCGCCAGGCCGTCACCAAGGTGGTCGAAAAGGCTGAAGAGGAAGCCCCTGTTGTTCCGGACGACGCTTCTTCGCTGACCGTTGCCGATGAGACCCCGGCTGCGACTGAGACGCCGGACGAAACCATCGCGCGCCTCAACAAAGAGGACAAGAAGGACAACTAGCACCGTCAGTCGCGGCAACACCGCGCAAGGACACTTCTACGGCAGCGGAAAGCCGCCGGCTGACGCTTATCAGCGTCCGCCGGCGGCTGTCCGGCGATAAAAGGAAGATCGATAATGGCACGGACCGGCCCCAAAAACTCAGCCCGCAGGGTGCTGACTTGGCTTGGAGCAATATTCGTTGTACTCACCGCTGTGCTGGGTGGCGGAGTCATTTCCGGCCATGCAAGCTGGGCTCCCAAACTTGCCTTGGACCTCGAGGGCGGCACCCAGATGATCCTGGCACCGCGGGTAGAGGGTTCCAGCGAGATCACTGAGGAACAGCTCAATCAGGCAGTTGCCATCATCCGGCAGCGTGTGGACGGCTCCGGTGTTGCCGAAGCCGAGATCAGCACCCAGTCGGGGCGCAACGTGGTGGTGAGCCTCCCGGGAACTCCGTCCAAGGAAACCCGTGATCTTATCCAGGCGTCGGCGGACATGAACTTCCGCCCGGTGATCGCTGCGGCTGATCCTGCTGCCGTCCCTGTCGAATCCCGTACACCGGATGACAAGCTGCCCAAGCCCACCGCAGAGCCCACCAACGCGAGCGACACCAACTGGGTGACTCCTGAGATCTACAAGGAATTCGAGGCGCTCGACTGCGTCAACCCTTCCACTGAGAAGCGGGAACGTTCTGATCCGGCGAAGCCTCTGGTGACCTGCGAACCGGCAACGGACAAGACTCCCGCCATCAAGTACATCCTTGGTCCGGTCGAGGTCAAAGGCCAGGACATCAGCTCCTCGTCCTTCTCGCAGGTGCAAGGCGCACAGGGATCGGTGACGAACTCCTGGGGTGTGAACATCACGTTTAACTCCGAGGCAACTGCCAAGTTCAAGGAAGTTACGGAGCGGCTGAACCAGTTCTACACCGCGTCCCTTGCCCAGGGCGGCAACGATCCCAAGGCACAATTCGCCATTGTCCTTGATGACAAGGTCATCTCAGCACCGAGGTCCCTTGCTGTCATCACTGACGGAAAACCGCAGATCACGGGTAACTTCACCCAGGCCTCAGCAAAAGCACTGTCCGACCAACTCCGCTATGGCGCTTTGCCGATCTCCTTCGAGATCCAGTCCCAGGAACAGATCTCTGCCACGCTCGGTGGCGATCAGCTCCGGCTCGGCCTGCTTGCCGGCCTCATCGGCTTGTTGCTGGTGGTTGTGTACTCGCTGTTCCAGTACCGGGCCCTTGGCTTTGTCACCATCGCTTCCCTGGTTGTCGCCGGTGGTTTGACCTACCTTGCCATCGCCATTCTGGGGTGGACTGAAAACTACCGCCTTTCCCTCGCAGGTGTTGCAGGCCTGATCGTGGCCATCGGACAGACGGCCGACTCGTTCATTGTGTACTTCGAACGAATCCGCGATGAACTTCGTGAAGGCCGCGGGCTCGTATCCGCCGTCGAAAATGGCTGGAAGCGTGCCAAGCGGACTGTCCTGGCCTCCAAGGCAGTGAACTTGCTGGCAGCCTTGGTCCTTTATTTCGTGGCTGTAGGCAATGTGCGTGGCTTCGCGTTCACGCTTGGCCTCACGGCTGTGGCTGACCTCATCGTGGTGTTCATGTTCACGCACCCCATGCTGCAGGTCCTTGCCCGCACAAGGTTCTTTGGCGAAGGCCACAGGTTCTCCGGCCTGTCACCTGACCGTCTGGGAGCTGTCCCGCTGTATCGGGGAGCCGGACGTCTCCGCACACCTGCTGAGAAACCGGCCGTTGTCCGTGCACGCAATACAGGTGCCGCGGCTGAAGCAGAACGCCGCATGACCATCGCCGAACGGCGCCTCGCCGAGAAGGGCCAATTGACCGGGCCTTCCAACGGCACCAAGGAGGAGAAGTAATGACCACGAGCTTCGCAACCTTCGGCAACGAGCTTTACACGGGCAAGCGCTCTTACAACTTTGTTGATTCCAAGAAGATCTGGTTCATCATTGCTGCGGTCGCTGTGGCCCTCTCCATCCTGATCCCGGTATTGAAGGGCGGCTTCAACCTCGGCATCGAGTTCCGCGGCGGCTCGGAGTTCACCGTTTCCAACGTAAAGACCACCGATGCCGGCCTGGGCGAAAAGGCCGTCCATGACGTCGTATCCGGTGCCATTCCCCGCGTTGCGAACGTGGCGGGCAACACCATGCGGATTCAGACGGATCAGCTGACCGATGACGAGACCAACCGCATCAAAGAGGGCCTGACCACCGCTTACGGTGTAACGGACAACGAGGTGACATCAAACTTTGTTGGTCCCACGTGGGGTCAGGATGTCACACGCCAGGCGCTCATTGGGTTGGTCGTCTTCGTCGGCCTCGCTGCTGTCCTCATGGCTTTGTATTTCCGGACCTGGAAGATGTCACTCTCTGCCTTGGTGGGCATGCTCGTCACCATGTTCACCACAGCGGGCGTCTACGCCCTGAGTGATTTCGAGGTGACGCCATCGGCCATCATCGGATTCCTGACTGTGCTGAGCTATTCGCTGTATGACACCGTGGTGGTCTTCGACAAGATCCGCGAGAACACAGCGGACATTTCCACCTCCACGCGCCGGACCTTCGGTGAAGAGGTCAACCTTGCGGTCAACCAAACCCTGGTCCGCTCCATCAACACCATGATGGTTGCCGTCCTTCCGGTTGCGGCGATCCTCTTCATCGGGGCCGGACTGCTGGGCGCAGGAACGCTGCGGGACCTTTCCCTGGCGTTGTTCGTCGGAATCCTCATCGGAACGGCAGCGACCATCTTCATTGCGGCACCGCTCTACGCCTGGCTGCGCCAGGGCGAGCCGGACCTCGTGAAGCAGGCCAAGAAAGTGGCCCACCGCCGGGCCGAGGCCACTGTTTAGACTATTTCCATTGGGCATTACGTCCTGGAGCAGGACCCCGCTTTACAGCGGGGTCCTTTCTCTTTGACTTGCCGGGGCGTGCGTCATGTGCTGTCCGGTTGCGGAAGCATTCGCCTGCGGGAATAGACTGGAAGAATTAAATAGGTCGTGAGGGGTACTTCTGTGGAAGAACGTGCGACGTCGGCACCACCGACGGGCGGGGAGGACAGTCACCACGGTGTGACGGTTCCGGCAACAAGCGTGGCTGGACGGACTGCTGGTACGGTTCCAGTCGATACTCCCGGCGTGCGTCCAACCTTTCCGGGTCGGCGGGAGCGCACCCGTTCCAGGCTTGCGCGATTGACCGGTCGGGGGATGGCGCCGTACTCGCCGATTCTGGAACCGCTCCTGCGAACGGTGCGGGCCAACAACCCCAAAGAAGACTTCGACCTCATTCAGCGCGCATTCGCGGTAGCAGAGCGCAGCCATCAAGGGCAGAAGCGCAAGAGTGGTGATCCGTACATCACCCACCCGGTGGCAGTAGCCACCATCCTTGCTGAGCTGGGGATGACAGGAACCACCCTGGCCGCTGCGTTGCTCCATGACACGGTGGAGGACACCCCCTACACCCTGCATGACCTGACCCGCGACTTCGGCCCGGAAGTCGCCATGCTTGTGGACGGCGTGACCAAACTGGACAAGGTCAGCTTCGGCGAAGCAGCCCAGTCGGAGACGGTCCGCAAGATGGTCGTGGCCATGGCCAAGGACATCCGGGTCCTGATGATCAAACTTGCCGATCGGCTCCACAACGCCCGTACATGGCGGTTCGTTTCGGCAGAGTCGTCGTCCCGTAAAGCCCGCGAGACGCTGGAGATCTTCGCTCCCCTGGCACACCGCCTGGGTATGAACACCATTAAGTGGGAGTTGGAGGATCTGTCCTTCGCGGCGCTCTACCCCAAGGTGTACGAGGAAATCGTCCGCATGGTGGGGGACCGCACCCCCGAACGCGAGAAGAGCCTGAGTGTCATCCGCAACCAGATTGCCGATGATCTTCGGACTGCGCGGATCAAGGCGACCATCACCGGCCGGCCCAAGCACTACTACTCGATCTACCAGAAGATGATCGTCCGCGATAAGGACTTTGACGACATCAACGACCTCATGGGCGTTCGTGTCCTGGTTGACTCGGTGCGGGATTGTTACGCGGCACTTGGTACCCTGCACTCGCGATGGAACCCCCTCCCAGGGCGGTTCAAGGACTACATCGCCATGCCGAAGTTCAACATGTACCAGTCCCTGCACACCACCGTGATCGGCCCGGGTGGAAAGCCCGTGGAAATCCAGATCCGTACCCATGAGATGCACCGCCGGGCTGAGTATGGCGTTGCAGCCCACTGGAAGTACAAGGACCAGCCCAACCGTACTGCTGTGGGCCCTGGCAGCCCACGCGACGGCGATATGGGCTGGCTGCGGTCCTTGGTGGACTGGCAGCAGGAAACGTCGGACCCGGGCGAATTCCTCGATTCACTGAGGTACGAGATCAACGCACGGGAAGTCTTCGTCTTTACGCCCAAGGGCGAAGTCATGGCCTTGCCTGCTGGATCGACTCCCGTGGACTTCGCCTACGCGGTTCACACGGAAGTGGGTCACCGGACCATCGGAGCCCGCGTTAACGGCAAACTTGTGCCGCTCAACAGCGAACTGAACCATGGCGACTGGGTCGAGATCTTCACCTCAAAGGCGGAGGGTGCAGGTCCAAGCCAGGACTGGCAACATTTCGTCAAGTCGGCAAGGGCCCGGAACAAGATCCGCCAGTGGTTCACCAAGGAACGCCGTGAAGAAGCGATTGACCGCGGCAAGGACATGCTGACGCGGGCAATGCGAAAGCAGAACCTCCCACTGCAGCGGCTGATGACGCACGATGCGCTGTCTGCCGTCGCCGAGGACTTCCACTACGTTGACATCTCCGGGCTGTATGCAGGAGTGGGTGACGGCCACACTTCTGCCCAGTCCGTCATGGAGAAGCTCGTAGAGCATCTTGGTGGGCACGAGACCCCGGATGAGGACCTTGACGAGGTCAGCATCCCCACGCAGGTTGCCAAGTCCAAATTTTCCGATTCCGGTGTCATCGTTCGCGGCGTGGGAGACGTGTGGGTCAAACTTGCCCGGTGTTGTACCCCTGTGCCCCCTGACCCGATCCTTGGATTTGTCACTCGTGGTTCGGGAGTGTCGGTCCATAGGACCGATTGCACCAACGTCTCCGGGTTGCGCGACCAGCCGGACAGGATCGTCGAGGTCGAATGGGCACCAACACAGTCCAGTGTCTTCCTGGTGGAGATTCAGGTGGAAGCCCTGGACAGGAAGTCACTCTTGTCCGATGTCACGCGTGTCCTGTCTGAAAACCATGTCAACATCCTTGCGGCCTCGGTCCACACCTCAAGCGACAGGGTGGCGATCTCCAAATTTGCCTTCGAAATGGGCGACCCAAAGTATTTGCACCATGTCCTCAGCGCGGTGCGGCGTATCGACGGGGTCTTCGACGTGTACCGCACCACGGGTAACAGGCGCAGGAGCTAGTTCGGGGACACGAGCCGTGCGAGCGTGGCGAGCGCACGCTTCTTGTGGGGAACCCGCGGCGTTGCCTCCACGGCAAGGGTGAGTAAACGGAGCCTGACGCCGAGCTCCGGGTGGTCCAGGAGCCGCCGCAGGGCGGGCAGGGCCTGATCCGACTCGACGTGCAGTGCAATGTCCGCTGCTGTTCTCAAAGGGCTGCTGACCAGCATCCCACCAAGGCTTACGACGTCCAGTTGGCCGAGCCGGACCTCATGGAGGTTGCACCCCCGGGCACTGCGCACGCTGGAGATACGATGCTTGGCATCCACCAGAAGTGATAGCCGCTCCGGAGGGCTCGCGCATCCGTAGATCCACGCGGCGGTAAGCCTGCCCGCCACCACCTTGGTCCGCATCCGGTCCGGGACAGTCAAGGCAGCTGCACGGGCGCGGAGGCGGGGCGTGACGGCAATCCCGGGCGACGCATAGCTCCTTCCGTACAAGGGAAGCAGGATGCCATCCAGCGCCATGCCCTGCAATTCAGGCCAGGTGAAGATGCGGCTGGGTGCGTAGAGCTCGGGAAGAACGGGTTCCTGCAGTTGCGGGGCTGTGACGGGTGGGACCATTCATTGATCATTCCGTGTCCTGGCCGCAACAGTACAGGCCCCGTACCGGGCATGTGGATAACCGGTACGGGGCCTGCAGAAAAAACATGGGCTCACCATGAACCCAAAGCTGGGTCAGGCTAGATCGCTCGCTGAGCGCTGGATCTGGTCCAGCCACGCCTGACGTGCTTCAAGAGCTTCACGCGCGGCCTTAATGCGGCGCTGGTCTCCGGCTTTTTCAGCCTTCTCCAGATCCTCCTTGAGCCCGGCAATCGCGGACTCAAGCTGCGACAAAGCGCTGTTGGTGCGGGCCTTGGTCTCCGGGTTGCTCCGGCGCCACTTCTCCTCCTCGGCCTCGCGGACTGCGTCCTCCACCTTGCGAAGACCGGCCTCGATGCGGCCCATATCCGCCCTGGGGACCTTACCGGCATCTTCCCAGCGGTCACGAATGGACTGCAGGGCCTTCTTCGTTGCGTTGAGATCGTTGATCGGCAGCAGCGCCTGGGCCTCAGCTACCAACTGCTCCTTCACTGCAAGGTTGGCCGTGTACTCCTGGTCGATCTGCTCGTTCGCAGCCTGCCGGTTGCTGAAGAACACATCCTGCGCGGCGCGGAAACGGCCCCAGAGCGCGTCGTCATCCTTGCGGCTGGCGCGTGGGGTGGCCTTCCACTGATCCATGAGCCTGCGGTACTCCCCGGCGGCATAGCCCCAGTCAGTGGAAGAGGAAAGCGCCTCAGCCTCTGCGATCAATGCTTCCTTGGCCACCTTGGCCGCGGAATTGTTGCTGTCCAGCTGCGAGAAGTACGCGCGGCGGTGGCGGTCGAAGACAGTGCGTGCCGAGCGGAAGCGCTTCCAGAGTGCGTCTTCATTGCTCCGGCCAAGACGGACCCCGCTCTTCTGCGCAGCCTTCCACGTCTCGAAGAGTTCGTTCATTCGCGCACTGGACGTCTTCCATTGGATTTGCGCAGGATCCTGGCCAGCGATGGCCTCTGCCTCCGCCACAATGGCTTCGCGCGCGGCAAGCTCGTTGGCGCGGACGGCCTCATGGGCTGCTTTCTCGGACTTTTCCAGCTCGGCGATCTGCTCGGACAGCGTGTCCAGGCGTGCTTCGGCCGAACGGATATCGCCCACCATGTTGCGCTCTGCGAGCTGCTCACGGAGGTGGGTCACCGTTTTCTGCATGTCCGTTGCCGGCGCTTTGGACTCCACGCGGTGTTCCAGCAGGACTATCTGGGCAATGACGTCGTCGAACTTCCGCGCGAAGTAGCCCAGGGCTTCGTCAGGGCTAACACCCGGGTACTGGCCAACGGCAATCTCTTCGCCATCCAAAGTGAGGAATACGTGGCCGTCGCCTTCGGCCCGCCCCCACTTGGCTGCCTCTGCAAGCGAGGCGGCAGAGACTGCGGGTGCAGCCGGAACGACGGCGGCAGGCGCCTTGGGGCGGGCCGCGAAAGCAGCAGGGGAAGGAGTGGGACGCGAATCGGCAGGCTTGGTTTCCTCCGCTGCCGGTGCCGCCTCAGCCGCTGGTGCTTCCTCCGCTACGGGTGCCGCCTCAGCCGCTGGTGCTTCCTCCGCTACGGGTGCCGCCTCAGCCGCTGGTGCTTCCTCCGCTACGGGCGCCGCCTCAGCTGCTTCTGCAGGCGTTTCTTCTGTTGCAGGCGTTTCTTCAGCGGCAGGGGCTTCGGTTGCTGCCGGTGCTTCGTCGGCCGCAACTGCGGGAGTTTGTTCAGCCGCAGGTGCTGCTTCAGTGCCGTTCGGGCTGTTTGCCTCGACTGCGTCTTGGTTGGCCACTACTGCTGTTTCGTCGGATTTCTGACTGTCTGTCACCGCTAAAAGTCTTTCGCTTGGAGGGACTGCTAAGGTACTGCACCCCGGACCGGGGCCAAAGGCTGGTTACTTCAGAGAAAACGAGTCTATCGTGACAGGTGCCACAGGGGCGCCGTCGGTCGCGTTTTCGCCCGGCTTCAGGCCTGCTGCAGCGATTTTCGTGACCACGTCCAAACCACTGGTGACTTTGCCGACCACTGTGTAACCACCGGCCGTGTCCGCAGGAATTGTTGTGTCCTTGTAGACAATGAAGAACTGATGACCGTTGCCGTAGGCGTTGTTTCCCGAGCGTGCAACGGCGATTGTTCCAGCCGGGTATATGTTGTCCGATGGTGTGTTCTCCAGGGGACCCCAGCGGTAGTTGGGATCGTCTGCGCCGTCTTCGGACTTGGCGCCGCATTGCAGCAGGCCGAACGTCTCTGAGGTGGTAAGGCGGTGGCAGAAGGCTCCGGTGTAATAACTGGCATCGGTGAGGGACTTGATGACGGCCGCCGCCTGCGGGGCAGCAGTTCCGTTCAGTTCCACTCCCACGACGCCGCTGTTCAAGGCGAGCTCGCCGGTGAAAGTTTTGCCGGCTGCGGTGTCCGGGCTGGGTATGTCTGCGCTGTTGGATGCCGAAGGTGAGGCCGACGGGGAGCTCAGTCCGGCCTCTGCGGCGGCGAACTCTGCCTCAGTGGGGTTGGAACTGAAAACTGTCAGTTGCAGCACCACCGCAAGGATCACAGCGGCAGCGCCCGCGCCGATGGCAACAGTGTTGTCGCGTTTGCGCCGCTTGCCCTGTTCCTGCCGCAGGGCACGCTTGGCTTCCATCTGCCGGATGCGGCGTCTCGCTTCGCGGTCATCCCGCGACCTTGTTGCCAAGAGTCCTCCTGATTGTGTCCACGTTCGCCGGCTGCCTGCAGGGACCGGGCATGCTGCATTAGATGTGCACGCGCGGAAAGCATAAACTGGCTGCCGCACATAGTTTATGCATGACCGGCTGGACGCCCGCCCCATAATCGCCGAAAAGGCCTTTAAAGCTGCGGTGCTCATTCCTGAGTCAGCTTTCTTCGAGGAGATTTATCCACCATGGCACGTACCGCCTCCCTGTCCGGATTCCCCGAGTGGCTTCCCCAGGAACGGTTGGTGGAACTCCATGTGCTGGACACGCTCCGGAAAACGTTCGAACTGCATGGTTTCTCCTCGATTGAAACGCGTGCTGTTGAAACGGTCGGCCAGTTGCTGCGTAAAGGCGAGATCGACAAAGAGGTCTATGGCCTGAGCCGTCTGCAGGACGACGACGAAGTTTCCAGGTCAACCACTACGGACAAGTCAGACAAAGCCGATCCGAATGCGCTTGCCCTGCACTTCGACCTCACTGTTCCCTTCGCCCGGTACGTCGTGGAGAACGCGGGTTATCTTGCCTTTCCCTTCCGCCGGTACCAGATCCAGAAGGTCTGGCGTGGCGAGCGTCCACAGGAAGGCCGCGCCCGCGAATTCACCCAGGCAGATATAGACGTGGTGGGCGATGGTGAGTTGCCGTTCCGCTACGACGTCGAAATCGCGTTGGTCATCGCTGAGGCGCTGAGCGCCCTCCCGATTCCGGACTTCCGCCTCCGGATCAACAACCGCAAGCTGGCTGAAGGCTTCTACCGCGGTATTGGCTTGACTGATACGGCCGGAGTCCTGCGGAGCATCGACAAACTGGAAAAGATTGGCGAAGGCAAAGTCGCTGAGCTGCTCAAGAGCGAGCTCGGCGCCTCGGATGAGCAGGCGGCACTGGCGCTCAAGCTTGCCACCATCCGCACGGAGGACACCTCGTTCGTGGATCAGGTACGTGCCCTGGGGGTGGCTGATGACCTCCTCGAGGAAGGATTGAGCGAGCTCCAGCAGGTCATTGAGGCTGCGGTCCAGCGCGCGCCCGGCAAAGTGGTCGCCGACCTCAGCATCGCCCGGGGACTGGACTACTACACGGGAACCGTCGTCGAGACTGTCCTGGTAGGCCATGAACAACTGGGTTCGATTTGCTCGGGCGGCCGGTACGACGCCCTGGCCAGCAAGGGAAACCGGAAGTTTCCCGGCGTCGGCTTGTCCATCGGCGTCACCCGCCTGGTCTCGCGGATCCTGAGCCAGGAGCTTGCCACGGCTACCCGGGCAGTGCCGACCGCTGTCCTGGTCGCTTTGAATAACGACGACAGTTGGTCCGCTGCACAGGACGTCGCGGCACAGCTTCGCGGCCGCGGTATTGCGACTGAAGTTGCTGCGAAGGCTGAAAAGTTCGGCAAGCAGATCAAGTTCGCGGATCGTCGGGGAATTCCGTTTGTTTGGTTCACTGACGATGACGGCAAGCACCAGGTCAAGGACATCCGGTCCGGTGCGCAGGTGGACGCTGACCCGGCCAGTTGGTCGCCGTCGGAGGAAGATCTGCACGTCCGGGTCATCACTGCCTGATCCAGGCCAGGTGATTCAGCCGCGGCCGGGGCGGGTAAACTCGGACGGGATCGTCTTTGCAATGATCCCTTGAAAATTCATGCTGAAAGGAATGCTGTGCTGCGCACACATGACCTCGGATCACTTCGCTCCGAGCACATTGGACAAACCGTTACCCTGGCCGGCTGGGTGGGCCGCCGCCGTGATCACGGTGGCGTTGCATTCGTTGACCTTCGTGACGCTTCCGGTGTCGCCCAGGTGGTTGTCCGTGAAGAAGAGGTCTTCCACGGCCTGCGGAACGAATACGTACTGCAGGTGACGGGTACCGTCAACAAGCGTCCTGAAGGCAATGAAAACCCTGCGCTTGCTACTGGCGAGATCGAGGTCATGGCGGACAAGGTCATCATCCTGAACACCTCGGACCCCCTGCCATTCCAAATCGACGAGCACGTCGAAGTTGGCGAAGAAGCGCGCCTTAAGCACCGCTACCTTGACCTTCGACGCCCCGGCCCGGCCCGGAACCTCCGCCTCCGCTCAGAGGCAAACCGCATCGCCCGCGAGTTGCTGCACCAACGCGGCTACGTCGAGATTGAGACACCCACGTTGACGCGATCGACGCCGGAAGGCGCCCGCGATTTCGTCGTCCCCGCCAGGCTTGCCCCGGGTTCCTGGTACGCGCTGCCGCAGTCGCCGCAGCTTTTCAAGCAGCTGCTCCAGGTGGGCGGATTCGAAAAGTACTACCAGATTGCCCGCTGCTACCGTGATGAAGACTTCCGCGCGGACCGCCAGCCTGAATTCACCCAGTTGGACATCGAGGCCAGCTTCGTTGACCAGGACGATGTCATCGAGCTCGGTGAAGCAATTGTGAAGGCACTGTGGCAACTGATCGACGTCGAGGTCCCCACGCCGATCCGACGCATGACGTACCTGGACGCCATGGCAAAGTACGGTTCCGACAAGCCGGACCTGCGCTTCGGCCTGGAGCTGACCGAGCTGACTGAGTTCTTCAAGGACACCAACTTCGGCGTCTTCAAGGCACCTTACGTTGGCGCCGTCGTCATGCCCGGGGGCGCCTCGCAGGCGCGCCGTGCCCTGGATGCCTGGCAGGAATGGGCCAAGCAGCGTGGCGCAAAGGGCCTGGCCTACGTTCTTTACAAGGAAGACGGCGAACTCGCCGGCCCCGTGGCCAAGAACCTCACCGACGAAGAGCGGGCCGGCCTGGCCGACGCCGTTGGTGCCAAGCCGGGTGACTGCATTTTCTTCGCCGCCGGCGAAAAGTCTGCATCGCGAGCCCTCCTTGGCGCTGCACGTGTTGAAATTGGCCACCGCACGGGTCTGATCGATCCCAAGGACTGGGCCTTCGTATGGATCGTGGACGCACCGATGTTCGAGCCCGCTGCCGCGGCAGTTGCCTCCGGTGACGTTGCTGTGGGTGCCGGCCAGTGGACAGCCGTGCACCATGCCTTCACCTCTCCGAAGCCGGAGTTCCTTGACACCTTTGATAAGGATCCTGAGTCGGCGCTGTCCTACGCCTACGACATCGTGTGCAACGGCAACGAAATCGGTGGCGGCTCCATCCGTATCCACGAGCGCGAAGTTCAGGAACGCGTCTTCCAGCTCATGGGCCTGGACAAGGAGGACGCCGAGACCAAGTTCGGCTTCCTGTTGGAGGGCTTTAAGTACGGCGCGCCGCCACACGGCGGCATCGCGCTTGGTTGGGACCGCGTAGTGGCTTTGCTCGCCGGCGTCGAGTCCATCCGCGACGTTATCGCGTTCCCGAAGACCGGCAACGGCTTTGACCCGCTGACCGCCGCTCCTGCCCCCATCACGGCACAGCAGCGAAAGGAAGCCGGCGTCGACTTCAAGCCGGAAACCAAGCCTGCGGCCAAGCCGGAGACCAAGTCCGAATAAGACGGTAGCCAAAGGCTCCCCACTGATGTGGGGGGCCTTTGGTGTTCCTGCAGATGAAAGGTGCCGCGATGTTGGAACAAACATTCTTGGAAACCCTCATGGATAAGGCGTGGCCGGCCGTAGAGCGCGAAGCACTTGACTCGGGAAGTGCGGGGGAGTGGGTGCTCCGTGCGTCCGCTGGGGTCACGCAGAGGGCGAACTCCGTGTGGGCGAGGAACCTGCCCGGGATGCTGTCCGGCGCGCCGGACATGGCAAGCAGTCCGGACCTGGAAAGCAGCCCGGACCTGGAAAGCATGCCGGATCTGGAGCGGTCAGTCAGTTCGGCGTCAGCGTGGTACAGGCAGCGGCGTCTCCCGCTCATTTTCCAGATATTCGATGACTCCCGTAGTGCAGGCCTTAACGCCGTCCTGGACGGGCAACGCTTCACCAGGCAGTCCGAAACCCTGATTATGGTCCGGGGCATGGACGCCTCGGAAACCTTGGATGCCGGGTCCCAGAGGGTAGAACTCTCGGACGCGCCCACCGATGAATGGCTTCGCTTGTGGTGGTCCGTGGATGGGCGTGGTGGCCAGGCGGAACTGGAGGTTGCCCGCGCCATTCTTACCGGATGCGAGTCTGTGTACGCACTGGTGAGGGACGACGACGGCGTACCGGCCGCCGTCGGGCGCCTCGCCTTGGTGGACGGCTGGGGAGGCCTCTACACGATGGCGACCTCGGCCACCCACCGCAGGCGGGGATACGGGACGATGGTCCTGTCGGCGCTACTGAATGAGGGAGCGGCCCGCAATCTCCAGGGTTTTTGGCTGTTGGTCACTGCTTCCAACAGCGGAGCCCAGGCGTTGTATTCGGGGGCCGGGTTCGTGGAACAAGGGAGTTATCTGTATCGGCAGGCTCCTTTGAGGCGGGCGCCTGGAGGCTGCTGAGCGGCAGTTGTTGTGTCGATTTAATGAGACTGGTGGATTACCTACGCCGGCGGATCAGTCACCAGGATCCGGATGGAACAAGCATCCGAAGCAGCTTTTGCAAGCGCAGCAGTCTTGGGTTCCTGTACGTCCAGGAAAGCAAGTTGGCTTCGGCTGGCCAGAGCGCGCATGGAGGGTTGCGCCAGAACCAGGTCCACCAAGGCTCTATCCCCGCCGGGTACAAGGTACTCAACACGGTGGCTGGCAAAAATACGCGCGGCGTGTTCCGCCGCGGAGTCCACCAAAGCGTCCGCCTGGTTGGAGCGGCGCCGGGCAAACCGTTGTTGGGATTGGCCGCCCGCAGCCGTTCTGGACTGAACGTAGCGGTTTCCGCTTTTGGATTCCAGGACCTTGCTGCCACTTGCCACAGCCACGGCGAAACCGCCCCGACGCACCAGCAAGATACCAAGGCCGCGTTCTTGGCCTGCCAGAGCGGCAAGCCGCTCGATATCAGTGGCGCCGCGGCCTGGACGTCCATCGACCGGCCACGGTGCCTTGAGGAGGGCAGAAGCCCCGTCAGCGGCGAGGAGGAGGATTCCGCCGTCGTCAGTCTCTTCAGTGAGTGGGCCATGGCTCTGGGCAAAGCGATCGACCCAACCGGACAGCCGTGATGCGGGGACGAGGGCCGTGCGGCTGGAGGCCTTCGGCTGCCGTTGTTGCGGGGCGGATGCGCGGCGGTCCACGGCGATGTCTCCTTTGTTGGAACTATGAGTAGCCTATCCATGTGGAAGATCTCTTTGGTGCCGGTGCAAACAACGACGACGAGTCGGAGGATCTGCCTGCCGCCGGGGGAGCGTCCGACGCCGGATGGATGGCGTCCCAGCGGAGCCCCCTCGCAGTTCGGATGCGGCCCCGGACCCTGGATGACGTGGTGGGCCAACAGCATCTGCTGGGTCACGGTTCCCCGCTTCGCCAGCTCGCCGCAGGCGCAGAAGCTGCGGGCCCCGCAGGACCGAGTTCGGTCATTCTGTGGGGGCCTCCGGGAACCGGGAAAACCACGCTGGCACATGTCATTGCCCGCGGGCCGGGGCGGAAGTTCGTGGAATTATCTGCCATTACTGCTGGCGTAAAGGATGTTCGCCGGGTGATGGATGAGGCCTTGAGCGCCCGGGACCTGTACAAGAAGACCACTGTCCTCTTCCTCGATGAAATCCACCGATTCAACAAGGCGCAGCAGGACGCACTGTTGCCTGGCGTTGAAAACCGGTGGGTGGTCCTGGTGGCGGCCACCACCGAGAACCCATCGTTCTCGGTGGTATCACCGCTGCTGTCCCGCTCGCTCCTGTTGACCTTGAAGCCACTGACGGATGACGACATCGCCGGCCTGTTACAGCGGGCCGTTGCCGATGCCCGTGGCCTTGCGGGGCGCGTGGAACTCAGTCCTGAGGCTTTGGATCATTTGGTGCGGCTCTCCGGAGGTGACGCCCGAAGGGCCCTGACTGCCTTGGAGGCTGCGGCCGGCGTCGCGTTCGGAGACAGCAATGCCGTCTCAACCGCCGTCGAGGAGGAAGCCGCCGCCGGGACCCACACTGCCGCGGCGACAAATGTCACCGACGACGGCGAACCGGGGCTTGCCGGCGACGGCGCCCCCGACGCTCCTGTGCTGGTGGAACTCAGGCACACCGAGCGTGCCCTGGACGCCGCTGCTGTTCGTTATGACCGGGCCGGCGACCAGCACTACGACGTCGCCAGTGCGTTCATCAAGTCCATCAGGGGCTCGGATGTTGACGCCTCCCTTCACTATCTGGCGCGGATGCTCGAGGCGGGGGAGGATCCGAGGTTCGTGGCACGGCGCATTGTCATCTCCGCTGCGGAAGACATCGGCATGGCCGATCCCACCGCTTTGCAAACAGCTGTGGCAGCGGCGCAGGCCGTCCAGTTGATAGGGATGCCGGAAGGCCGCATTGTCCTGGCCGAAGCTGTCGTCCACCTTGCCACCGCACCCAAGTCGAATGCGGCATACATGGGCCTGAACAAGGCGGTTGCCGACGTCCGTGCCGGTTTCGGCGGTGGCATCCCCATGCATCTGCGCGACGCGCACTATCCAGGTGCCAAACAATTGGGACATGGCAAGAGCTACAAGTATGCGCACGATGAACCGCATGGGGTGGCAACTCAGCAGTACCCGCCGGATGACCTCGTGGGGAAGGACTACTACGAGCCAACCAACAACGGCGCCGAACGCGATATAGCCGCCAGGCTGGAACGGCTCCGGAAGATCATCCGGGGACAGTAGCGTGGTAGGATGGTTGCTTGTCTGGCATGACCCGACGCACAATCCCTTTGAAGATTCCTTCAATGGAGCTGTGCCGCGGGCCAGTAGCAAAAGGCAGCGGTTGGCCGATGCTCTCCCTGATGGAGGCCAGTAACACTGACACACCGCAGTAATTTGGAAGGACACAAGTGGCTAACAACACTCGTGCTCGCCGTACCGCACGCCTTTCGCGTGCACTCGGCATTGCTTTGACCCCCAAGGCCGCCAAGTACATGGAGCGCCGCCCGTACGGCCCCGGTGAGCACGGCCGTGCCCGCAAGAAGCAGGACTCCGACTACGCCGTACGTCTGCGCGAAAAGCAGCGTCTGCGCGCCCAGTACGGCATCCGCGAAGCCCAGATGACCCGTGCCTTCGAAGAAGCACGCCGCACCAAGGGCCTCACCGGTGAAAACCTGGTTGAGCTGCTCGAAATGCGTTTGGACGCCCTGGTACTGCGTGCAGGCTTCGCCCGCACCATCGCACAGGCCCGCCAGCTCGTTGTGCACCGCCACATCATGGTTGACGGCATCCGCGTGGACCGCCCGTCCTTCCGCGTTGGCGAAGGCCAGCTCATCCACGTTCACAGCCGCTCCGAGGTCATGGCTCCGTTCCAGGTCGCAGCTGCTGGTGCCCACGCCCTGAACAACGTGCCGGCATACCTGGACGTCAAGCTCGACGCCCTGCAGGCCCGCCTGGTTCGCCGCCCGAAGCGCTCTGAGGTCCCCGTGATCTGCGAAGAGCAGCTCGTCGTCGAATTCTACGCTCGCTAAATTCAAGCAGCGCTTAAAAGGAAGCCCGTGGCACACGCCGCGGGCTTTCTTTTTGGATAGGGTACTGGGGAGGCCTTGGCCGAAGCCGGATTCCGGCCGTGCGGGGCAGCGCAACAATCTAGGAGATGAATTCTATGTCTGGTGGCGACATCGCCGGCCTGATCGCAGCAGGAGTATTCGCACTGCTGGTCCTGCTGTTGGCCGTGCCTATCTTGAAGCTGGGTGGCGTCTTTGACGAAGTGCGCACCACCATCCGATCCATCAGTGACGGGGCGACGCCCCTCATGGATGAAGTAACCGCAACGGTTTCCACTACCAACCAGCAACTGAAAAAGGTCGACGGCATCGCCTCGAACGTGTCCGACGCATCGGCGAACATTTCAGCCCTGTCCTCCCTGGTGGCTGCCACTGTTGGTTCGCCGCTGATCAAGGTTGCAGCCTTCAGCTATGGTGTCCGTTCGGCCTTCGCGGGCCGTCGCGCTCCTTCCTCCGGCCGTCGCAGCCGCTGAACCAATTGGAGACCAGGAACACATGAAAAGAATTGTTTGGATGGGCATTGGCGTCGCCATTGGCATTATCGGCTTCCGCAAAGTCACCGAGGCCCAGGCCAGCATCGGCCCCGACGGCCTGAACCGTGCGGTTGGCCGCCTGGCGGATGGCTTGTTCGATTTCGCGGACGCAGTGCGTTCGGGCATGCATGAACGCGAAGAGGACTTGAGGGCCGCGTTGGGCATTACCAGTACGGATAACAACCCCAACGCCGGCCGGCGCTAGCGAACACGGTTCGCTCCCGCGCCCGCAACAGGGCAGAATGGAAAGCTGCGGAAGGGCAACAGCCGGTTCCGCGCACAACGTGTGCAGTGAATTGAGAAGGGTAAGTAATCAGCTAATGAAGTCGCAGGAGATCACCAAGCGCTGGGTGGACTTTTTTGTCAGCAAGGGCCACACCGCCGTTCCCTCCGCGTCGCTCGTTTCAAGCGACCCGTCACTTCTCTTCACTGTGGCCGGCATGGTCCCCTTCATTCCTTATCTGACCGCGCGCGAAGAGCCTCCCTACAAGCGCGCCACCAGCGTCCAGAAGTGCATCCGCACGGGCGATATAGAGGAAGTCGGCAAGACGGCCCGGCACGGCACGTTTTTCCAGATGTGCGGCAACTTCTCCTTTGGCGACTACTTCAAGGAAGATGCCATCAAGTTCGCCTTCGAGCTGCTCACCAAGAGCGTTGACGACGGCGGCTATGGACTTCCGGCCGAGCGCCTTTGGGTGACGGTCTACGAAGAAGACGACGAAGCCAAGGAACTGTGGCTCAAGAACACCGGCATTCCGGCCGAGCGCATCCAGCGCATGGGCAAGGCTGACAACTACTGGTCCACTGGCCAGCCAGGCCCCGCCGGCCCCTGCTCGGAGATCTACTACGACCGCGGCCCTGCCTACGGCATTGAAGGCGGACCGCTCGCTGACGAGACCCGGTATATCGAAATCTGGAACCTCGTGTTCATGCAGTACCAGATTGAGAACGTCCGCTCCAAGGTGGACTTCGACATCGTCGGCGAACTGCCGCAGAAGAACATCGACACCGGCCTTGGCATGGAGCGCCTCGCGATGATCCTCCAGGGCGTCGAGAACATGTACGAGACCGATCAGGTCCGTCCTGTCATTGACAAGGCCGCTGAGCTGTCCGGCCGTGAGTACACCTCTGCAGAGTCAGCCGATGATCCCCACCACACTGACGACGTCCGCATGCGCGTTGTTGCAGACCACATCCGTTCGGCCCTGATGCTCATTGCCGATGGCGTGGCACCGTCCAACGAAGGCCGCGGCTACGTTCTGCGCCGCCTGATCCGCCGTGCTGTTCGCGCCATGCGCTTGCTCGGTGTTGAAAAGGCTTGCCTGCCGGACCTTCTTCCGGCTTCCCGCGACGCCATGAAGGGTGTTTACCCGGTGGTGGAGACCGACTTCGCCCGTATCAGCCGTATTGCCTACGCCGAAGAAAAGGCGTTCCTGCGCACCATTGCTTCGGGTACGGCACGCCTTGAGGATGCAGTGGCTGAATCGAAGGCTGCGGGCGTTCCCTTGTCCGGCGCTGACGCTTTTGCGCTGCACGACACCTACGGCTTCCCTATTGACCTCACTTTGGAAATGGCTGAAGAAGCCGGCCTCAAGGTTGACGAAGCCGGCTTCCGCTCGCTCATGCTTGAACAGCGCCAGCGCGCACAGGCAGATGCCAAAGGCAAGAAGGGCGGCCACGCCGACCTCGGCGCCTACCAGGAAATGCTGGGCCAAGGCGAGACCACCTTTACCGGCTACGACGAGCTTGATGGCGAGTCCAAGGTCCGCGGTATCCTCAGCGCGGGTCAGCGGGTGGCTCACGCCTCCACGGGCGACGAAATCGAAGTGGTCCTCAATGAGACGCCATTCTACGCAGAAGCCGGTGGACAGTCCGCCGATACCGGCCTGATTACCGGCGACGGATTCGTCGTCGAGGTCCTGGACGTCCAGCGCCCGGTAAAGGGCCTCAGCGTCCATAAGGCAATCGTCCGGGAAGGTGAGATCGCCACCGATGCCCTGGTGCGCGCCGCCGTCGACCGTGAACGGCGCCACGCAGCCGAACAGGCGCACACGGGTACGCACATTGTGCATGCCGCGCTGCACCAGATCCTGGGCCCGGAAGCTACCCAGCGTGGTTCCTATAACAAGGCCGGGTACCTCCGTTTTGACTTCGCCTGGGGTGAGGGCCTGAGCCCCGCCACGCGATCGGAAATTGAAGAGGTTTCCAACATCGCTATCCGGAACAACTACCGGGTGGACACCAAGGTCATGGGACTGGCCGAAGCCAAGGCGCTGGGCGCCATGGCCCTGTTCGGTGAGAACTACGGCAGCGAAGTGCGTGTGGTAGAGATCGACGGCGCCTGGTCCCGCGAGCTTTGCGGTGGCACCCACGTGTCCAATACCTCCCTCATTGGCAGCCTTTCCCTGTTGGGTGAGCAGTCGGTCGGCTCGGGCAACCGCCGTGTGGAGGCCTTCGTGGGCTTGGACGCTTTCCGCCACCTGGCCGCCGAGCGTGCACTGGTTACGGAACTCACGGAACTGCTGAAGGTTCCCTCCGGCCAGCTCGCGGACCGCATCTCCAGCACCTTGAACAAGTTGAAGGCAACAGAGAAGGAACTCGACCGCCTTCGCAAGGAGCAGCTGGCCGCAGCGGCCGCCACCCTGGTGGGTACCGCCAAGGACGCCGCGGGTGTGCGGGTTGTAGCCCACGATGCCGGCCAAGTGGGTGGAGCAGACGATCTCCGGAACCTTGCCCTCGATCTCCGCAACCGTCTGGGCTCCGAGGCCGCCACTGTTGCAGTTGCCGGTGTCAGCAATGATCGCCCCGTCATTTTGATTGCCACGAATGAAGCCGCCCGTGAATCCGGTGTGAAGGCCGGAGCGTTGGTGCGCCTTGCCGCGGGCATCCTCGGTGGTGGCGGCGGTGGCAAGGACGATGTCGCGCAAGGTGGCGGCACCGACGCTGGGAAGGTCTCTGAGGCCCTCACAGCGGTGGTGGATGCG
Organism: Arthrobacter sp. 2762; assembly: GCF_040548745.1. Taxonomy (NCBI): domain Bacteria; kingdom Bacillati; phylum Actinomycetota; class Actinomycetes; order Micrococcales; family Micrococcaceae; genus Arthrobacter; species Arthrobacter sp. 2762. The sequence continues at coordinate 149,454 of NZ_JBEPSI010000003.1, forward strand.
ATAGCCAAGCGTTAACGGTGAATTCCAGTACGAACAGCGGCGTCTACCCCCAAGGCATCAAGCTGGGGGTAGACGTCGGCACCGTCAGGGTTGGGCTGGCCATTTGCGACCCCGACGAAATCCTGGCCACGCCCTTCAAGACAGTGGGCCGCGACGCCAAGAAGAACTCCGATGTTCGCGTGGTGGTTAAACAGGCTGCGGAGATGCGGGCCGTGCAGATTTTCGTGGGCCTTCCAAAGACCATGAAGGGCGAGGAACGAAGCTCCGCGCAGATGGCAACGGAGTACGCCGAACTGCTGGTGGGCGAGCTTGCCCGAGCCGGTTTGGACGTTCCCGTGAACCTCGTGGACGAGCGTCTTTCCACTGTTACGGCGCACCGCAACCTGCACGAAGCTGGCATGAGCAGCAAGAACCACCGTAAAGTGGTTGATCAGGTTGCCGCTGCTGGAATACTTCAGCACGCGATCGACATGCAAAAAGCCAGAGGAACGGACGTTGGCCGCCGCGTAAATGCACCGGCGCAGTCTGATACATCCAGCAGTGCCCCAACGCTGCAGGCTTCCTCCGGCCCTGAACCAGATTCTTCTACGAGGGGACTGCAACTGTGAGCCCGGTCAACAACGACCCCTCCAGCGGAACCGCCGGCGGCGGCATGCCGCTGACCCGCAAGGAACTGCGGGCGCGGGAACGATTCCTCGCCACGCAGAACCAGAACGTCGTGCCCGTTCCTGAAGCGACGCCGGGGGAAGCAGCGCCTTCGGCTGACGTTGAGCCTGAACTGCCCCGCCCGATTCCCGCAGTTCCCAAGCCAGCTGCTGCGCCTGCACCGGTTGCGCCGGAACCCGTTGCGCCTGCACCGGTTGCGCCTGCACCGGTTGCGCCGGAACCCGTTGCGCCTGAACCCGTTGCGCCTGAACCCGCGCGGGCGATCGTAACTCCGCGCGTTCCGGAGGCATTACCGCCCGTTGCGACGCCGGCTCCCAGTGAACACGTGGATGCCAGTGAACACGTGGATCCTGTGCTTTCGGAAGAGGAGCACCATGGCGATGCCCTTCCGGTACCAGCCGTTGCACATGTCTACGCCGGTCATGCCAACGAGGCCCACCATTACGGTGTCCACGAAGGCTCCGTCCACGAAGGCTCTGTCCACGTTGACGATCATGCATTTGCAGAACATGCGCCCGAATACGATTACGAGGCCCATGAAGGGCACATGGAGCTCCATGAAGACCTTCATGAAGAGCTACATGACGAGCACCACCACCTCATCGCTCCAGTAGAAGTTACGGCGGCGTCCAAAGCCGCGGCCAAGAAGGCGCGACGTCGCCGTCGCATCCTTGCGTTGCTGATTACGCTGGGTGTCTTTGTTGCCGCCATCGCGATCGGGGCGCAATTCCTCAAGCCCCTCCTTGGCATGGACAAAGTCACCGATTACCCCGGTCCCGGCACGGGCTCCGTCAGCATTACAGTGCCGGAAGGGGCCGGCCCCAAGGCTGTGGCAACCGCCCTGGTGGAAAACCACGTCGTGGCAGACGCTGATTCCTTCGTCAAGGAATTCGTGAGCGAGGGCGGTGAACTCTCGCCCGGGGAATTCACCTTCCGTACCGAGATGAAAAACTCCGACGCCGTTGCGGTCCTCGCCAACAAAGACGCTTCCAAGGTGATCTACTTCGCCTTGAGTGCAGGTCTCCGGATCAACGAGTCGTTGGAGGCAATCTCCAAGGGCTCCGGCATTCCCATGGCCCAGCTCAATGGCTTCAACCAGGCCCCCGGACAATTCGGGGTGCCTGCGAAGGCCAAGAACCTGGAGGGCTTCCTCGCTCCCGGAGAGTACCGGTTCCCGCTGGGCACATCGGGTAAGGACATCATCCAGAAGCTGGTCTCCAGCACCCTTGACGAGCTCAAGGCCCAAGGAATTACGGATCCGGCCAAGCAGTACGACACCGTAACCATCGCCAGCATCGTCCAGGCGGAGGGCGGCCAGGCCGACTACGGAAATGTCGCCGGCGCGATTTATAACCGGCTCAAGCCCAACAACACCGAGACCAACGGCCTCATCCAGTCAGACGCCACAGTCACCTATGGTCTGGGCAAGAAGTCCTTCCACCTCACGGACGAAGAGAAGGCTGACAAGTCCAACACCTACAACACCTATGCAAACCCAGGGCTGCCCGCCGGTCCGATTGGTTCCCCAGGCAAGACGGCGATCGATGCGGCGGCCAAACCGACGCAAAATGATTACCTGTACTGGGTGACCATCAACCTGGACACCAAGGAGACCAAGTTCTCCAAGACACTGGCCGAACACAGCACTTACGTTGAGCAGTACAACGCATGGTGCCAGGCCAACGCCGGACGGTGCGTGTGAGTCGTCGCGCCGCGGTCCTCGGGCACCCGATCTCACATTCGAAGTCCCCGGCGATGCACACTGCTGCCTATGCCAAGCTCGGCGTGGACATCGAATACTCGGCCATCGACCTGACAGTGGATAGGCTTCCGGCGTTCATGGACTCCCTTCGCGGGGATGGGTCGTGGTGTGGGCTTTCGGTAACCATGCCGTTGAAGTCGGCCATGGTCAGGGAAGTCGATGAGGTTCGTGGCGCTGGCGCCCACTTGGGTGTTATCAACACGGTCGTCTTCGAGAACGACGGCGGATCGGTCCGCCGCGTCGGCTACAACACCGATGTCAAGGGCATCGTGGAGGCAGTACGTTACGCAGGAATTGCTTCTGCACAGCATGCCGCTGTTCTTGGCGGTGGGGGTACCTCAGCTGCCGCGATCGCTGCCATCCACGAGCTCGGAGCTGAACACGTCGACGTTTTCGTTCGGGACACAACACGTGCCGTCGACGCGCAAGCCGCCGCGGCCGCCGTCGGAATTTCCCTGCGGCTCCGCCCCCTCAGTGAGGCGGCTACAGCAGTGGCCGGATCCGGGCTGGTCATCTCCACCTTTCCTCCGCGCGCGGCCGATGCGCTTGCGGAGGAACTCGCTGCCCTGCCAGGAACAGGGGCGGGGGTTTTGCTGGACGTCGCTTATGACCCTTGGCCGAGCCGCCTCGCCGAGGTTTGGCACGGCCATGGGGGAACGGTGGTTCCCGGACTTGAAATGCTGATGTACCAAGCGGCGGAGCAGATCCGGCAGTTCAGTGGCTGTGACGTTGACGCCTCCGTCATAGATGTGATGTGCGACTCAGTTGGGCTTCCCCGGCGAGTGTTCTAGAGGCCTTACATGGCAGGATTGGTTATATGTTGCGTTGGTTGACTGCCGGTGAATCCCATGGTCCGGCTCTGATCGGAATTGTTGAAGGCGTGCCTGCCGGTGTTGAGCTCACCAGCGGGCAAATCCGTGATGCTTTGGCGCGTCGTCGCCTGGGCTACGGACGTGGCGCCCGCATGAAGTTTGAGCAGGATGAAGTCACGATCCTCGGTGGCGTGCGTCACGGCATCACCCAGGGTGGTCCGGTTGCCATTCAGGTGGGCAACACCGAATGGCCAAAATGGGAGCAGATTATGTCTGCTGATCCAGTGGACCCTGAAGTCCTTGCCGACCAAGCCCGGAACGCCCCGCTGACCCGCCCGCGCCCTGGGCACGCCGATTTCACCGGGATGCAGAAGTACGGCTTTGACGAAGCCCGTCCGGTGCTTGAGCGCGCAAGTGCGCGTGAAACCGCCACCCGTGTTGCTCTCGGTACCGTTGCCGCCCAGTTCCTTAAGCAGCTGGGCGTGGAATTGGTCAGCCACACCGTTTCCATCGCCAGCGTCACTGTACCCGAGGGCAAGGCGTTGCCTTTGCCCAAGGACGTCATAGCCCTTGACGCAGATCCCCTGCGCTGCTTCGACCGCGAAACTTCGGATGCCATGGTGGCCGAGGTGGATGCCGCCCACAAGGAAGGCGAGACCCTTGGAGGCGTGGTTGAGGTCCTTGCCTATGGACTTCCCCCTGGATTGGGCAGTTACGTCCATTGGGACCGCCGCCTCGATTCCCGCCTTGCCGCAGCGCTGATGGGTATTCAGGCCATCAAGGGCGTGGAGGTCGGTGACGGGTTCCTCACCGCTGCCCGCCGTGGTTCTGCAGCGCACGACGAAATCCTCAAGGATGAGAACGGCAAAATTATTCGTCAGACCAACCGTGCCGGCGGCATCGAGGGTGGCATGAGCATCGGCGAAGTTCTTCGCGTCCGTGCCGCCATGAAGCCCATTGCCACAGTTCCCCGCGCGCTGCGCACCATTGATGTCAGCACCGGGGAGCCCGCCAAGGCGCACCACCAGCGTTCGGACGTCTGCGCAGTTCCGGCAGCGGGCGTTGTGGCGGAGGCCATGGTGGCCCTTGTCCTCGCAGAAGCCATTGCCGAGAAATTCGGCGGTGACTCTGTTGCCGAGACCACGCGTAACCTGCGGAGCTACCTGGATAACATTCCGGCAACCCTGGACTCGGTCGGCCGGTAGTGGGCCGCGCTACCCAGGACGGCTGCGCTGGCCGTCCCGTTGTCCTGGTGGGCCCCATGGCAGTTGGCAAGTCTGCGATCGGCCAGCAACTTGCGCAGCAGCTCGGCGTTCCCTTCGTGGACACCGACGCCGTGGTGGTCGCAGCGCACGGCAGCATTGCTGACATTTTCGCTGGTCGGGGAGAACACGCGTTCCGGGAAATTGAAGCCCGGGCGGTGGCGAAGGCCATCGAGGGCGCCAAGCAACAACCAGCGGTGATTTCGCTGGGTGGCGGAGCCGTCCTGGACTCGGGAACCCAGCAATTGCTGGGGGAGTGCACCGTGGTTTACCTGGAATGCGATGCCTCGACTGTTGCGGACCGGATCGCGCGAAACACCGGAAGGCCTTTGCTGCAGGGCGACGCTATGTCCCGATGGGAGGCCCTGTTTGCCACCAGGCGTCCGGTCTATGAGCGTCTTGCAGATATCGTCCTGGACGTCCGTTCGGGATCCGTGGCTGAAATCGGCCTCCAGTTGGAGGAGCGGCTGCGCCAGCATGCAGCCTTGAAAGAGGAAGTTGAAAAGTGAGCAACGAAGCAACTGTCATCAAGGTGACCGGCCAATCAACCGCGGAGAACTACGACGTCGTGGTGGGCCGTGGCCTCCTGCAATCCCTTCCCGCCAAACTTGGCGAGCGTGTTCGACGAGTGCTTGTCATTCACCCGCGCGCCCTTCGCCTGACCGGGGACACCGTCCGCGATGAGCTCGAAGCCGCCGGCTTCACGGCACTGACAGCCGAGATCCCGGATGCCGAAGAAGGCAAGCACATACAGGTTGCCGCTTTCTGCTGGCAGGTACTGGGACAGAACGACTTCACGCGCTCGGACGCTATTGTTGCCGTCGGTGGCGGCGCCGTGACCGACCTCGCCGGATTCGTTGCTGCCACGTGGCTGCGCGGAGTCAAAGTCATTCACATGCCCACCAGCCTGCTGGGTATGGTGGATGCCTCAGTTGGCGGCAAAACAGGTATCAACACTGCCGAAGGCAAGAACCTGGTGGGATCGTTCCATCCTCCTGCGGCTGTACTGGCGGATCTGGACACGCTCAAGACTTTGCCCAGGAATGAGCTGATTTCCGGAATGGCAGAGGTCATCAAGTGCGGCTTTATCGCCGATCCCGTGATCCTTGACCTCGTTGAAAAGAACACGGACGCAGTGATGGACCCGGAATCGGACGTCGTCCGTGAACTCATCGAGCGTGCCATTGCGGTTAAAGCCAACGTCGTCTCCCAGGACCTCAAGGAATCCGGGCTGCGCGAAATCCTGAACTACGGACATACCCTGGGCCATGCCATTGAACTCGTGGAACGGTACTCCTGGCGCCATGGTGCGGCCGTTTCGGTAGGCATGATGTTCGCTGCTGAACTGGCGCGAAGCGTTGGACGACTCTCCGACGCCGACGCCGATCGGCACCGCACCATCCTTGAGAGCCTTGGATTGCCCATCACCTACCGCAAGGACCGCTGGCAAGGCCTCCTGGATGGCATGCGCCGGGACAAGAAGTCCCGTGGGGACCTCCTGCGCTTTGTTGTCCTGGATGGCGTAGCCAAGCCCGGCATTCTGGACGTCCCCGACACGTCCCTGTTGTTTGCCGCCTACCAGGAGATTGCTTCATGATGACCGTCCTCAGAGAAGGCGTCAGCGACTGGCCAACCGGCGGATTCCCGGGTGTCCGCACGAACCCCGATACGTTGCTGCCCGTTATCGTCAACGAAGACGCACTGGAATCTGCCTTGGCCGCTTCGGAAGACCCTGCCGACCGCATCATGGCGCTGCTGCTGGAAAACCAGCCCAAGGAAGCGGCGGAATTGCTCGCCGAAGCCCGCTACAAGGACCCCGAATCCTTCCGGTTGCGGATTTTTGAAGCTGAAGTCCACCGGGCCACCAATCGTCTGGATCGTGCCATCCAACTGTTCCGCCAGCTGCTGCAGGAAGTCCAAGGTACCTCCAAGGAAGCGATCGTCCACCAGTATTTGGGCAGGGCCTATTTCGTGAGCGGAAATGCCCTGGCAGCATCCGAGGAGTTTGCCAAGGCACTGGACCTGAGGGTTGCGAAAGCTGCCGATGCCGCACTGATCTACTCCTCCGCGGTGGCCCTCCAGCGGGCCAGGGACGTACTGGAACTCGCGTCCTGATCCACGCTGGAACCACCCGAAGCCAAGCCCCTTCCCATTTGCCGGTAGAATGGTTCTTGGATTTTTGATAAATACGCGCTGGCACGCCTTTTGGCATGCTGGCTGGCATACCCGGCTGGAAGCTAGAAACCGTAGCTAGAACCAGTGAGAGAAACCAGAGGATACGAGTGGCAACCACAAACGACATCAAGAACGGAACCGTACTGAAGCTCGAGGGCCAGCTCTGGAACATCATTGAGTTCCAGCACGTCAAGCCGGGCAAGGGTGGCGCTTTCGTTCGCACCAAGATGCGCAATGTCATGTCCGGCAAGGTGGTTGACAAGACCTTCAACGCCGGCCTGAAGATCGAGACCGCTACGGTTGACCGCCGTGACTACCAGTACTTGTACCAGGATGGCGAAGACTTCGTCTTCATGGACACCCAGGACTACGACCAAATCACCGTTTCCGGCGCTACGGTCGGCGACGCCACAAACTTCATGCTCGAGAACCAGATGGTTAACATCGCCATCCACGAAGGCACGCCGTTGTACATCGAGCTGCCGCCGAGCGTCGTTCTCGAAATCACCTACACCGAGCCTGGCCTCCAGGGCGATCGCTCCTCGGCAGGCACCAAGCCGGCAACCGTGGAAACCGGCTACGAAATCCAGGTTCCGCTGTTCGTGGAGCAGGGCACCAAGGTCAAGGTTGATACCCGCGACGGCAGCTACCTGGGCCGGGTCAACGACTAGTGAGCGCACGCGGTAAAGCCCGTAGCAGGGCACTTGAAGTACTTTTCGAGGCGGAGCAGCGTTCCGTTTCGGCTTTTGACGCGCTCAAGGCGCGTCGGGAGAAGACGGATCTCGTCATTAACCCTTACACGATGGAAATCGTTGAGGGTGTCGTCTCCATGCAGCCAACTATCGATGAGTTCCTGCAGACCTATGCCCAGGGCTGGACGCTGGAGCGGATGCCTTCGGTAGACCGCATCATCCTCCGCATTGGTGCCTGGGAGCTCCTGTACAACGACGAAGTCCCTGACGGAGTGGCAGTCAGCGAAGCTGTGGCCCTCGCCAAGACGATGTCCACGGACGAATCACCGGCCTTCATCAACGGCTTGCTTGGCCGGCTCCAGAAGCTCAAGCCGTCTCTGCTCGCGTAACTGGGCAGGGCCAAGTCCCCATCAGGCCTGAAAGGACCCGCATCCATGCAGGATGCGGGTCCTTCTCTCTTAAGCCCACATGTTCCAAGCCCGCTCAAACTCCTAGTGCAGCACTGCCGCCCGGAGTCCTGGAATCGCGCGAAGATGGTCAAGTTCATCCTGCTGATGAACCGGCACATCGCGGCCGCTGAGGATGCGTTGGCGCGTGAACGCCAAGGCCGTGGCACCCTTGATGAATGCCCGCATCTGCGCGGCACGGCCACGCGAGGCTGCCCAGCGAACCGCCTGTCGCCTTCCTTGGGACGTTGCCAGCATTTCAACTTCGGCTGGCGTGAACCATCCGGCCCGGGCATATTCGAGCAGCCGCTGGCGCGTGAGTTTGCCTTCGGCCACGCGCAGGAAAATGATGCCGAGGGCTGCAATCAGGAAGATCGGCACCTGCACCACGAAGTAGTCCAGCAGGAAGTCCTGGCCCATGCTGTTCCACCGGTTGTGCAGGAACATGGCCGGCAGGAGGCCGATGACAAAGGCCAGCACTGCGTAGCCGGAATGCCATCGACGGGCGGCGAATCCCATGATCAGGCCGGTTGTCCCCGTGAAAATGGCGTGAGCGAAGGGTGACATGACGCCGCGAAGGATGAAGATGCGGACAAGGTCCGTGCCGGGCTCCGATGAGGAGGCGATCTCACGACCGAAGTAGAGGATGTTCTCGGTGAAGGCGAAGCCGGCGGCGATGGTAAAGGCAAAGACCACACCATCCACGGGACCATCGAAATACTTCCGGGCGCCAAGGATGAGAAGCAACAGGCCAAGCGATTTGGTGAATTCCTCCACGATGGGAGCCTGGACCGTGGCCATGAAATAAGTGAATGCTTCTTCGCTGGTGGTAGGAGCTGCCAAGGCGAAGAGGGGCTGGATCAACAGGGTTCCGGCAATCGAGACTGCGGCTCCCCACGTGAAAGCGAACAAGAGCAGCCTGTTCGGTTCCGGCTCCCAACGGTCAATGAGCCGTACGGTCAGCAGCACCACCGACAACGGGATCAGGGAGGCGATGAACCCGATCACGAAGCCTGCGATTCCTGTATTGCCCAGAAGGAAGGGAACCACCAGGAGAAGGCTGCCGAAGACCAATATCGCGCCCGCCACGAGCAGGGGGAGTGTGCTCGGCGACCGGCGTCCCCGGGATGCCGGCGGAGCCGCCCACGTCCGTTGGGGAAGGTTCCCGGGATTCCCGGGGGCTGGTTGGTAGTTTCCGGGCTGTACGCGTCCGATCCACGTCGGATTGGCTGCCGGTTCCAGGTAGGGCCGCGGGTAGGGTTGGTGTCCGCCGGGGTGCCCAGGATGGTCGCTGCTCATGGCCTAGAGCCTATTGCACGGGCCGGATGTGAGCTTTAACTCACGCCTCGTTGACGGCCCGGTGAGGGGTGCCAGTTTCCGCTGTGGTAGTTTTGGAGGGCAAATATTCCTTTTTTAATTCCGTCCCGTGAGGCGGGGAAAGGGGAGACGAGCGAATGACTGAAGTCACTTCAGCGCAGGTTCCGTCGCGGGTTGTTCTCAACCAAGCGGACATCGATCGCGCGCTGACTCGTATCGCCCATGAGATCCTCGAAGCCAACAAAGGTTCCCAGGATCTGGTTCTTTTGGGCATTCCCAGCCGCGGTTATCCGTTGGCCGTGCGGCTCGCCAACAAGATCGCTGCGGCTGACCCCAGCGTCAACGCGGAAACGATCGTCGGGCAACTCGACGTCACCATGTTCCGCGACGATCTTTCACACCAGCCCACCAGGCCGCCCCACCACACGCGCTTGCCACTGTCCGGCATTGACAACAAGGTTGTTGTCCTCATCGACGACGTCCTGTATTCCGGCCGCACCATCAGGGCAGCGCTTGACGCCTTGGTGGACCTTGGCCGTCCCAGGATTGTCCGCCTGGCAGTCCTGGTGGACAGGGGGCACCGTGAGCTTCCCATCCGTGCGGACCATGTAGGCAAGAACCTGCCAACTTCCTCCGCGGAGAAGGTCCGCGTCCACCTTGAGGAAATCGACTCCGTGGACGGCGTTCCGGTCAACGAAGTAGTAATCGAGGCCGGACAGTGAAGCACCTCCTCTCCACTGAGAACCTCAGCGCTTTCGACGCCATCCGCGTCCTGGACACTGCCGAAGAAATGTCGGCCGTGGGCGACCGCGAGGTCAAGAAGCTCCCTGCCCTCCGTGGCCGCACGGTAGTGAACCTCTTCTTCGAGGACTCCACCCGTACCCGGATCTCCTTCGAAGCTGCAGCAAAGCGGCTTTCAGCCGATGTCATCAACTTCGCAGCCAAAGGCTCCTCGGTTTCCAAGGGTGAGTCCCTCAAAGACACTGCGCAGACGCTGGCCGCCATGGGCGCGGATGCGGTGGTCATCCGCCATTGGGCTTCCGGCGCTCCGCACCGGCTTGCTGCCACGGACTGGATCGACGCCGCAGTGATCAACGCAGGCGATGGCACCCACGAACACCCCACGCAGGCGCTGTTGGATGCGTTCACGATGCGCCGCCACTGGTCCCAACTCAACGGGACGAAGTCCACCGGGGCGGACCTTCGAGGGATGCGTGTGGCGATCGTCGGAGATGTCCTGCATTCCCGGGTGGCGCGGTCCAACGTCTGGTTGTTGCGCACGCTGGGTGCAGAGGTCACGTTGGTTGCGCCACCCACACTGCTGCCGATCGGCGTCGAGCACTGGCCTTGCAAGGTCAGCTACAACCTGGACGAAACGCTGGAAGCGGGCGTCGACGCGATGATGATGCTGCGAGTCCAGGGTGAGCGCATGCATGCCTCGTTCTTCCCGTCTACCCGTGAGTACTCACGGCGCTGGGGCTTCGACGACGCCCGGCTTCGGGCCTTGGATGACCTTGGCATGAAAGACACCATCATCATGCACCCCGGCCCCATGAACCGTGGCCTGGAAATTTCCTCGGCCGCCGCCGATTCGCCCCGCTCAACAGTGCTTGCACAGGTGCGGAACGGTGTTTCAGTGCGCATGGCCGCCCTTTACCTGCTGCTCTCCGGGGATTCCCGCGAAGCAACTGCCGCAACGGCAGCGACCACCCACGCTGCAAGCCAGCCCACCAAGGAGAGCAACTGATGGCCGAGAACACGTACCTGATCCGCGGGGCTGCCATTCTCGGCGGCGAAGCTGAAGACCTGCTGATCCGCGACGGCATCATCGCCGCCCGGGGCAAGGATCTGCACGACGACGACGCCACAGTGATCGACGGGACGGGCCTGGTTGCCCTCCCCGGCATGGTTGACGTCCACACGCACCTGCGCGAACCCGGGCGCGAAGATGCTGAAACGGTCGAGACCGGCACTCGTGCCGCAGCCCTGGGTGGCTTCACGGCCGTCCACGCCATGGCCAACAGCAACCCCGTTGCTGACACGGCCGGCGTCGTCGAACAGGTCCACAGCCTCGGCCGCGCGTCCGGCTGGGTGGACGTGCGTCCTGTTGGCGCTGTCACGGTTGGCCTGGCCGGTGAACAACTTGCGGAACTGGGTGCGATGGCGGATTCCCGCGCCCAGGTGCGGATGTTCTCCGATGATGGCATCTGCGTGCACGATCCCGTGCTGATGCGCCGCGCGCTGGAGTACGTCAAAGCGTTCGACGGCGTGGTTGCCCAGCACGCGCAGGAACCCCGCCTTACCGCCGGGGCACAGATGAACGAAGGCGCCGTCTCGGCGGTGCTGGGTCTCGCCGGTTGGCCGGCCGTGGCAGAGGAAAGCATCATCGCCCGCGACGTCCTGCTCACGCAGCATGTGGGTTCCCGCCTCCACGTTTGCCACGTCTCCACCGCCGGATCTGTTGAAATCGTCCGCTGGGCCAAAGCCCGGGGGATCAACGTCACGGCCGAGGTCACGCCCCACCACCTGCTCCTCACTGACGAACTGGTCCGCAGCTACGATCCCGTGTACAAGGTCAACCCGCCGCTGCGTACGGATGCCGACGTCCAGGCGCTCCGCGAAGGCCTCGCCGACGGCACGATCGATGTTGTCGGCACGGACCACGCCCCGCACCCCAGCGAGCACAAGGAATGCGAGTGGGCGCAGGCGGCCATGGGCATGACCGGCCTGGAAACGGCATTGTCCGTGGTTCAGGAAACCATGATCGAAACCGGACTCATGACATGGGCAGACTTCGCCCGGGTCACGTCCTTCACTCCGGCAGTTATTGGCCGCGTAGCGGACCAAGGCCGGCCGTTGGAGGAAGGCGAGCCCGCCAACGTCATCCTGGTGGACCCGGCTGCGCGCTGGACGGTTGACCCCCATAAGATGGCCACCATGGGCCGCAATTCACCGTTCAAGGGCAAAGAGCTGCCCGGATCCGTGGTCGCAACCTTCTTCAAGGGCCACCCCACCGTTCTCAACGGCAAGCTCAACACTCCGTACAGGTACGCCGGAAACTACCCAACCCCGGATGCCGCCGGGGCAGTCAGCGGTAGCTGATGAACAACCAGACACTCACCGTGCTCATCACGGTGCCGTTGATCATCATCGTCCTGATGATGATCTGGCTGGGGTGGCGGAACCGGCTCAGGCGACAAGCCGACGTCGAACGCGTCCCGGAGGTGCCGCAGCAACTGACGCCGGCCACGGTCGTAGCTGAGGGCCAGTACGTTGCCACCACCACGGCAGGTGACTGGCTGGACCGGATCGCAGTGCAGGGCCTTGGAATCCGCACCAACGCGGAACTGAGCATCCATGCTGAAGGCATCTTGTTCGACCGCTCAGGCGCCGCCCCGGTGTTCATCCCACGCTCCGCAGTGGCTGACAGCCGCCAAGCAGCCGGCATGGCCGGGAAGTTCGTGGAAAAAGACGGACTTCTGGTCATTAGCTGGAAGCTGGGCGGCAAGGAACTGGATACCGGATTCCGGACCAGGCATGCAGCCGACAAAGAGCTCCTCCTCGAAGCCATCCAAGAATTGATCTCCGCAGCCCCTCAGGCAGATGCCGATAGTGGAAAGTAATAAAGTGACGGACAGTAAAGCAGCCACCACACCCACCCCCTCAGCAGCAGTATTGGTGCTCGAAGACGGCCGCATGTTCCGCGGCCGTAGCTACGGCGCCCAGGGAACGGCCCTCGGTGAGGCCGTCTTCGCCACCGGAATGACCGGCTACCAGGAGACCATCACCGATCCCTCCTACGCCCGCCAGCTCGTGGTGCAGACTGCACCCCACATCGGCAACACGGGCGTCAACAACGAAGACGCTGAGTCCCGCCGCATCTGGGTGGCCGGCTACATTGTGCGCGACGCCGCCCGCCGCCCCTCCAACTGGCGCTCGGAACGCAGCCTCGATGATGAACTCGTCGAGCAAGGCATCGTGGGCATCCAGGGCGTCGATACCCGTGCCATCACCCGCCACCTCCGCGAGCACAAGACGATGCGCGCAGGCATCTTCTCGGGGGAGGCCGCCCAGGCATCGGACAAGGAGCTCCTGAACGCCGTGCTGGCAAGCGCCCCGATGGAAGGCGCAGCGCTGGCTGAAGAGGTCTCCATTGACGAGGCTTACGTCGTGGAACCCAAGGACCACGGCTGGGAAGGCGAGCCCAGATTCTCCATTGCCGCCGTCGACCTCGGCATCAAGGCCATGACCCCGGTTCGTTTCGCGGAACGCGGCGTGCGTGTGCATGTCCTTCCGGCGACGTCCACCCTGGAGGATGTCAACGCGGTCAACCCGGACGGCTTCTTCATGTCCAACGGGCCCGGTGACCCCGCTACCGCAGACCACCAGGTCTCACTCCTGCGTTCGGTGCTGGACGAGAAACTGCCCTACTTCGGCATCTGCTTTGGCAACCAGATCCTTGGCCGGGCCCTCGGCTTTGGCACCTACAAGCTCCGCTACGGCCACCGAGGCATCAACCAGCCGGTGATGGACCGCCGCACGGGCAAGGTTGAAATCACCTCGCAGAACCACGGCTTCGCCGTCGACGCACCGCTGAACGGTGCCACGATCGCCCCCGAGGAGCGTTACGGCCGCGTAGAAGTCAGCCACGTCTCCTTGAATGACGACGTCGTTGAAGGCCTTGCGTGCCTGGACATCCCGGCGTTCTCGGTCCAGTACCACCCTGAAGCTGCGGCTGGCCCGCACGATGCTGCGTACCTCTTTGACCGCTTTATCGACCTCATGGCCGAAACCAAATCGGCCGCCGCCGGCGCCTCCAACTCCACCGAATCCAAGACTGAGGACAAGAAGTAATGCCCAAGCGTACAGATCTCAAGAGCGTCCTTGTCATCGGTTCCGGCCCCATCGTCATCGGCCAGGCAGCCGAGTTCGACTACTCCGGTACCCAGGCTCTCCGCGTCCTCAAGGAGGAAGGCCTCCGGGTCATCCTCGTGAACTCCAACCCCGCCACCATCATGACGGACCCGGAGTTCGCCGACGCCACCTACGTCGAGCCCATCACGCCCGAGGTTGTTGAGAAGATCATCGCCAAGGAGCGTCCGGACGCCATCCTGCCCACCTTGGGTGGCCAGACGGCTCTGAACACTGCCATCGCGTTGGACAAGAACGGTGTGCTGGAGAAGTACAACGTGGAACTCATTGGCGCAAACATTGCTGCCATTGAGCTCGGAGAAGACCGCGAGAAGTTCAAGGGCGTCGTTGAGCGCTGTGGCGCCGAATCGGCCCGCAGCCACATCATCCACACCATGGACGAGGCCTTCGCTGCGGCCGAAGACCTCGGCTATCCGATGGTCGTTCGCCCGTCCTTCACCATGGGTGGCCTTGGCTCGGGCCTGGCGTACAACGAGGACGATCTCCGCCGCATCGTCGGCCAGGGCCTCCAGTACAGCCCCACCACCGAGGTCCTGCTCGAAGAGAGCATTCTCGGTTGGAAGGAATACGAACTTGAGATGATGCGCGACAAGAACGACAATGTCGTTGTTGTTTGCTCCATCGAAAACTTCGATCCCGTAGGCGTCCACACCGGTGACTCCATCACGGTTGCTCCGGCACTGACCCTCACGGACCGCGAGTACCAAAAGCTTCGGGACGTCTCCATCGCCGTTATCCGCGAAGTCGGCGTGGACACCGGTGGCTGCAACATCCAGTTCGCCATCGACCCCGCCACGGGCCGCGTAGTGGTTATCGAGATGAACCCGCGCGTATCCCGTTCCTCCGCGCTGGCTTCCAAGGCAACCGGCTTCGCCATCGCCAAGATCGCCACCAAGCTCTCCCTTGGTTACACCCTGGACGAGATCCCGAACGACATCACCCAGAAGACGCCGGCGTCGTTCGAGCCTACGTTGGACTACGTTGTGGTCAAGGTTCCGCGCTTCGCCTTCGAAAAGTTCCCGGCAGCCGACAACACTCTGACCACCACCATGAAGTCTGTTGGCGAAGCCATGGCCATGGGCCGCAACTTCACCGAAGCCCTGCAGAAGGCCCTCCGCTCATTGGAGCAGAAGGGCTCGCAGCTGGACTTCAGCTCCGTGCCGGAGTACGAAGTTGCCGAGCTCATCGAGAAGGCCAAGCGTCCCACGACGGACCGCCTGCACCAGGTGCAGCGCGCGCTCCTGGGTGGCGCCACGGTGGAAGACCTCTTCGAAGCCACCAAGATCGATCCTTGGTTCCTGGACCAACTGCAGCTCCTTAACGAGACCGCGCAGGAAATCCGCAAGGCCGGCGTCCTCACAGAGGAAATGCTGCGCAACGCCAAGCGCCACGGCTTCTCCGACGAGCAGATCGGTGCCTTGACGCACAACAATGAGGCAGTGGTCCGCGGCGTCCGCCAGGCCTTGGGTATCCGTCCGGTCTACAAGACGGTGGACACCTGTGCCGCTGAGTTTGCCGCTTACACCCCGTACCACTACTCGTCCTACGACGAGGAAGATGAGGTAGGCCTGCACGCCAAGCCCTCCGTCATCATCCTTGGTTCAGGGCCCAACCGCATTGGCCAGGGCATCGAGTTCGACTACTCCTGCGTCCACGCCTCCATGGCGCTGCGCAAGGCCGGCTATGAGACCGTCATGGTCAACTGCAACCCCGAGACCGTCTCCACCGACTATGACGTTTCCACGCGCCTTTACTTCGAGCCGCTGACCCTTGAGGACGTCCTCGAGGTCATCGCCGCTGAAGAGCGCACCGGTGGCGTCATGGGTGTCTTCGTCCAGCTCGGCGGGCAGACACCCCTGAAGCTCGCACAGCAGCTTGCCGACGCCGGCGTGCCGATCCTGGGCACCTCGCCTGAGGCAATTGACCTCGCAGAGCACCGTGGCGCCTTCGCCCGCGTCCTGGACGAGGCAGGCCTGACCTCCCCGAAGAACGGCACGGCCGTTTCCTTTGAGGATGCCAAGAAGATCGCTGACGAGATCGGTTATCCCGTGCTTGTCCGTCCGTCCTATGTCCTGGGCGGTCGCGGCATGGAAATCGTCTACGACGAAGCCAACCTTTCCCGCTACATTGCCAACGCCACGGAAATCACGCCGGACCACCCCGTGCTGATCGACCGCTTCCTGGAAGACGCAGTCGAAATCGATGTCGACGCCCTCTTCGACGGCACGGACATGTACCTGGGCGGCATCATGGAGCACATCGAGGAAGCCGGTATCCACTCCGGAGACTCCGCCTGTGTCCTTCCTCCGATCACACTGGGCAACAACGTGATCGAGCGCGTTCGCACTGCAACGCGGGCCATCGCTGAGGGTGTGGGCGTCCGTGGTCTCATCAACATCCAGTTCGCGCTGGCCTCCGATGTCCTGTACGTCCTTGAAGCGAACCCGCGTGCTTCGCGTACGGTGCCCTTCGTTTCCAAGGCAACTGGCGTTCAAATGGCCAAGGCTGCCGCACTGATCGGCACCGGTGTCACCATCAACCAACTGCGCAGTGCCTACAAGATGCTGCCGGAAACCGGTGACGGTTCCACGTTGCCCCTGGACGCTCCGGTCGCTGTCAAGGAAGCTGTCCTGCCGTTCAGCCGCTTCCGTACGCCGGAGGGCAAGGTTGTCGACTCCTTGCTCGGCCCGGAAATGCGGTCCACAGGTGAAGTGATGGGCATCGACAAGCACTTCGATACCGCATTCGCCAAGAGCCAGGCCGCCGCAAACAACGCGCTGCCCACCGAAGGCAAGATCTTCGTTTCCGTGGCCAACCGCGATAAGCGCTCGGTGATCATGGGCGTCAAGCGCCTCTCGGACCTCGGTTTCGAGATCGTCTCCACCGGAGGCACGGCTGACGTTCTGCGCCGCAACGGCATCCAGGCGACTCCGGTCCGTAAGGTGGCCGAGGGCAGCAGCGCCGAAGGTGAAGGCACCATCGCAGACCTCGTCATTGCCGGCGAGATCGACATGGTCTTCAACACCCCGTCCGGCGGGGAAGCCCGCAGCGACGGCTACGAACTTCGTGCCGCGGCAACATCAATCGGCATTCCCTGCATCACCACCGTGGCTGAATTCAACGCAGCCGTGCAGGCAATTGAGGCACTGCGCACCTACGAATGGTCTGTCACCAGCCTTCAGGAGCACGCAGCCAACCTCAGCGAATCCCAGGCCGCCGCCAATGCCTGACATTGTTGGTGCGCACGAGGCCCACGATGCGCAGCAGCCGGCCCGGGAGTCATTTGGCTCCCGGCTGGCTGCCGCAATGGCCGCCCGTGGCCCGCTTTGCGTTGGAATCGATCCCCACCCCCAGCTGCTGGCTGACTGGGGATTGAACGACGACGTCGCCGGGCTGGAGCGCTTTTCGCTCAGCGTTGTGGAGGCCGTGGCTTCCCTCGCTGCCGCGGTGAAGCCGCAAGTGGCACTTTATGAGCGTCACGGCTCTGCGGGCATGGCTGTCCTGGAGCGGACGTTGGCCGCAGCTGCTGATGCGGATGTGCTGAGTATCGCCGATGCCAAGCGCGGTGATATCGGATCCACCATGGCCGCCTACGCCGATGCGTGGCTGCGGGACGGTTCGGCCCTGGCTGCGGACTCAGTGACCCTGAGTCCCTACCTGGGCTTCGAATCCTTGCGTCCGGCGCTGGACCTTGCTGCGCAAAATGGCAGGGGAGTCTTTGTGCTCGCATTGACATCCAATCCGGAGGGAAAGTCTGTCCAGCACGTCGGCGGAAGCCATTCCGTGGCCCGGGGGATCGTCAATGCGGCCGCAGCCGAGAACCAGCGGTACGCGGGTGTCCTGGGTTCAGTGGGACTTGTTGTGGGCGCCACCATCGGTTCTGCACTCGAGGATCTGGACATTGACCTTGGCGCGGTCCGCGGAGCGATCCTGGCGCCCGGCCTGGGGGCGCAGGGTGCTACGCCCGCGGATCTCCGCTCGACCTTCGGCGCCGCCTATCCCACAGTGCTGGCTACGTCGAGCCGGGGCATCCTTGCCGCCGGTCCAACGAGCGCTGCGTTGCGGGCGGCAACACAGGAAACGCTGGACGGCCTGCGGGCGGAATGATTCGCTGGCGCCTCATTGCGCAACCCGCCGCCTGCCGGTAGGTTCAGGATCAGTTTCGCGTGACGTGAATCACAAATCCGATCTGACAGGGGTTTGGCCGTGGGTCTGAAAGAGCTGACACCGCAGGAGCGTTCCGATGCTTTGGATAAGGCTGCAAAGGCGCGCGCTGTGCGGGCCGCGGCCAAAGAACGGCTCAAACGCGGTGAAGTGAGCATCGCTGAGCTGATCTCTTCAGGCACCACGGATGAAGCCATTGCGCGGATGCGGGTGGTGGAGCTCCTGGAGGCCCTCCCAGGCATAGGACCTGTACGTGCGGCCGGGATCATGGCGGAGATAGGCATTGCCGGATCCCGGCGCATCAGGGGGTTGGGAATTCACCAGGCCCGGGCGCTGGTAGATTTTATGGATACCCAGCAAAGCGTTTGACGCATCTCCCCGAAGGAATCCGTGAGCAAGAAACCTGGACTGACTGTCCTCGCAGGCCCAACTGCTGTTGGCAAGGGAACCGTATCCACCTACATCAGGGACAACTATCCAGAGGTTTGGCTTTCCGTCTCCGCCACTACCCGCGCCGCGCGTCCAGGGGAGAAGGACGGGGTTCACTACTTCTTCAAGTCTGCCGAAGAGTTTGACTCGCTGGTAGCCGATGGCGAACTCCTGGAGTGGGCCGTGGTCCACGGCCAGAACCGGTACGGCACGCTCCGGAGCACCGTGAATGCTGCCATTGCGGAGGGGAAATCGGTGCTGCTCGAGATTGATCTCCAAGGTGCACGGCAGGTAAAGGCTGCTGTGCCGGATGCCAAGTTCGTCTTCCTGGCACCGCCCAGTTGGGAAGAAATGGTGCGTCGGCTTGTGGGTCGCGGCACTGAATCTGCCGAGGAACAGCAGCGCAGGCTGGAAACCGCTAAACTGGAACTTGCTGCTGAACCGGAGTTTGACCACACCGTCATTAATGACGACGTTCGCCGGGCAGCGGACGAGCTTGTTTCACTCATGGGGCTAACCCCGCACGAGCGCTAAGCGCTTGCACTTGTCGGCCCGCTAGAATTTGGAGATTTCGTGTCCACGAACCTTGAAGGCATCATCAACCCGCCGATCGATTCGCTGCTTGAGGCTGCCGATTCCAAGTACGGCCTGGTGATCTTCGGCGCCAAGCGTGCCCGCCAGATCAACGCCTACTACGCCCAGCTGCACGAGGGCCTCTTCGAGTACGTCGGTCCCTTGGTAGACACCAAGCTGAACGAGAAGTCATTGTCGATCGCCCTCCGCGAGATCAACGAAGGCCTCCTGGTTTCCACGCCGATCGAGCCCGCAGAATAAAACAGACTGCCTGTTGACGGAGGTCACGTGCGCATAGTCCTCGGAGTCGGGGGAGGGATCGCAGCCTACAAGGTTGCATCGCTCCTCCGGCTTTTTACTGAAGCCGGTCACCAGGTGACGGTGATCCCCACCGAAGCAGCTACCCGTTTCGTCGGTGTTGCCACGTGGGAGGCGCTCTCCGGAAACCCGGTCAGCAACAGCGTCTTTGACGACGTCGAGAAGGTCAACCATGTCCGTTTGGGCCACGAGGCTGACTTGATCGTCGTTGCACCGGCCACTGCGGACCTCCTGGCAAAGGCAGCCACAGGCCAGGCCGGTGACCTCCTGACCAACACGCTCCTCATGGCTCACGGTCCGGTGCTGTTCGCTCCTGCGATGCACACGGAAATGTGGCAGCACGCTGCAACCCAGGCCAACGTGGAAACCTTGCGGAGTCGTGGCGTCACAGTCCTGGAGCCTGCCAGCGGCCGCCTGACCGGTGCCGATTCGGGTCCGGGCCGCTTGCCCGAACCTGAGGCAATTTTCACGGCAGCCATGGCGTTGGCCGAGGCCGCCACTGAGGCGGATTCGCCCAAGGCTGTACCGGCAAGACATGCTTCCCTCGCCGGCCGAACGGTGACGATTTCGGCCGGTGGTACCAGGGAAGCGCTGGACCCGGTGCGTTTCCTGGGTAACCGTTCGTCAGGGAAGCAGGGTGCGGCCCTGGCGGCGGCTGCTTTGGCCGCCGGTGCCACCGTTCGTTTCCTTGCCGCGCATATGGACGTCGAGCCGCCCGCCGGCGTCGAGCTCGTCCGAGTTGAGTCCGCCTTGGAACTGCGTGAGGCAGCGCTGAAAGCGGCAGTGGATTCCGACGTCGTCATCATGGCTGCCGCTGTGGCGGATTTCCGTCCCGCAGAGGTTTCGGACACCAAGATCAAGAAGGTCGACGGCGAGGACGCACCCTTGGTGCGCCTGGTTCGGAACCCGGACATCCTGCATGAGCTCGTCGAACGGCGTAACGCCGAGGGTGGCCAGCAGCTGATCGTGGGCTTTGCCGCCGAGACCGGCGATGCCCAAGGTGATGTTCTGGAGCATGCCACGGCGAAGCTCAAGCGCAAGGGCTGTGACCTCCTGGTGGTCAACCACGTCGGGGTTGGTCGCGTCTTCGGGGAGGACGACAACTCCGTAGTGATCCTTTCCGGGCATGGGGCCGAACCGCAGTCAGCGTCCGGATCCAAGGCTGACGTCGCCGCGGCAGTTGTGGATCGGGTGGGCTCCGAACTGGCCAGGGTTTTTCCTTCCCGGTAACATCCACCGGCGGTAGCCTCCGCCCGCAATTCTTAGCATAGGGACACACGGCGGATGCCGCCGCCCCGCAACACAGTAAGGTGGTCGAGTGACTTTACCGCTGCACCATGAACATCATGGCACCCCGTCCAAGCTCCGGCTCTTCACATCCGAGTCGGTCACTGAAGGGCACCCGGACAAGATCTGCGACCAAATCAGTGACGCCATCCTGGATGGGCTGCTGGCTGCTGATCCTGAATCCCGGGTGGCTGTCGAGACCATGGCCACCACCGGCCTGGTCCATGTGGCCGGTGAAGTAACCACTGACGCTTATGTGGAGATACCGCAGATTGTCCGCGAGACCATTCTCGGCATCGGCTACGACTCGTCGGCCAACGGTTTCGATGGTGCCCGCTGTGGCGTCTCGGTGTCGATCGGGCAGCAGTCCAACGACATCGCCGGTGGCGTCTTCAACTCGCTTGAGGCGCGTGAAGGCCGCCAGGAGGACGACTACGATCTCCAAGGTGCGGGCGATCAGGGCATCATGTTCGGTTATGCCAGCGATGAGACTGCGTCCTACATGCCGACGCCCATATGGCTTGCCCACCGTTTGTCGGAGCGCCTCACCGAGGTCCGCAAAAGCGGCGAACTTGCGTACCTCCGTCCGGATGGCAAAACGCAGGTCACGGTAGGGTACGACGGCGATCGCCCGGTTTCCGTTGAAACGGTAGTGATTTCCAGCCAGCACGCGGAAGACGCGAGCCTGGAGCAACTGCGCGCCGACCTCGCGAGCCACGTCATCGATCCCGTTCTGGCGGCATCGAACCTTGACATCTCCCATGTAGCCAACATCCTGAACCCTGCGGGTGCCTTTGTGATCGGCGGCCCGGTTGGCGATGCCGGTCTCACTGGTCGCAAGATTATTGTCGATACCTACGGCGGGTTCTCCCGGCACGGTGGAGGCGCCTTCTCCGGCAAGGACCCGTCCAAGGTAGATCGTTCGGCTGCCTACGCCATGCGCTGGGTTGCCAAGAACGTGGTGGCTGCGGGTCTGGCCAAGCGCGCGGAGATCCAGATTGCCTACGCCATTGGCCAGGCACGTCCGGTCGGAACGTACGTAGAGACGTTCGGCACGGAAACTGTTGACCCGGCCCGCATCAGCGAGGCCATCAACGAGCTCTTCGATCTCCGTCCCCGGGCCATCATCGACGCCTTGGACCTCAAGCGTCCCATTTACACCAAGACGGCGGCTCACGGCCACTTCGGCCGCGACGAGCCCGACTTCACGTGGGAGCGCCTGGACCGCGTAGCGGACCTGAAGGAATTCTTCAACGCCTGATCTCCCGCTCATCCGCGTGTGCCAGCCGGTGTTTGTAACTTTGTCGGTGGCCCATGATTGGCTGGAGCCAGAGAGATGCCCGCAGTGGGTTGATCCCACTGCGGGCATCCTTCGTTCCTGCGTGGAGGACCCAGGCTTCCTGCGTGGAAAATGTGTTCCTGCGTGGAAAGTCCGCGCAATTGAGTTGGAGGTGACGAGCATGGCCGGACACGAAGCCCAGCCGCTGCTTCAACCTTCTTTGCTTCAAGGTTTCCCTGACAAGTCTCCCGTCAGCGGACCCCCGTTGGCGGCAGTGAATCCCGTCGCCCGCGTGGTGCTGGAATCCGCCCTGCCACACCTGGACCGGCCCTTCGATTACAGCGTGCCCGCTGAACTCGCTGATTCTGCTGTTCCCGGAGTCCGAGTGAAAGTGAAGTTCAACGGCCAGGAGCTTAACGGCTTCGTGCTGGAACGCGTAGACACTTCGGATGCCGGCCACCCGCTGACCCCACTTCACAAAGTAATCTCCACGTTGTCGGTCCTGACGCCCCAAATCGTGGAGTTGGCTGGAACGGTAGCTGCGCGCTATGCCGGAACCTTGAGCGATGTCCTGCGTACTGCTGTTCCCCCGCGCGTTGCCAAAGTGGAGAAGGAGCTACTCTCCGGGCACGCAGCAGGGGGATCGGAGCTTCCGTCAAATGCGCCGGACGCCCATGCCTGGGGTTCCTACTCCAATGGAGCCCCGTTCCTCCATCACCTGGCCGGCGGCGGATCACCCAAGGCTGTCCTCACTGCGCTTCAGGGATTCGGCCCTGGGGGTTGGCCTTCGTTGGTTGCCTCGGCGGTTGCGGCAGTCCGGGCATCCGGCCGTGGTGCAGTGGTGGTTGTTCCCGATTACAGGGATCTCGAACAGCTGGAGGTGGCCCTCGCCAAAGTCCTGCCAGCGGGTGACGTCGCGCGGCTGACGGCTGACGATGGTCAAACTCCCCGCTACCGGAGCTTTCTGCGAATCCTCAGCGGCGAAGCGCGTGTGGCCATCGGCACCAGATCCGCCGCCTATGCGCCGGTCCGGGACTTGGGACTCGTGGTCTGTTGGGACGATGGTGATGACCTCCACATCGACCAGCGGGCTCCCTACGCGCACACGCGCGAAGTTCTGCTCCTGCGGGCCGAGCAGGAGAACGCAGCCTGCCTGATGGCATCCCACAGCCGCAGCACTGAACTCCAGCGTCTGGTTGAAATGCAATGGGCTGTGCCGATCGAGGCACCGCGAACGGTGATTCGTTCCACTGTTCCGCGTGTCCTGAACACAGCTGACAGCTTTGAACAGGAACGTGATCCCCTGGCCCGGATTGCACGTTTGCCCGGAGCAGCATGGCGTGCGGCCAAGGAAGGCCTCGAACATGGCCCTGTGCTGGTGCAGGTTGCACGTGCTGGCTACGCGCCCTCTTTGGCTTGCGAGACGTGCCGGGAGCTGGCCCGCTGCAACAACTGTCAAGGACCGCTGGCTATCTCCAGCAGTTCCGCCATGCCGCTTTGCCGCTGGTGTTCCACGCCGGCACCGCAGTGGCGCTGCAACCATTGCAACGGCACACACCTGCGCCGGGTTGCAGCAGGAGCCGTGCGAACGGCGGAGGAACTAGGGCGGGCTTTTCCTGGAAAGACGGTTATCACCTCGTCGGGGGAGAACATCAAGGCAACGGTGCCTGATGCTCCGGCATTGATCGTCGCTACAGTTGGCGCCGAACCCGTGGCTCCCCAAGGGTACGCGGCCGCGCTGCTTCTGGACGGCAATTCATTGCTCCGCCGGGAAAACCTGCGGGCCGGTGAGGACACTGTTCGGCGGTGGTTCAACGCTGCGTCCCTGGTGAGACCCTCCAACCAGGGTGGGCTGGTCATCATCACGGCAGACGACACAACCGCTACCGGAGCCCTGCTGCGCTGGGACGCACCGGGCTACGCGTCGCGTGAACTGGCACTCCGGAAGGAACTGCAGCTTCCCCCGGCAGTGCGGGTAGCTTCAGTGACCGGGCCAAGGGCCGACGTCGCGCATTTTTCCGATACCTTCGAGGCGAGCGTCAAGCTAAAGTCCGGTACGAAGCTCCGCAGCGCCGGTCCGGCGCCACTTCAGCTATTCTCCAGTGGTGCCCAAGGCTCCGGAAGTGAGGCCGAGGCAGACGTCCGCACTCTGTACTTCATTCCCTACGCAGACGCCGTAGACGCTACCCGTGCCCTGCGTGCTGTCAAGGCAGCGAACGCGGCGAAACGCACAGCCGGACCAATTCAGCTGCGGCTCGACGGCGTGGACGTCTTGTAGCGCTTACGAAGCGCCACGACCTCTTCAGCCGCAGCCAGCAACTGCCGGGCGGATTCTTCCCAGTTGAAGTCTCCAGCACGTTCCACGGACCTGCGGGAACGTTGTTGCCACAATCTGTCATCGCCCAACGCCGTGACAGCCGCAGCGAACTCCGAGGGCGACTCGGGGTCAACATAGCTGACCGCATCGGCGCCCACTTCCCGGAAAATCGGAATGTCGCTGGCGATAACAGGAGTTCCCAGTGACATCGCCTCCACCAGGGGCAATCCATATCCCTCGGCCCGGGACAAGCTGATGAGGGCAGTCGCCCTGGTCAAAAGCTCTTCATACTCGGCGTCTGTTACACCGTTGTGGAACTGGACCTTAGCCCCGTGAGGGATCATGGCCTCCAGTTCCGCCCGACGCTGGGGAGTAATCCGGCTGAGCAAGTGCAGTGTGTATTCCGGCAGGCCTGCCATTCCCCGAATCATGGTTTCCACGTTCTTGTAAGGCATGAACGAACCCATGTACAGCAGGGTTTTATCCGCCCCGGCCGAAGGATCGCGGGGGGTCTGGCCGGGCTGTGGGGCATTGCCAACGATCCGCACGGGGCGGCGGGTCAAGGTGTACTTGGCCATCAAAGCCTCTGTGGTCCTGCTGATGGTAGCCACCACGTCAGCCCGGTTCAGCAGCAGGCGCTGCGGCCAGAACGCCTTGTGGTACAGCCTCCAGAGCAGGCGCACCGGAGCCGGAAGGAAACCCGGGGGAGCAGGGTGTTCGTAATAGATGAGGTCGTGCAGCGTAAGGATCAGGCCATACTTCCGCCCCAGGGTTCCCATGGTCTGCATCGGGCACACTACGACGTCCGCACCCAAGGAGTTGACCTTGCCGGCAACGAACAGCTCACGTGGGGACAGCGGGCTGTTGACCATCACATAGGGCACGTCGGGAAGCAACGCGAGTTGGCGTTTGTCGTTAATGAGCATGGTGACATCCGCAATTTTGGATGTTGCCGCAATGAGGCTTGAACCGTACCGGCTGATGCCATCGTGGTGGTCCGTCCTGGTGAAGCGGGCGTCGATGACAATTTTCACGCGGGGTGTTCCTCCAGGAAAGTGCGGATAGCTGCGGCCGCCGGGGCCGGCGTCTCGTAATGGATCAAATGCCCGACGTCGGGAATCACTTCCAATGTGCCCTCGGGAAGGCGCTCCATCAGTTTGTGCTGGTTGGGCAAAGTGGCGATCTCATCTTTTTCGCCGGCAATCAGCAGTACGGGGAGGCGTAACTCCCCGGCGACGTCTGCCACAGTGCCCGACACGGATGCCTTGAAGGATTCGAGCAGGCTCCTTCGGTCCGCGAACGCGCTGAAGTAGGCATCATGCTGGCCATGGATGAAGCGGCGCAGGTCTTTGTCTTTGGTCTTGGCCATGGTGACGCTCATGATCCGGACAATGGCCCGGTTGCGCAGGAGGGCAAGTCCAAGGCGCCTTGGAAGCTTGGCGGACACCTGGTAGTAAAACACCGCGAGCTTGGTCATGATCCCCTTGGGACCCTCCAAAGCGGGTGCAGCGATGGGGTTGATCAGGATCAATGGATAAATGGCGCCCGGATTCCGGGCTGCAAAATGGCTCGCGACGATGGAGCCAAAGGAGTGGCCCAGCAGCACGGTCTTGGGGCCAAGGCCCAGTGCGGCCATGAAGCCGGAGATGAAATGGCCGTAACGCTCAACCGTGTGTTCGTCCTCACGGAAAGGATCTGAACTGCCAAACGCCGGGAGGTCCGGCATGATGATCCGCATGTCCGGAAGCAGGTCCGCTACACGGAGCAATCCATGGTGGTCGCCCCGAAAACCGTGAATGACCAAAATCGTGCGGGTATCCTGTGTGGGTTTGACGGGTTCGTACGTCCAATACGCTACATTGCTGCCATCGACGTCCACATCAGAGGCGATAGTGCGTCCCTGCAGGGACTTGCTGATGAATTCAATCGGGGCATCTGCGCCTTCCGGGGTGTGCGCGGTGTCCACTTTTTCCATTCGGCCGTTCCTAATTCACGTTGTCCGGGTGCGAGCCCGTGCGGTGGTGGCGTTCAAGCGCCCCCATGCCGTCCATGTCTGCTGCCTCGAGTTCGAAGTCGAAAACGGCAAAGTTCTCCTTGATCCGCCCCGCGGAACTGGCTTTGGGAATGACGAGGTTCCCAAGCTGGAGATGCCACCGGAGGATTATTTGGGCCGGTGTCCTGCCGTATTTGTGAGCCAAATCCACGATCGCGGGGTCGGCAAGGACTTGCCCGCGGCCAAGGGGGCTCCATGCTTCGGTTCGGATCCCGAGTTGTTCATGCAGTGTCCGCAGCCTGCCCTGCTGAAGCCAGGGGTGCAGCTCTATCTGATTAACGGCCGGGACCACTTCGGCTTTCTGCATGAGTTCTTCCAAATGCCCGGGCTGGAAATTCGAAACCCCAATGGCCCGGACTTTGCCTTCCCTGTACAGGGTTTCCATGGCTTTATAGGTCTCCACGAACAGGCCTCGTCCGGCACACGGCCAGTGGATGAGGTAAAGGTCCACGAAGTCCAGTCCGAGGTTGGCCATGGATGAATCGAAAGCGCGGAGCGTGGAGTCGTAACCGTGGTCGTCATTCCAGACCTTGGTGGTGATAAAGACGTCTTCCCGGGTCAGGGCATGCACGGATTCTCCGGAACCACCCGTGCCGAGGTTTGCCTCGTTGGCATCGCCGATTGCACCCCCGATCGCGCGGCCTACGCCCACTTCATTGTGATACATGGCGGCGGTATCGAACCGCCGATAGCCTTCGCCGAGGGCAGTGCTCACCAAAGCCTCAGCTTCTTTTGGCGGCACCTTATAGAGTCCGAATCCCAAGCGGTCCATCATCACGCCGTTGTTCAAGGTCAGCCGGGCCGGGAATCTCATATCAACGACTCTACCCATTCCGCGGCGGAAAGCCTCAGGACTGGCCACTGAAACTCACCAAGCGGCGCGCCGAGGCTTCATCGAGGATGAGGTCAGTGGCAAGTCCGGCTGCCAAGGCGCCCTGCAGGCCGTTGATTTTGGAGGCGCCGGACACGACGCAAATCCGGCGTCGTACCTGCCGTAGCTGTTCATGGCTTGGGCCAGTTGACCGTTCGTTCAGGGTAATGCCGTCAGATGATCCATCACTGCGGAAGAAGACAGTGGCTACGTCGCC
This sequence comes from Arthrobacter sp. 2762, assembly GCF_040548745.1. NCBI lineage: Bacteria > Bacillati > Actinomycetota > Actinomycetes > Micrococcales > Micrococcaceae > Arthrobacter > Arthrobacter sp. 2762. Next base: position 177,026 of record NZ_JBEPSI010000003.1, read on the forward strand.
CACCACGTCGTCGGCAGCCAACATGCTGAGGTCTTGTTCGTCGAGGTAGCCGCCAGCGTACACATGGCTTGGATAGTCCGAATCAACGGATCCAACACCGAAAATGGCGATGCTCATGCGCGCCTGCAGATCCAGGATGCGTTGAACGCTGCGCTCATTCCACATGGCCGTCTTGGTGGCCGCGTGATCGAAAAACGCAGGCACGGGGAATTGTTCCACCCGCGCTCCGTAGGCGCTGCCAAAGCGCCGCATGATGTCGCTGGCGTAGGTGATTCCGGTTGTTTGCATGTTCCCGGCGCCGTTGAGTTGGACAACGATGGTGTCGTGTGTGACCTTCCTGGTCAGGTGCCGGCTCACGGCACTGAGCGTGGCACCCCAGGCAATGCCGATGATGGCATTGGAATCCACCAGGGGTCCTATGGTCCGCGCTGCCTGCATGGCCACGCGGTCCAGCGTCTCCGCCTCGTTCAAGGTGTCAAGCACCGGCACTACGTGGACGTCCACCTTGAATTTGTCGCGAATCTGGCTTTCGAGCTCGGGGGCAGTATCGAACGGGCTGCGGATCTGGACCTGGACCAGGCCTGTTTCCCGGGCGGAAGACAACAGCCGGGAGACCGTGGAGCGTGAGGTCCTGAGTTCCCGCGCAATCGCGTCCATGGTCAGGTCCTGCAGGTAGTACATTTGTGCGGCCCGGAGGGCATCCGAGTGACGTGAGCGTCCCATCTCATTTCCTTCCTGCACGTTTGTGCAAATAGCTTGACTCCATTTTCCACCTTCGCCAGATTAGTGGTGAAAGGTGCAGCGAACGTAACGCCGCGCACAAACCAAGCCCAAGGGAGCAGTTTTGGGACACAACAGGATTTCCGGTACCTCCTCTGATGCGCACAGGCGTGAATCTGTAACCGCCTTGCGGGAGCGGCCTTCGGCGAAAGTACTCATCATCGGTGGCGGTATCAACGGCGTAGGAACCTTCCGGGACCTCGCCCTGCAGGGCATTGACGTCGCGCTCGTGGAGCGTGGGGACTACTGCCAAGGAGCCAGTGGTGCATCGTCGCACATGATCCATGGCGGCATTCGATACCTGGAGAACGGTGAGTTCCGCCTTGTTCAGGAATCAGTCGTGGAGCGCAACCGTCTCCTTCGGATCGCCCCGCACTACGTCAAGCCGCTCCAGACCACCATTCCCATCTTCAGCACCTTCTCGGGAATCCTGTCCGCGCCCATGCGCTTCCTCACCCACAAGCAGGGCAAACCGAACGAACGCGGCGCCTTCCTCATCAAGCTCGGCTTGAGCATGTACGACTTCTTCTCCCGTGACGGCGGCAGCGTCCCGCGGCACCAGTTCCGCGGCAAGGACAAGGCTTTGGCGGAGCTACCCAAGCTGCACCCGGGAATCAAATACGCGGCAACCTACTTTGACGCGTCCGTCCACAACCCTGAGCGGCTCACCCTGGACGTGCTTCAGGATGGCGAGAAGGCCGGCCGCGGCGGTGGCCTGCCTGGCGGGACGGCCCGCGCCAGCAACTACGTCTCACTGGTTTCCATGGGCACCGATGGAGTGCGGCTCCGCGATGAATTGAGCGGCAAGGAGTTCGACTTCCAGGCCGACGTCATCGTCAACACCACGGGCGCATGGGTGGACCTCACCAACCAGGCCATGGGAGCCGCCAGCCAGTTCATGGGCGGCACCAAGGGCTCGCACATTGTGCTGGACCACCCTGAACTGCTGGCCGCCTGCAATGGCCGGGAGATCTTCTTCGAACACACAGACGGTCGCATCGTCCTTATTTACCCCATGGGGGACCGCGTGCTGGTCGGCACCACGGACGTTGACGCCGACATGACAGAAGACGCTGTCTGCACCGAATCCGAAATCGACTACTTCTTCGAGCTGATCGGCCATGTCTTCCCCACCATCAAGGTGAACCGAGGCCAGATCGTGTACAGCTTCGCCGGAGTCCGTCCCCTCCCGCGCCACGACGCCACCCAACCGGGATTTGTCTCAAGGGACTACAGGATCGAACGCAGCGTCCGCACCGGCGAAGGTGCCATGGCGACGCCAGGCGGTAAGGCCGCCGTCGTACTCAGTTTGGTAGGTGGCAAATGGACCACCTTCCGGGCACTTGCCGAACACATGACCAACGACGTTCTTCGCGAACTGGGTCTGGAACGGAAAGTTTCGACGGCGAAGCTCGCCATCGGCGGCGGCGCTGGCTTCCCTGCCACGGAACAAGGCGAACAGGAGTGGATCAAGAAGCATATGGGGCCGGGGCTGGACGCCGATCGCGTGGCTGGTCTCCTGACACGGTATGGAACACGGGCAGAGGCTGTCATCGATTACCTGAACGCCGGACACGACGCGCCGCTTCGTTCCACCCGGGAACTCAGTGTTCGCGAGTTGGCATTCATGGCCGAACACGAGCAGGTCGGGCATCTGGTGGATGTCCTCATCCGACGGACGTCCCTCGCGTTCCGCGGCCTGGTGACCGGCGAGTTGCTGAACGAGATTGCTGCAGCATTGGCTGAACCGCTTGGGTGGGATGCCGCTGTCCGTGAGGCAGAAGTGCGCCACGCCCAGGACGTGCTGCGACGGTTCCACAAGGTTGACGTGCACAGTCTCGTAGCCTGAGGGCGGCTGCACACAATGCTTGACCGTCCCACTGTGCGACAGGGACGGGAAACGGGGTAGGTGAGCCCCTTGGGGCTCACCACGCCGGGATAGTTGCGGAAAACGGAACTCTCCCAACGGCCTCTTCAACCCGCGAGGAGGCTGTCAACAGAAAAATGAGGAGTCAAAGATGTCTCTTGGAATAGTTTTCCTTTCCGAAGTATTCGGAACCATGATGCTGACCCTGCTGGGTTGTGGCGTCGTGGCCAACGTTGCGCTCAAAGGCACCAAGGGCAACAACGGTGGATTCTTGATGGTGACGTGGGGCTGGGGTATTGCGGTCTTCGCGGGCGTTTTCGTGGCCGCAAAGTCCGGTGCGCACCTGAACCCGGCGGTCACCTTGGGCCTGCTTGTTAAGGGAAGCAAGGAATACGCGCCCGATGTCAGCGTGGACTTCGCTTCCACCTTGACGTACTTCGGTGGCGAACTGCTCGGGGCATTCCTGGGCGCCGTTGTTTGCTGGCTCGCCTACAAACAGCACTTTGATGAGGAGCCGCTGGCAGCCAACAAGCTGGGAACGTTCTCCACCGGTCCTGCCATCCGTTCAACCCCGTGGAACCTCATCACCGAAATCATTGGCACATTCGTCCTGGTTTTCGTCATCCTGACTTTCGGCGGCACGCCCTCGGGCCTGGGTCCGTTGGCTGTGGCGCTGCTCGTGGTCGGTATCGGCGTCTCCATTGGTGGCCCCACCGGTTACGCCATCAACCCGGCACGTGACCTCGGACCCCGCATCGCACACGCCGTCCTCCCCATCAAGGGGAAGGGCTCCAGCGACTGGGCCTACTCCTGGATCCCTGTCGTCGGGCCCCTTGTTGGCGGTACGCTGGCAGGCCTCATGGCCAACATCGTTCCAGGGATCATGCCGTCCGTCGCCGGCTAGACACCCTACGCGGCAATACGCCCTACCCGATCAATAACCGCACATACCACTTAGACAAGGACGTCACCATGAATCAATACGTCATCGCCATCGACCAAGGCACCACCAGCTCCCGCGCCATCGTCTTTGACCACTCCGGCAACATTGTGTCAACGGGACAGATGGAACACGAGCAGATCTTCCCGCAGGCCGGCTGGGTTGAGCACAACCCCGCCGAGATCTGGAACAACACCCGCGAGGTCATAGGTTCCGCGCTGTCCAAGGCGAACCTGACGCGGCACGATATTGCCGCCGTCGGAATCACCAACCAGCGTGAAACCGCCGTGGTCTGGGACAAGAACACGGGCGAAGCGGTTTACAACGCCATCGTCTGGCAGGACACGCGCACCCAGTCGATTGTGGACGAGCTTGCCAAGGATGGTGGACCTGAACGCTTCAAACAGAAGGTTGGCCTGCCGCTGGCTACCTACTTCTCAGGGACCAAGATCAAATGGATCCTGGACAACGTCGACGGCGCCCGCGAACGCGCTGAAGCCGGTGACCTGTTGTTCGGCAACACCGACGCCTGGGTTCTCTGGAACCTCACTGGTGGAGTCGACGGCGGCGTGCACGTCACTGACGTGACCAACGCGTCCCGCACTATGTTCATGGACCTTGAGACGCTGCAATGGGACCAGGAAATTCTTGACGTCTTCGGCGTCCCGGCCTCCATGATGCCCGCCATCAAATCCTCCTCCGAGGTCTACGGGCACGTCCACACCTCCCAGTTGCTGCGCGAAGTTCCCGTGGCCGGCATCCTGGGCGACCAGCAAGCCGCCACATTTGGTCAAGCCGCGTTCCAGGCCGGTGAAGCGAAAAACACCTACGGCACGGGTTGCTTCCTGATCTTCAACACCGGCGAGGAAATCGTTCACTCCAAGAACGGTCTGCTCACCACCCTGGGATACAAGCTCGGCGACGACAAGCCTCACTACGCCCTGGAAGGTTCCATCGCCGTCACCGGTTCCCTGATTCAGTGGCTGCGTGACAACCTCGGCATGATCAGCTCCGCACCCCAGGTCGAAGAACTCGCCGCCGCAGTCGAAGACAACGGTGGCGTGTACATCGTCCCCGCGTTCTCCGGCTTGTTCGCTCCGTATTGGAGGGCTGACGCGCGAGGCGCGATCGTAGGCCTCACCCGCTTCGCCAACAAGGGCCACATTGCGCGTGCTGCCCTTGAAGCGACTGCGTTCCAGACCCGCGAGGTACTCGACGCCGTCAACGCGGACTCGGGTGTGCCCCTCACCGAACTGAAGGTCGACGGCGGCATGGTCGCCAACGAGGCACTCATGCAGTTCCAGGCCGACATCCTCGGCGTACCCGTAGTCCGCCCGAAGGTGGTTGAAACCACGGCCTTGGGCGCTGCATACGCCGCCGGCCTGGCTGTTGGATTCTGGAAGGACCTGGGCGAACTCAGCGCCAACTGGGGCGAGGACAAGCGATGGGAGCCGCAATTGCCCGCCGAAGAGCAGGAACGCCAGCTGCGGCTCTGGAAGAAGGCCGTAACAAAGTCCATGGATTGGGTCGACGAGGACGTTAAGTAGTTCAAAAAAGGGGCCGATGACTCCCGCCCGCCCGCTTCGCGGTGCCCACCACACCATGGCGGGGAGTCATCGGCCCCTTTTTTGATGCAGGCCGCTGCGCCGCCAACCATGATTTGTCGGCGAGTGGGAGGATGAACGTGCGCTATTGTAGATCTATGCGTGCGATCCTTCTGCTTAGCTAGCCGCCCGGCAATCAACAGCCGAGCGGCCGCCCCTCCATTGTCGAGGGGCTTTTGTGTGTCCGGGGCTTACCTGGAGCGCAGCAGGAGGCAAAACCGCCATCGAAGAACAGAAGAGGGCAGCAGTGAGCGTTCAGCCGGAGACAGAGACCGGAACAGCACAGACAGCCGCAGCTGGAGCGCCTGAAGAAGGCGTCTACAGCTTCGCCGCGATGGAAGCCAAGTGGCCGCAGGTCTGGGAAGACCTCAAGGTGTTCACCCCGCTTGACGACGGTTCGCGGGAGCGTCGCTACGTGCTGGACATGTTTCCTTACCCGTCCGGTGACCTTCACATGGGCCATGCTGAGGCCTTTGCCATGGGCGATGTCGTCGCGCGCTACCTGCGCCAGAAGGGCTTCGACGTCCTGCACCCCATCGGCTGGGACTCTTTTGGCCTGCCTGCTGAGAACGCGGCCATCAAGCGCAACGCCCACCCCAGCGAGTGGACCTACGCCAACATCGACACCCAGGCAGCATCATTCAAGCGCTACGCCATTTCGGCTGACTGGTCCCGCCGCCTGCACACGTCCGACCCCGAGTACTACCGTTGGACGCAGTGGTTGTTCAAGCGCTTCTACGAGCGTGGCTTGGCATACCGCAAGGACTCGCCCGTCAACTGGTGCCCCAAGGACCTCACCGTCCTCGCAAACGAGCAAGTCGTCAATGGTGCCTGCGAACGCTGTGGCACCGCCGTCACCAAGAAGTCCCTGAACCAGTGGTACTTCAAGATCACCGACTACGCCGACCGCCTGCTCGAGGACATGGACCAGTTGCAGGGCCACTGGCCCGAACGGGTGCTGGCCATGCAGCGGAACTGGATTGGCCGCTCCGAGGGCGCCCACGTCCGCTTTGTCATCGAGGCCACCCAGGACCGGGCCGAGCGCGAAGTCACCGTCTTCACAACCCGTCCCGACACCCTCTACGGCGCGACCTTCTTCGTTGTTGCGGCCGATGCACATTTGGCCCTTGACCTCGTCACTCCAGAACATCATGACGAACTCATGGCGTACCGGGAAAAGGTCAAGGCCCTCTCCGAGATCGAGCGCCAGTCCACGGAGCGCGAGAAGACCGGTGTGTTTACCGGACGCTACGCGATCAATCCGCTCAACGGTGAGAAGCTCCCTGTGTGGGCAGCCGACTACGTTCTGGCCGACTACGGCACCGGAGCCATCATGGCCGTTCCCGCGCACGATCAGCGCGACCTCGACTTCGCCAAGGCTTTCGGCCTGCCCGTTCGCGCCGTACTGGATACCGGCGATGAAGACCCCGGCGACACCGGTGTTGCCACCGCGGGCGAAGGAACGCTCAAGAACTCCGGCGACTTGGATGGCCTGTCCAAGTCCGAAGGCATCCCGGCTGCCATCGAAATCCTGGAGAAGCTGGGAACCGGCGAAAAGTTCGTGAACTTCCGCCTGCGTGACTGGCTGTTGAGCCGCCAGCGTTTCTGGGGTACCCCCATTCCGATCATCCACTGTGCCGAATGTGGTGAAGTGCCCGTCCCGGACGACCAGCTTCCCGTGAAGCTGCCCGAGAACCTCCGTGGTGAGGCGCTGGCGCCGAAGGGAACCTCCCCGCTGGCTGCCGCCGTCGAATGGGTCAACGTGGAGTGTCCCAACTGTGGCCGCGCAGCCCAGCGCGATACCGACACCATGGACACCTTCGTGGATTCGTCGTGGTACTTCCTGCGCTTCGTCTCTCCGGACTACACCGAAGGTCCGTTTGATCCCGAAAAGATCAACAACTGGATGCCGGTGGGCCAGTACGTCGGCGGCGTCGAGCATGCGATCCTGCACCTGCTCTATGCCCGCTTCTTCACCAAGGTCATCAAAGATATCGGCCTGATCGAGGCAAGTGAGCCGTTCAGCGCGCTCCTCAACCAGGGCCAGGTCCTCAACGGTGGCAAGGCAATGAGCAAGTCCCTCGGCAATGGCGTAGACCTTGGCGAGCAGTTGGACAAGTTCGGTGTGGACGCCGTACGCCTGACCATGGTCTTCGCCTCCCCACCGGAGGACGACGTCGACTGGGCAGACGTTTCACCGTCCGGCTCGGCAAAGTTCCTGGCTCGTGCCTGGCGCCTCGGCCAGGACGTCAGCAGCGAGCCCGGCGTTGATCCTGCTGCCGGCGACCGCGCCCTGCGAACTGTTACCCACAAGACGATCGCGGATTCAGTTGAGCTGTTGGACAACAACAAGTTCAACGTCGTGGTGGCACGCCTCATGGAGTTGGTCAACGCGACGCGAAAGACCATCGACTCCGGAGCAGGTGGAGCAGACCCCGCCGTACGTGAGGCCGTCGAGGCCGTTGCTGTGATCCTGAGCCTTTTCGCCCCGTACACGGCAGAGGATCTCTGGAACACCCTGGGTCACCCTGCCTCCGTGGCCAATGCCGGCTGGCCGAAGCACGACGACGCCCTGCTCGTCCAGGACACCGTCACCGCCGTTGTCCAGGTCCAGGGGAAGGTCCGCGACCGGCTGGAAGTATCGCCGGACATCAGCGAGGACGAACTCCGCGAACTCGCACTCGCGTCCGAAAATGTTCAGCGCGCCATGGATGGCCGTGGCATCCGCACCGTGATCGTGCGGGCGCCTAAACTGGTGAACATCGTCCCCGCCTAACAAGGCATAAGGGACTTTGCGGCCGCCGGCATTGTGCCGGCGGCCGGTCACCTTTGTTGGAGGTTGCGTGCCCGAGCGAGAACCACCTGCCTGGATATGGCTCAAGGAACGGCTGTCCCGCCTCCGGCAGCCCGCGCTCCCGGTTCCCGTCTCCGATGAGGCGCTTCCCGCCGTCGTCAAGACTGCAGTAGTGACAGATTCGGCAGCCGCCTTGCCGGCTGACTGGGTTGCAGCCTTTGCCGCGGACGGTCGCCTCGCCGTCGTTCCCATGCCTGTCATGGTGGGAAGTGAGATCTATGGTGAAGGCGAAGATGACATCACCGAGACGTTGGCGGTTGCCTTGGCATCGGGTGCATCCGTGAAGACGTCCCGCCCCTCGCCCGGTCAGTTTGAACAGGCATATCGCGCCGCCCAGAGCCGCGGCTTTGAAGCGGTTGTGTCGATCCATATTTCCTCTGAATTGTCAGGAACCGCCGATGCTGCGCGCTTGGCTGCAGCTCGGGTTGATATCCCGGTGGAGGTACTCGATTCCCGCACCGTCGGCATGGCACAAGGCATGGGTGTGCAGAGTGCGGTAGTGGCAGCGGCTGCTGGCCAGTCCGCAGCTGAAGTTCGTGCTTTTGCGGAGAAGCGCATGGAGCGAACCAAGGTCTATTTCTACGTCCCGAGCCTTGAGCAGCTGAGGCGCGGGGGACGCATAGGAGCTGCAGCGTCGCTGCTCGGGACAGTGCTGGCCATCAAGCCAATACTCGCGGTCGACGGCGGCAGGATCGTTCCGCTGGAAAAGGTCCGTTCCGCTGTCCGGGCCGTTGCCCGGCTTGAGGAGATTGTGGCCGCTGATGTTGCTTCAAGACCTGCTGGTCAGCAACGGTTGGCGGTTCATCATTTCGGTAACCAGTCAGAGGCCGAAGCGTTGGCAGAACGGCTGCGCGATAAATGCCCGGACTGTCCACCCGCGCAGATCAGCGCCCTGCCGGCAGTCCTCGCGGCGCACGCGGGTTTGGGCGTTCTAGCGGTGATCGTGGGGGAGAGCAGCACGCCCACGTGAGCTTATCCACATAGACTAAGAGGCCCACTCCCCTCCCATCAGGTCCGTCGTAGGCTCGAATCATGCCACGCTGGAATCGGGATGGGTCCCCAGACGCCGCAGCGCTGGCGGTCAGGCGACGCTTTGCCTCGGGACTGAACCCTCCAGGGGATCCGGCTCCTTTGCTTTCCATGCCCCCGTTGGACCAGGTCGGTCCGGACGAAGTGGCTACCGACCCCCTCCATGGTGAAGAGACGATAGCGGTGCGGACTCGGTGGCGAACGTCGTGGAGGGTAGCAGCGGCCGTTTTCGTTATTGGTGCCGCATGCGCAGCATGGTTCCTTATTAAGGCGGCCACCGGACAGCCGACTACGGAGCCACTGAGTCAGTCGGTATCGTCAGGAACAGTGCCTGAGGGTGGGGAGCTTGAGTCGTCTCGACCGACGCCGCGGCCACAAGACATGAAGATGCTGCTGGTCCATGTTGCCGGCCAAGTACAGAAACCAGGCGTCGTTTCGCTTCCCGAAGGAGGCCGGATCTTTCAGGCGATCGATGCTGCAGGCGGGGCAACCGCCAGTGCTGACCTAAATGGCCTTAACCTCGCAGAAGTAGTCACAGATGGGGCAAAGATCCTTGTTCCGGCTGTGGGGGAGGCGTCCATAGGCGGGACGTCTCAGGAAACGGGAACCGGGATCGGCACTGATGGGTCGGCGGAAACCTCTGCCTCCCCGGGATCCGGAGGAGCAAAAGTTAACATCAACACTGCCACGGTGGAGGAGCTCGGGACACTGCCCAGAGTGGGTCCGGTGACGGCCCAACGCATCGTGGATTGGCGCAAGGAGCACGGTGCGTTTGCCTCAGTGGACGAGTTGGATGCCATTGATGGCATCGGGCCCAAGCTTATGGAGTCGCTCCGGGATTTGGTGACGGTGCAGGGTGGCTGAGGATTCAGGCGACGATCCGTTGTTGAGACGCCTGGATCTCCGGTTGGTCCCCGCGGTGCTTCTCACGTGGTCCACTGCACTTGCTGGCAGTGTTCTCGCCGCTGCGTGGTCGGCCGCTCTGGGTGCAGTGCTTGCCGCTGCCGCCATCGCGCTGCTGCTGTATTCGCGCCTGCGGGCAACGGGGACGTCACGTGCCAGGACAGTTCCGGCCACTCTCGCCTTGGCCTGTGTGCTTGGTGCTGTGGCCGCTGGGCATTGTTCTTTGGCTGCCGGCAAGCGGGACCAAGGACCCCTTGCCGCGGCCGTGGACGCCCACGCCGGTGTGGTCATTCAGGTCCAGGTCACGGGCAGCCCTTCTGCTCTACCGCAGCCCGGGCATTCCGGCGATACCCGATGGTCGGTTACGGCGAGCCTGGTCAGTCTTACCACCGAAGGGAAGGTAATTCGCGGTTCTGCCTCTCTTATCGTCATCGGTGACGATGCGTGGCAAGACGTACGCCCGGGACAGCGTGTGAGAACAACTGGCACGCTCAAGGAGATCCGGCCCGGACAATCAGAAGCGGCGGTTCTGACAGCCTCCACCGGACCGGTTGTGATGGGCTCTGCCTTCGACCTGCAAGACCCGGCCGCCAAGCTGCGGGAGCAGTTACGCGATGCCGCAGATTGGTTGCCTCCCGATGCCGCGGGACTGCTGCCAGGCATGGTGACCGGTGATACCAGCTCTCTTACGGAGAGCTTGGAAGCGGACATGAAAACGACCGGAATGGTGCATCTAACGGCGGTCAGTGGCGCGAATTGCAGCCTCATTCTGGGCGGCTTCATCCTGCTCGCGAGATGCCTCAGACTGGCGCGTCCTCTGGCCGCCGCGTTTGCGGGTTGTGGCCTTGGCGCTTTCGTAGTGTTGGTAGGACCGGAGCCAAGTGTCTTACGGGCAGCCGTGATGGGGTTTGCCGGGGTGGCAGCATTGACGGGCGGGTTGCGGGGGAGGCCGCTGACTTTCCTATGCCTGGCTACCGTTGTGCTTCTTCTGCTGGATCCCACCCTTGCCGGCAACTTTGGCTTCCTCCTCTCCGTCCTGGCCACGCTTGGCATCGTGCTGCTTGCCAGCCGTATTGCGTCCTGGTTTCCTGACACCATTCCCAAATGGCTGGCGGTGGGTGTGTCGGTTCCACTTTCCGCGCAGGTGCTGTGTGGGCCGGTCATCGTGGCACTCCAACCCCAGTTCTCGCCGTATGCACTCATTGCAAACGTGATCGCTGGTCCGCTCGTGGCTCCGATTACGATTCTGGGCACCCTTGCCGTGCCGCTCTCCGTGATCCATCCCTGGGCAGCCGCGATTCCGATCGCGTTGGCCGGTGCCAGCGCCAGTGGTGTGGCGGGCATCGCGCGGTTCTTTGGCGGATTGCCGGGCGCGGCGCTTCCATGGGCGGAAGGACCGGCGGGCATCTTTGCCATGTCCGTCTCCTCGGTAGTCACCGTAGTCATGGTCTGGACAGCCCTGCATCCAAGCGGCGTGCTTCTGCGGATTATGGTCCTTCACCAGCGGGTGATGGTTGTGTTGGAAAAGCTGGACAGCGTCACAGGGCGGCTGCGTATTCGATTTGCTGCGCATGCGCTCAGAGTGGGTCGGCCCACGCGGCATGGCAGAGTCGGCGTTCGCCGGAAATCATCCCGCAAAGGCAAGTCATGATCCATTCGTCCTGTTACTTGATGAGTGCCGCTGCTTGATCCATGAGCGCACCTGCAACGGCGGCACCTGTTGCATCCGCGTTCTGCCCGGACGCTGTGCCGGTGATCATCAATCCGTCCTTGACGGCGTAAGCGATGAACGTGGATTGCGCCCTGCCATCGGGCAGGCTGATAGCCGTCTTGTATGCAACGGTGTCAGGTAAAGAGCTGACGCCATCGACTGGTTTTGTCGTCATATCCATTGATTGCCCCGCCATGGAGAGCGTGATATTTGCCATCAGCGGTCTTGATCTGCTTGACCAAGTCCAGTAGTTCCCCGTTGCTGTACCGTTTCGCCTGCGCTGCCTTCTCACTGGGCTGAGCGGAAGCTTTGTCAGGCGATGTTGCAGGTCCTGAGCAGGCACCCAGTGCCATCCCAACGAGTGCTACGACCCCGAGGCCCAGCAGCGATTTCTTGTCCATTGTCATCCCCTTACAGGTGCCTGTGGCAGATTGCTTGCTGCCGCTAACAGACACCCAGTAGGGAGATTCGTCGAATCGTGCCGCAGGATGGGGGGAAGCTGACGGGCGACCCGGCTGCTGCCAAGGCATGGCAGACTTGAAGTCTGCAAAAAATCCTCCGGAAGGAACCATCTGTGGCTGCTGCCCAAAACACCCGGGCCAAGAGCGTCGCTGCGAACACGGTCAGCTGGCGGGACGCTACGCCGGCCGCCGTGGTGCTGATCACGGGACCGGAGGAGTACCTCGGTATTCGGGCCATGGACCGCATCAGGTCCCAAGTGCGGACGGCGACTCCGGATGTTGAACTCAGCAGGCTGAACGCGGGCTCCTACGAGGCCGGGTCATTGGCGATGACCGTGACCCCGTCTCTGTTCGGCGAGGGAAAGCTCATTGAAGTTGAGGGCTTGGAAGCCATGAATGATGCGTTCCTGGCCGACTGTTTGTCGTACTTGGACCATCCCGAACAGGATGTCGTTTTGGTGCTGCGCCACACCGGTGGTGTTCGCGGGAAGAAGCTGCTTGACGCCGTGAAATCGGCAGGTTGGCCTGTGATCGATTGCCAGCCTCTTAAGAAGGATGCGGACAAAACTGCGTTTGTTGTCTCGGAGTTCAAGGCCGGTGGTCGTCGGATTGATGGCGAAGCTGTCCAGGCCCTGGTCAATGCAGTGGGAGCCAGTCTGTCCGAGCTTGCGGCCGCTTGCAACCAATTAATTGCTGACGCGACGACTGCCGTGGATGCTGCAACCGTGGAACGCTACTACGGCGGACGAGTCGAGGCCACTGCTTTCAAGGTGGCTGATGCGGCGATGGCGGGTAACGGACCAGTGGCTTTGTCCACCTTGCGGCATGCCCTGTCCACCGGGGTTGATCCTGTTCCCTTGGTGGCTGCGCTTGCGGCTAAGCTCCGCACGCTGGCCAAGGTTGCCGGAGCCCAAGGATCGTCGGCTCAGATCGCGAAAAGCCTGGGCATGCAGCCTTGGCTCGTCGAGCAGGCGCAGCGGGACGTCCGTCGCTGGACCCCGGAGGGCCTCATCCGCTCAATCCAGGTGGTCGCCGAGGCCGACGCCCAGGTCAAAGGCTTGTCCCGCGACCCCGTGTATGCCGTGGAACACGCCGTAACGGTTATCGCTACATCCGCGCGGCGGGGTTAAACCCAAAAGGCCGGCACCCGTGGGTGCCGGCCTTTTGATCAGCTCAGTCGAACTGGAAAAACCTTAGAGTGCGTTGACCTTCTTGGAGATCGCCGACTTGCGGTTTGCAGCGTTGTTCTTGTGAATAACGCCCTTGCTGACAGCCTTGTCCAGCTTCCGGCTGGCAGCAACAAGTGCAGTTGCAGCAGCATCCTTGTCAGCAGACTCAACGGCGTTGGCAACGGCGCGGATGGCCGTCTTCAGCTCGGACTTGACGGCGTTGTTACGCAGGCGAGCCTTCTCGTTGGTGAGGATGCGCTTCTTCTGGGACTTGATATTAGCCACGTATGAACTCTCTTTTTAATGCGGAAATGGTCTAGAGGGTTTTCAGGTTGGCCATCGACTGAGCGGCGTGGGGATGCCTATGGCAGCCAACCATGAGTGGCCGTCGACCTGCACGGACACACAGCTATAAAGGATAGCAGAAAGCGGGGCCCAGTGTGGACCCACTGATCAGCTCCAGCCGTAATGGTCCCTCAGGGCGCGGGAAACTTCAAGGAATGCCGGCTTGCCGAGGACTGCACCTTCGCGCCGGATCGCATGAGGGCTCACCCGGATCACACGGTCCAGTTTGACTTCACTCGGGCGTCCTTGACGGTCCCATTGCCCCACCCCAACATCAACGTAATCCCCAGCCCGCCTGCCGTTGTCGTGGTCCTTGGATGTCAGCATGAGGCCCAGGAGCCATTCGCCATCCCTGCCAACCAGCAGCACCGGGCGGTCCTTGCCCTGTGAGAAATCCTCTTCAAACGGAACCCAGGTCCACACAATTTCACCGGGATCGGGCCGACCATCAGGCTTGGGGGAGTAGTGCAGTTTCGTCACGCCATTGAAGTCGCCGGGGTAGGTGCCCGGTTGATGCCCGACGGCGGGTTGCCGGGTTTGCTGCCGAGGGGAACCAGCGGGAGCATTTTTCCTACTGCTGGTACTGCTGCCGCCGAGCGCCTTGAGGGATCGAAGGATGAGTTTGCCCAGTGGGCGCAAGTCCAAAGCCATGCGGACAACGCTACCGCGATGGTTTGCCAAGCCAAGGTGCACAGCCTTTCCTCGAGTCCGGCTGGAATGTACTGCTCGGGCAGGAATGTGCGGTGAACCAGGAATGTACGGTGAACGGCCGGTTCGTGGGAGACTAGAGGATCAGATGCGCGGCGTGTCCCGGCTGGCCATTGCCCAGCCGGTGGATTTGCCGTGTGAGTGTCGACAGTAAGGATCCTGCGTGTCTCCCATGGCCCGCACCGCACCGGTGCCCGCCGCAACAGATCCGGCCATCATCCGGAACTTCTGCATCATTGCCCACATCGACCACGGTAAGTCCACCTTGGCCGACCGCATGCTGCAGTACACCGGCGTCGTTCAACAGCGCGACATGAAGGCCCAGTATCTGGACCGTATGGATATCGAACGTGAGCGCGGCATCACCATCAAGTCCCAGGCAGTGCGTATGCCCTGGGAACTCGATGGCACCAGCTACGCCCTGAACATGATCGATACTCCTGGCCACGTCGACTTCACCTACGAGGTTTCACGTTCCCTGGCAGCCTGTGAAGGCGCCGTGCTGCTGGTTGACGCAGCACAGGGGATCGAAGCCCAGACGCTTGCCAACCTCTACCTGGCGATGGAGAACAACCTCACCATCATCCCGGTGCTGAACAAGATCGACCTCCCGGCAGCCCAGCCTGAGAAGTACGCGGCGGAACTGGCCAACCTTATTGGCGGAGACCCGGAAGATGTCCTCAAGGTTTCAGGCAAGACCGGAGTAGGCGTGGAGGCCTTGCTGGACAAAATCGTCCGTGACCTCCCGGCGCCCGTTGGCAATCCCGATGCTCCGGCACGTGCCATGATCTTCGACTCTGTCTATGACACTTACCGCGGCGTGGTCACCTACGTCCGCGTGGTGGATGGCATGCTGCATCCTAGGGAACGCATCCAGATGATGTCCACCCGTGCCACACATGAGCTCCTGGAGATCGGTGTCAGTTCCCCGGAGCCCACACCGTCCAAGGGCCTTGGCGTAGGTGAAGTGGGATACCTCATTACCGGCGTGAAGGATGTTCGCCAGTCCAAAGTGGGCGATACCGTAACCAACCTCGCCAAGCCGGCATCCGAGTCGCTCAGCGGCTACGCCGACGCGAAGCCCATGGTTTTCTCGGGTCTGTACCCGCTTGATGGAACTGACTATCCCGTGCTCCGCGACGCCCTCGAGAAACTGATGCTTAACGACGCCGCCCTGGTTTATGAGCCCGAGACGTCCGCCGCATTGGGCTTCGGCTTCCGCGTTGGTTTCCTGGGTCTGCTCCACCTCGAAATCACCCGTGAGCGCCTTGAGCGCGAGTACAACCTCGATCTCATCTCCACAGCTCCCAACGTGGAGTACGAGGTAACGCTGGAGGATAAGAAGGTTGTCCACGTGACCAACCCCAGCGAATATCCAACAGGCAAGATCGCAGAAGTCCGCGAGCCCATGGTGTCCGCTACTATCCTGGCACCCAACGAGTTCGTGGGATCCATCATGGAGCTCTGCCAGAGCCGCCGTGGCCAGATGCGCGGCATGGACTACTTGTCCGAAGACCGCGTAGAGCTGCGCTACTGGATCCCGCTGGCCGAAATCGTCTTCGACTTCTTCGACCTCCTGAAGTCCAAGACACGCGGTTACGCATCCCTGGACTGGAAAGCCGACGGCGAACAGGTCGCGGACCTCGTGAAGGTGGACATCCTTCTCCAAGGCGAGCAAGTGGATGCTTTCAGCGCCATCACCCACCGTGACAAGGCCTATGCCTACGGTGTCATGATGACCGGCAAGCTGCGCGAACTCATCCCGCGGCAGCAATTCGAGGTGCCCATCCAGGCTGCCATCGGATCGCGCATTATTGCCCGCGAGAGCATTCGGGCCATCCGCAAGGACGTTCTCGCCAAGTGCTACGGCGGTGACATCACCCGTAAGCGCAAGCTGCTCGAGAAGCAGAAGGAGGGCAAGAAGCGCATGAAGATGGTGGGCCGCGTTGAAGTGCCTCAGGAAGCTTTCATCGCTGCGCTGACTACCGACGAGTCCAAGGACAAGGCCAAGAAGTAAATGCCCAGCGTCCTTCCTTTGGGCGACCCGGCACCTGCGGACGGCTTGTTGCCTCCGCAGGTGCTGACCGGCGTCGAGCACCGCAAATTCGGCCTGTACGTGCACATCCCCTTCTGCGCGGTCCGGTGCGGTTATTGCGACTTCAACACCTACACGGCCACGGAGCTGGGTGGTGGGGCTTCGCAGGATGCTTATGCAGGCACGGCTGTCACTGAACTGGACTTTGCAGCCACGGCCATGGATGCCTCCGGCCTGCCGAAACGGCCACTGAGCACAGTATTTTTTGGCGGGGGGACACCCACGTTGCTCCCTGCCGAGGACTTGGCGCGTATCCTTCGCGCCGCCGTCGTGCAGTGGGGACTTGAGCCGGGCGCAGAGGTGACCACCGAAGCCAACCCCGACTCCGTGACGCCCGAGTCGCTCAAGGTGCTGGCTGATGCCGGCTTTACGCGTGTCTCTTTCGGCATGCAGTCCGCGGTACCGCACGTGCTCAAAGTGCTGGACCGCACCCATACCCCGAGCCGCGTTCCGCTGGTGGTCCAGTGGGCGCGCGAGGCGGGCCTGGCCGTTAGCCTTGACCTCATCTACGGCACGCCGGGAGAGTCGATGGCGGATTGGCAACTGTCCCTTGAGACTGCCCTGTCCTACGAACCCGATCACATCAGCGCCTACGCTCTGATCGTGGAGGACGGAACCAAGCTGGCAGCCCAAATCCGTCGTGGCGAAGTTCCCGGAATCGACGACGACGATCACGCCGCCAAATATGAGCTGGCTGACAAACTGATTTCGGAGGCCGGTCTGACGTGGTACGAGGTCAGCAATTGGTCGAAAACGCCTGAACAGGCGTGCCGCCACAACCTTGCCTATTGGCGGGGAGACGACTGGTGGGGGATCGGTCCGGGCGCTCACTCGCACGTGGGCGGGGTCCGCTGGTGGAACGTTAAGCACCCCACGGCCTATGCCAACAGGCTGGCTGCAGGAGACTCTCCGGCTGCTGGTAGGGAAACCCTTGACGCCGAAACCCGGGAAGTCGAGCGCATCATGCTTGAGGCGCGGCTCGGTACCGGTCTGTCCGTTGACGCGCTGGACAAAGTTGGCCGCCATGCGATGGCAGGACTGATCGCTGAAGAACTCGTGGATCCGGGCGCGGCCTTCAAGGGTCGCCTGGTTCTTACGCTCAAAGGCCGGCTCCTGGCCGACGCCGTTGTGCGCCGGATTCTGCCGGACTAACCGTCGGCAGAATCCGCTGGAAGCCGGGGACTACTTAATCCAGCGCAGGTTGAGCTTGTAGCGGTGTGGCTGTCCGTGATTGACACGAATACCCGCCGAGACTGAAAAGCACGTGAGTGCTACCCAGATGCCCGTGGCGATGACTGCGAAGATATTGCCCACCACGGGAAGCAGAACCAGGATATTTGCCAGGACTGCCGCGATGGTCGGAGGAAGCGTGAAGTTCAGGGCTTCCTTGGATTCCTGTGCCGTAAAGGGTCCTCGATCACGGAAGATCAGATAGATCAACAGGGACGGCAGGCATCCCAGAATTCCCCCGAAGTGCGCCAGGGTGGCCCACTGCCGGTCTTCGCTTGCCGTCAGTGGGAGTGCGTTCGCGGGCGCGCCATGGTACTGGGGCTGGCCTGCGGCGCTGCCCGGTTCTTCAGGAGCGTTCTCTGCCACGGTGTCTTCCCTTTGCTGTAAAGATGCTGCGGTGTTGCTGTCCCAGAATACTGGGTCCCGGGTCATCCCGGGACCAACGCCCCGTCACGTCTCTGGGAAAAGCGAACTGAGGAAACGTAAATGAGGACAAGGCAGTCAGGGAGTGGTGAGGAAATCGATGACTTCCTCCACCCGTCCCAGGAGCGAGGCTTCCAAGTCCGCGTAGCTGCGTACCGCGCTGAGCAGGCGCTGCCAGCCGAGTCCAATGTCTTCGGCGGTTTCGTGGGGCCAACCGAAAGCGGTCAGAATGCCGGTCTTCCAGTCAGTGCCTCGTGCAACTTCCGGCCACCGCTCAATACCCAGTACTTTTGGCCGAATGGCTTGCCAGACGTCTACATACGGATGGCCGACGATCAGCACATTTCCGGCGGCTCCGGGCACCGTCATGGCTTCTGCGGCGATGCGTGATTCCTTTGAGCCCGCTACGAGGTGGTCTACCAGGATCCCGAGCCTGCGCCCTGGCCCGGGGGAGAATGCGGCGATAGCTGACTTGAGGTCGTCCACGCCGTGCAGTGGCTCGACGACGATGCCCTCAATGCGGAGATCATCGCCCCAGACTTTCTCCACCAGTTCGGCGTCGTGCTTGCCTTCCACCCAAATACGGCTCGCCTTGGCCACCTGGGCACGCTGGCCCAGGACCCTTACTGACCCGGATGCCGTTCGACCCGACTGTACAGACGATGCAGGGGCCTTTGCGGCCGGAGGCATGAGACGGATGGCTTGTCCTTCAAGCAGGAAACCGAACCCGAGTTGGAAGGACTTGGTCTTACCACGCCTGTCCTCAAGGGAGACGATGTGCATTCCCCCCGATTTCTCCACCCGGGTGACTTCGCCCACCCAGCCGGACTGGACGTCTTCAAGGACCATCCCGCGCTGGACGGCTACCTCGGGGAGTTGGCGTTTGGCAGGAGCGGACAGGTCCTGCGGGCCCCACGTATCGAAAGCCAAGGACTTCATACCCCTTTGTGCTGGTTGTGCTGGGAATAACTCCCGCGGGCGGTTTCAATGCTAGCAACGTGCTGGCTCATACTAGACTTGTTAGCACTTGGGCATGTTGAGTGCTAAGTGAGTGCTATTTATCCGTCCGAGAAAGGCCGGGACAGTCGTCAGGAGGTGTTGCAATGAGTGAGCCACGCAAGCTTGAAGTACTGCGCGCAATCGTTGAGGATTATGTGCATTCACGCGAGCCTGTTGGATCCAAGGCACTTGTGGAGCGGCATCATCTCGGCGTTTCCAGCGCCACCATCCGGAACGATATGGCTGTACTGGAAGAAGAAGGCCTCATCGCAGCGCCGCATACCAGCGCAGGCCGCATCCCCACGGACAAGGGCTATCGCCTGTTTGTGGACCGCATCTCGCAGGTCAAGCCGTTGTCAGCCGCGGAGCGTCGGGCCATCCACTCGCTCCTTGAAGGGCCGGACGACCTCGATGACATCCTTGAGCGCACAGTCAGGCTCCTGTCGCAACTGACCAACCAGGTCGCCGTCGTTCAGTACCCGCACTCCAACCGGGCCCTGGTCCGGCACGTCGAATTTGTCCTCCTGGCGCCAAAGCAGGTGCTCGTGGTGCTCATCGCAGATACCGGAAGCGTTGGCCAGAAGGTCATCGAGGCCGGTTCCGATGTAAGCAACGAGGCCTTGATGGCCCTGCGTTCCCGGTTCCTTGGCAGCATTGCGGGCACCCAATTGGCACTGCTGCCGCAGGTGTTGCCTTCCGTGGTTGCGTTGTGTCCGCCGGACCTTCGTGGGCTCGCGCAGCACCTTGCCCATGGTCTCCAGGCCCTGAGCGACACCAGCCGTGAAGAGCGTATCGTCATGGCCGGAACAGCCAACCTTGCGCGCTCAAACGTGGATTTCCCGTTGAGTATCGGGCCAGTGCTGGAAGCCCTTGAGGAACAAGTTGTCATGCTCCGGTTGTTGTCCGACATGGGTGATGATCCCCGCGGCGTGACAGTGAGCATCGGGCGCGAGAATCCCTATGACGGCCTGGCGGAAGCATCGGTCGTGGCAACGGGGTACGGCTCCGGTGCCAAGGTGGGAATCCTCGGACCAACCCGGATGGACTATCCCACCACCATGGCTGCCGTGCGCGCCGTGGCCCGCTACCTTTCCCGCATTCTCGGCGGCTGACGCCAGGCCCGAGATAAGAATCGCAGTAACAACAAGGAAGAGATACCGACTTTGAGCAGCCACTATGACGTTTTGGGAGTCTCGCCGGAAGCCACCGGGGAAGAGATCAAAAAGGCGTACCGCAAGTTGGCGCGCAAGCTTCACCCGGACGTCAACCCGGGGGAGGATGTCGCGGAGCAGTTCAAGGCCGTGACGCATGCTTACGAAGTTCTGTCCGACCCCCAAAAGCGTCGCGTCTACGATGCCACCGGTAACGAGAACGGCACTGACAACGGTTTCGGTGGTGGCTACTCCGGCCAGGGCTTCGCGTTCCAGGACATCTTCGATACCTTCTTCGGCGGTGGCGGCGGGCACGCTGGTCCGGCCTCCCGTGTTCGCAGGGGCCAGGACGCACTGATCAGCGTCCGCATCGACCTCAAGGATGCCGTGTTTGGTGTCAACAAGAAGCTTGAAGTTGACACGGCCGTCGTCTGCCCGACGTGCGATGGCAGCTGCTGCCGGCCGGGCACGCACCCGGAGCGGTGTGACATTTGTGGCGGCAGTGGCCAAGTCCAGCGGGCCGTTCGATCCATCTTGGGCCAGGTCATGACCACCGCACCATGTGGTTCCTGCGAGGGCTTCGGTACGGTCATCAAGGATCCCTGCAACGAGTGCAACGGGCAGGGCCGCATCCGCAGCCGCCGGTCCCTCACCATCAAGGTACCTGCCGGCGTTGCCACAGGTACGCGGATCCAGCTCTCCGGACAGGGCGAAGCGGGACCAGCAGGCGGACCTGCCGGTGACCTCTATGTAGAAATCCGCGTCAACAGTGACTCCACCTACATCCGCGAAGGCGACGATCTGCACGCCACGTTGAGCGTTCCCATGACGGCAGCAGCCTTGGGTACGGAACTGAGCCTGGAAACTTTCGACGGGGCCCAGGAGATCGACGTCAAGGCTGGCACCCAGTCCGGCGAGGTCATCACGCTTCGCGGTTTGGGGGTCACCCACCTCAGGGGCTACGGCCGCGGCGATCTCAAGGTGCACCTGCACGTTGAGACACCGGTCAAGCTGGATCCGGCACAGGAAGAGCTCCTGCAGCAGCTTGCCAAGTTGCGCGGCGAGCAGTTCAGCGAAGGCAAACTCGTGGCCAGCGGCGGCATGTTCGCCAAGCTGCGGGACAAGCTCGGTAACCTGTAGCGGTGAGCAACCCCGTTTTCTTCACGCCTGCCGGGAGCCTGGACGGTGTTGAGCCGGGCGCGTTGTTCGTCATCGACGGTGCAGAAGCCCGGCATGCCGTTACGGTGAAGAGGCTCACTGTCGGTGAAGCCGTGGACATTGCCGATGGCGCAGGAGCCCGCCTGACAGGCACGGTGGCAGAGGTCGGCCCTGGAAGTTTGTCCGTCATGGCCTCCGGTGTGATTTTCGAAGACCAGCCGGACGTGCGTTTGGTCCTTGTCCAAGCATTGGCCAAGGGTGACCGCGACGAGTTGGCCATTGAGACGGCCACCGAACTGGGCATAGACGCAGTCATCCCATGGCAGGCTGAGCGATCCATCGTCCGCTGGAAGGGGGATCGCGCTGCGAAGGCCCACGCGAAGTGGCAGTCTGTGGTCACTGCCGCGGCGAAGCAGGCCCGCCGGGCATGGATACCGGAGGTGCGTCCTATCCTGGATTCCGCGGCTTTGGCAAAGGCTGTTGCTGCCGCGGACCTGGCCGTGATCCTTCACGAGGACGCCAAGAACCCTTTGCGGACCGTCCTCGAAGCGCCGATCGCGGCTGAAGGCCGCGGGCTGGATTCGCCGCGTGAAGTCCTCTTGATCGTAGGGCCCGAAGGTGGCATCTCGCCGCGCGAGGTAACCCGCCTCAGCGACGCCGGGGCGGTCACGGCCCTCTTGGGCCACCACGTCCTGAGGTCCTCGACGGCGGGACCCGCCGCCGTCGTCCTCGCCTCCGACGTCCTGGGGCGCTGGTAGGTTCTGTCGCCTTCCAGGCAACGCTAACGGACGCCGGACGCCGGCTCTAGCCGACGCTGAAAAGCCGCGTATCCGTGGTGGATGTGTCTGCTTGCCCGGAGTCCTGAACCTGGGACACGCGCAATTCGTATTTCCCTGGTTTCAGGGTCGCGCTGAACGAGAAGACGCCGAATTGTCCCGGCTCTCCTGTGGCTTTTGTCTGGCCGGTCAGGAGGCTGGCCTTTTCGCCATTGCCGTTGTCCCGGAGGATCTGCCAGCTGACCGGCTTGGAGCTGTCAGTGCTGCGGCCATTGAATTTAACAGGGCCGGCGGGCAGGGAGGTGTCCTCCTGCGGATCGATGATCCATAGTGGCGCCACCAAGGAAGCATCCCTGGCCATCGGTTGACCGAGCCGCACCTGGCCGAATGCCATGAAATCCGTGTGACCGTCAACCAGGATGACCACTTGGATTTGCTGCCCGGAGTTGATCAGGCCTGACGACGAGGCCGCTGCCGTGGCCGTGTAAACCAGCTGCTGTACAGCCCGTTGCGCCATGCCCGCATCAAGATTGGAGTTGAAGGCATCCCGGGAAATATCAACGGTGATCACGTTCTTGCCCGAGATAGATGTTGCCAGGCTGTTTGGGTCCTGCCACGGGGTGAAGAAGTCGTGGTCCAAGGGCTTCTCGGCCATCATGATGCGCAGCGCAGTGGTGACGGGGTTTCCATCGCCGGAGATGTCCCTGAATTCGCGGTACAGGTACACATCTTCTTTGCTCCGCCCAATCCAATAGACCGGGATCTTAGTGGACGCCTGGGTGGTCTCCAGGGGAGCATTGCTGGCCGGAGCTTCCTGGACGCTGGCTGGCGGCGCACTGGAGGTGGCTTGCGTAGGTCCACCGTTGGCGATACAGCCGGTCAGCAAAAGGACAGCAAGCATCGCAGGCGCTGCGACGGCGGACTTTTTCCGCTTTCGCCCGCCGGGCTGATGGCTTACTGACTGCGCGATGGGGGTTCCTTGCCTTTGCGGCCGGTGGTTGTCGCCGGCCCGTCGAACGCGCGTAGTCTGACTACCCGCTCTGCCAGCTTGGCATATCGTCGACGGCGGCTGGCCGGGTTCGCGGGTACTGGCGGCAACTGAAACAGGATTGATACCCGCTTGATGCCGAGTTGAGACAAAATGTCGCAGCCTGGGGGCCCCTGGGGGAGGATACGGCGGAGGATGCGCGGGCGAACGCCCGTGGTCTGCCGGGCTGGCGTAGGATTGAAGGCATTCCGGCATATGGCCTGGCGGTTGAGCCAGTCCCGTTGTCGAAACGATGGACCAACTGTGATCCGACCGGAGGAGAAGAGGCCGTACGGCCACCACTATGAGTGAATCCCTGAATGGGCGGCTGCGGACCGGAAACGGGAACCCAGCCACCACCGAGTTCCCGCACACCTTACCGGGCACGCGCACGGAAATCGTCACGTTCGACAACTCCGATCAGATGGTTCACTCATTGGGCAGCCATGACGAAGCCTTGCGCTACATCGAGGAGCAGTTCCCGGACGTCAATTTCCACGTTCGCGGCAATGAATTGTCCATGTCCGGTCCGTCCACGGTCATACCGCGCATCATGCGCCTTCTTGAGGAGGTCCGCGGACTGGTGGCCAGGGGAACGGTCGTTACCCCGGATGTCCTGCAGCAGCTCGTTTCCCTCCTGAGGACACAGTCAGTCCAGAATCCCGTGGATGTCCTCACCCACAACATTCTCTCGAGCCGTGGCAAAACCATCCGGCCCAAGACCTTGAACCAGAAGAACTATGTGGATGCCATCGATGCGAACACGGTGATCTTCGGTATTGGCCCGGCAGGTACTGGCAAGACCTACCTCGCCATGGCCAAGGCCGTTCAGGCCCTCCAACTCAAGGAAGTAAGCCGGATCATCCTGACCCGGCCCGCTGTTGAGGCGGGGGAGCGGCTGGGCTTCCTGCCGGGAACGCTGAGCGACAAAATCGATCCCTACCTGCGGCCGCTTTACGACGCCTTGCACGACATGATGGATCCCGAGTCCATTCCCCGGCTGATGGCTGCCGGCACCATTGAGGTCGCACCGTTGGCCTACATGCGTGGACGGACGCTCAACGACGCCTTCATCATCCTGGACGAGGCCCAGAACACCACTCCTGAACAAATGAAGATGTTCCTGACCCGCCTGGGATTCGGTTCCAAGATGGTTGTAACGGGAGACGTAACACAGATCGACCTGCCTTTTGGCTCCACCTCCGGACTACGGATCGTACGGGAAATCCTCAGTGGGATCGACGACGTCAATTTCTCCATCCTGGAGGCTGCGGACGTCGTCCGGCACCGTTTGGTTGCAGACATCGTCTCCGCCTACAGCAGGTGGGATGACGCGCACCGTACGGATGGGGCTGCCGGCACACATCACAAACGTGGAGAACGAAAATGAGCATTGAAATCAACAACGAATCCGGCGTGGAGGTGGATGAAGCCCAACTGGTGACATTGTCGCGGTTCATCTTCGAGCGCCTCTACATCCATCCGCAGGCTGAGCTGTCCATCCTCCTGGTGGATGAACCAGCCATGGAGAAGCTGCACATCGAACTCATGGATGAACCAGGAGCCACGGATGTGCTCTCGGTGCCCATGGATGAGTTGACGCCGGGCACGCCCGACAAGCCGACACCGCAGGGAATGCTCGGAGACATTGCCATATGTCCCCAGGTGGCCGAGGTGCAGGCGCGGAACGCCGGACACACCACTCAGGACGAAATGCTGTTGCTCGCCACGCACGGCATCCTCCACCTGCTTGGTTTCGACCATGCTGAACCGGAGGAAAAGGAAGAAATGTTCGGTTTGCAGCGTGAGTTGCTGTCTGAGTTCCTGGGCAAGGATGCCCCCATGGAGACCATGCAGTGACCTCGCTCATCCTGGTCGGCATGGCGCTGGTTTTCCTCAGTTTCGTCGCCTTGCTGACCGCAGCTGAGGCTGCGTTCAATTTCCTGCCCCGGCACGAAGCTGAACAATCGGTAGTCCGCAGCAAGGGCAAGGCCTTGGGGAGCATCCTCAAGAACCCCGTCGCACATATGCGTGCCCTGCGGTTCTGGCGCGTGTGGTTCGAGATGGCTGCAGCAGTCGCCGTCGCTGTCGTCATGCACAGTTTGCTGGACAACGTGTGGCTTGCAGGCCTGGCGGCGACCGGCATCATGGCTGTCATCGGATTCGTCTTGGTTGGCGTCTCGCCACGGCAGTTGGGGCGCGCGCATTCGGGTCCCGTCGTCCGGTTTACCGCGCCGCTGATCAGGTTCCTCTGCTGGATCCTCGGACCGATTCCCGGCTGGCTTGTCGCGTTGGGGAGCGCAGTCGCGCCCGGAGCCCCCGGCGGTGATGACGCGTTTGTCAGCGAGGAAGAATTCCGCGAGTTCGTGGACCGGGCGGCGGAATCGGACATGATCGAAGACAACGAGGCAGAGCTCATCCACTCGGTCTTTGACTTCGGCGATACGTTGGTTCGCTCGGTCATGGTTCCGCGCACGGACATCGTCAGCATCGGGACGGGATCGGACCTCGAAGCGGCCATGGCCCTTTTCCTCCGCTCCGGCTACTCGCGGATACCGGTCATTGGCGAAAACACGGACCAGATCCGCGGCATTCTCTACCTCAAGGACGTTGCTGCGGCGATGCATCGCGGCGAACCCGGACTGCAAGCGCACGACGTCGATTCTCTCGCCCGGGATGTTCGGTACGTCCCGGAATCAAAGCCCGTGAGCGACCTCTTGAAGGAACTGCAGAAGGAATCCACCCACGTGGCCATCGTTATCGATGAGTACGGCGGCACCGCGGGCCTGGTGACTTTGGAGGATCTCATCGAGGAAATCGTAGGAGAGATCGTTGACGAGTACGATTCTGCTGCGGAAGAAGCGGTGGACCTCGGCGACGGAACCTACCGTGTCAGTGCCCGCATGAGCATTGATGACCTCGGGGAGCTGTTCGATATCGACCTCGACGACGACGAAGTGGACACCGTTGGCGGCCTCCTTGCCAAGGCTCTTGGCCAGGTTCCGATCGTCGGGAGCTCGGTTGAAGTGAACGGTGTGTCGCTAAAGGCAGATAGGCTTGAGGGTCGCCGAAACCGGGTCAGCCACATCATTGCGGCAGCCATGCCAAAGGAAGACACTGACTTTGAAGACCTTCTCGATGAGGCAGACACAACGCAACAGGGAGTTCCACGTGAGCAAGCAAAATAAGAAATTAGACGCCGATGACGATTTCGGTGGCTTCCACGCCGGATTCTCGGTCCTCGTTGGCCGCCCCAACGCGGGTAAGTCCACGCTGACAAATGCGTTGGTGGGGCAGAAGGTGGCCATTACATCGGCCAAACCGCAGACCACCCGCCACACGATCCGTGGCATCGTCCACCGCGAGGACGCACAACTGATCCTGGTTGATACCCCCGGCCTCCACCGGCCCCGCACGCTTTTGGGAAAGCGGCTCAACGACCTCGTGGCTGACACGTTGTCCGAGGTGGACGCCATCGGCTTCTGCTTGCCGGCCAATGAGAAGATCGGTCCCGGCGATAAGTACATCGCCGCTCAACTGGCTGCCGTGGGCCGCAAGCCCATTGTTGCCATTGTGACTAAGACTGACCTGGTGGACCGGCAGGCACTGACGGAACAGTTGCTCGCAGTTGCTGCTCTGGGCCGTGAAGTCCTCGGAGAACAAGGCTGGGCGGATATCGTTCCCGTTTCTGCCGCCGATGGTTTCCAGGTATCCACCGTTGCCGACGTACTTATCGGGCACATGCCGTCGTCGCCGCCCCTTTACCCGGATGGCGAGCTGACCGACGAGCCCGAGGCCGTCATGATTGCTGAACTCATCCGCGAAGCCGCCCTCGAAGGTGTCCGGGATGAACTTCCCCACTCCCTTGCCGTCGTCGTTGAGGAAATCGTGCCCCGAGAAGGACGTACGGAGGACAATCCCTTGCTGGACGTCCGCGTCAATCTTTACGTGGAGCGGCCTTCCCAGAAAGCCATCATCATCGGTAAGGGTGGCAGCAGGCTGCGGGAAGTCGGAACCAATGCGCGTAAGGGAATCGAGACGCTCCTGGGAACCAGGATCTACCTGGATTTGCATGTCAAGGTTGCCAAAGACTGGCAGCGGGATCCCAAACAATTGGTAAAACTCGGCTTCTGACCCGGCGTCACGGCAACGGCGTGGCCTGGGCTCGATAAGGAACTTCCCAGAATCGGCCACTATGATTGCGGGGATCCACGTGTTTGAGGAAAGGTAACCGAATAGTGCGACGTCGTGACGCCCGCCCACTGGGCCCCGGCACCGCTGCTCCCGATGCGGCGCGCCATGGGGAGGACCCCGAGGGAACTCCGCGCCACATGAACGCGCCCAAGGGGCTTCCGTTGTGGCTAAAGATTGTTACCGGCCTCGTGTCGGTGGCTCTCGTTGCCGGCGTTGCTTTTGCAGCCTTCTGGTTTATCCGGCTACAGACCAACATCACCAAGGCCCCGCTATCCGCGGCCGAATCACGCGATAGCAGTGACGCCGTGGTCAATGACAAATCGGACCGCCTGCAGATTCTTATCCTCGGATCGGATACCCGGGATGGGAAAAACTCCCAGTACGGCAACGCGGACGATTCCACGGGCTACGGCCACTCGGATGTCATGATGCTGCTGGACATTTCTGCGGACAATAAACGGGTCAGCGTCATGAGTTTCCCACGTGACCTCCTGGTTGATGTGCCCCAGTGCACGGACCACACCAACAATCAGACGTTCCCGGCGCGGAGCGGCGTGATGATCAACGAAGCCATGGCAGAAGCCGGAATCGGCTGCGCTGTGGACACGATCAATAAGCTCACCGGCCTGGAAATTGATCACTTCATGATGGCGGACTTCAACGCGGTGAAGGAACTCTCCAAGGCCGTCGGCGGAGTGGATGTTTGTGTCAGTGATCCCGTCTTTGATCCCGACTCCCATCTTCGTTTGGCGAAGGGCAACTCCCAGGTCGAAGGCGAGCAGGCCCTGGCATTCCTGCGTACCCGGCATGCCTTCGGAGACGGTGGCGACCTCGGCCGAATCAAGGGCCAGCAGGCATTTCTTTCATCACTGACGCGGAAGCTGAAGGCCGACGGCACGCTCGGCAATCCGCAAAGGCTCCTGCAGATCGCTGACGTCGTCACGCAAAACCTCACCGTCGATGAGGGGTTGGCGTCCGTGCCATCGCTGTTGACGATTGGTGGAAGGTTGAAGGACATTGATGTCTCCAAGGTCGCGTTTGTCGCCGTCCCCACCCAGCCGGCCGCATTGGACCCCAACCGGTTGGAACTCGTTGAGCCCCAGGCATCACAGCTCTTCGCGGCCCTTCGCGCCGATCTGGACCTGACAAATCCCGGAGCAACCTCGAGCCCGGCTCCAACAGCGCCCGGGGACGGAACACCTTCGGCGGCGCCTACCACCGCTGCCCCTTCCGTCCCGGCTTATAACAAAGCCATCCAGCCAGTGGCAGTCGCCAACGGCAGCGGAGTTGGGACCAGGGCACAGGAAATCCTGGCGACCCTGACCGGCAATGGATTTACACAGTCAGTGTCATATTTGGCAAACCCAGTGGAGAAGACTGTGGTCTACTACGGTCCGGACTTCGCTGATGTTGCTACGGACGTTGCCACGCTGTTCGGCATCCCGGCGGCACAGGTTCAGCAAGCCCGGGGAGTTTCGGGCGTGCAGCTCTACGTGGGTACGGACTTCGCAACGGGGACAGCCTACGGGGCGGCCTCGGTTCCGCCCGATGTTGTCAACCAGACGGCCAAAGAAGCAGTCTGCCAACAGGTGAACCCGCTCTACATCACCCAATAGCAGTCAGCGCAGCGCAGTTGGCGGTAAAGGCAGGACCAAAGACGAATGGCCGGACCCGGTTCACACACGGGGCCCGGCCATTCTTCGTAGTGGCTTTACCAGATGCTGACTCTGTCCTCAGGTGCCATCCACATCCGGTCTTGATCGTTGACCTGGAATGTTTCGTGGAAGGCGTCGAGGTTCCGGGCAATCGCATTGGTGCGGAACTCGTTGGGGGAGTGTGGATCGGTAGCAAGCCTGCGGATCGCTTCCTCGGCCCGGATCACCTGGCGCCAGCCGGCAGCCCAGGACATGAAGAACCGTTGCTGGCCGGTGAAACCATCCAGGACCTCGGGCTCGGCACCATCGAGGCTGAGCAGGTAGGCCTTGTACGCAATGGTGAGTCCCCCCAGGTCACCGATGTTCTCACCCAGCGTCAGTTTGCCGTTGACCTTGTGGTCAGGTGCCGCGTACGGGGATAGGGCGTCGAATTGGGCAACCAACTTTGCCGTGCGGGCTTCGAAGGCCGTCCTGTCCTCTTCCGTCCACCAATTGCGGAGGGCTCCGCTTCCGTCGAATTGGGATCCCTGGTCATCGAATCCATGGCCGATCTCATGCCCGATCACAGCACCAATGCCGCCGTAGTTCACGGCGTCGTCTGCTTCTGCCGTGAAGAACGGGGGCTGGAGGATAGCGGCGGGGAACACGATTTCGTTCAGCATCGGGTGGTAGTAGGCGTTCACGGTCTGTGGCGTCATGAGCCACTTGTCCAAGTCCACCGGCTTGCCGATTTCATCCAGGTGGCGATCGACGTCGGCGTCGTGGGCCCGCTCAACGTTACCCAAGAGGTCATTGGGGTCGATCTCAACGGCGGAGTAGTCGATCCACTTCTCAGGGAAACCAATCTTGGGGCGGAACGCGTCCAGCTTCTTAAGGGCTTCGGCCTTTGTGTCCTCACCCATCCACTCAAGGGAAGAAATGCTTTCCCGGTAGGCCTCGATCAGATTGGCCACGAGAGTTTGCATCCTTGCCTTGTGGCCCTCGGGGAAATGGCGCTCCACGTAGATTTGGCCCACTGCCTCGCCAAGTGCTGCCTCGACGACGGCCACGCCGCGCTTCCAGCGCTCCTTGTTCTGTGGTGTGCCACTGAGTGTGGTCCCGTAGAAGTCGAAGTTCGTGTCCACAAACTCCGAGGACAGGTAAGGCGCCGCGGAGCTGAGCACCCTCAGGGTCAGCCATTCCTTCCAGACGGCAAGGGGTTCCGATTCCAGAAGCGCTGCTGCGCCGGCAAAGAAGTCCGGCGTGCTGACCACGATCTCGCCGCGTTTGCCGGCATCGACGCGGCCAGCCTCAAACCAGGTATCCAACAAGGGGAACAGCTTCGCTGCTTCTTCCGCCGTTTTCAGGTTGTATGTCTTTTGGGGATCCCGAAGGGTGACGTTGTCCCAGTGGTGGGATGCGAGGGCCTTTTCCAAGGCAACGATGCGGCCAGCCGCGGCTTCTGCGTCTGCAACTCCGGCGAGGCGGAACAACTTGGTGACGTATTCACCGTAGGCGGCCACTATCGGCGCAAACTTTTCATCGCGATAGTAGGACTCGTCCGGGAGACCGAGGCCGCCTTGGCCGATGTACAGAAGAATCCGCTCCGGGTTGCCGGCGTCGGGTGCCGGGTAGATGGAGAACAAACCGGACACGTCGCACCGGAACAGCCGGCCCAGTAACGCCGCAAATTCCTCTGCCGAACCCACTGACCGGACTTCCTCCAGTCGCTCCTGCAAGGGTTCGAGTCCCTTCGCCTCTGCCGCGGCCTCATCCATGAAGCTCGCGTAAAGTCCGCCGACCTTCTGTTCGATGCCGGAGGCTGATGCTCCCTTGTTCGCGGCTTCCTCGATGATCGCCTTGACAGCCAATTCTGCCTCGTCCCGCAGAGCGGTGAAGGTGCCTTCCAGCGGGCGGTCGTCAGGGATCGTCGTGCTGTTCAGCCATGCACCGTTGACGTGCTGGTAGAGATCGTCCTGCGGCCGGACGCTGTGATCGATGTTGGAA
Organism: Arthrobacter sp. 2762; assembly: GCF_040548745.1. NCBI lineage: Bacteria > Bacillati > Actinomycetota > Actinomycetes > Micrococcales > Micrococcaceae > Arthrobacter > Arthrobacter sp. 2762. The sequence continues at coordinate 208,091 of NZ_JBEPSI010000003.1, forward strand.
AGAGTGATCCCCGACTGTGGCACTGTGGCTCCTTGAATGGACGCTGCAGCCGGCGTTGCCACCGTCGCTGCGTCTGCATAGTGGACGTTGCATGAGGTGTTGCAATGTCATCATACGCACCGTGTTACTGTGAACTTGTGCGTGCGGGAATGCTTCTTCTTAGCTGCCGCGGCGAGGCCTGAAAGCTATCTGAAAGCTGGGCCACCCTCGCCGCGGAGTTTAGTTGTGCCCGGCTAAGCTTTCATTTAGATCTTAGAGAAAAGGCCAACACGACATGCGTAATGCACAAAAGCCCTCCGGTATGCCGATTCACCGCTACCTGCCGTTCCAGGACCAGATCACTGTCGAAGTTCCGGATCGTACTTGGCCGGACAAAGTCATCACCAAGGCCCCACGCTGGTGTGCAGTGGACCTGCGCGATGGTAACCAGGCGCTGATCGATCCCATGAGCCCGGCGCGCAAGCTGAAGATGTTCCAGCTGCTGGTCAACATGGGATACAAGGAGATCGAGGTTGGGTTTCCCTCCGCATCCCAGACCGACTTTGATTTCGTTCGGCAGCTGATCGAAGGCGGCCATATTCCGGACGATGTCACTATTCAGGTCCTCACCCAGGCGCGTGAACACCTGATTGAACGGACTTACGAGTCCTTGGTGGGTGCCAAGCAGGCGATCGTGCACCTGTATAACTCCACTTCTGTGCTGCAGCGCCGGGTTGTCTTCAACCAGGACGAGGACGGCATCCTTGATATCGCCCTGCAGGGTGCCCGCCTGTGCAAGAAGTATGAAGAGACGCTGACCGATACCCACATCACCTACGAGTACTCTCCGGAGTCGTTCACCGGAACCGAGCTGGAGTATGCAGCCCGCGTTTGCAATGCGATTGCAGATGTTTTTGAAGCATCAGCGGACAAGCAGGTCATTATCAACCTGCCGGCCACGGTGGAGATGGCAACTCCCAACGTCTATGCCGACTCCATTGAGTGGATGCACCGCAATCTGCATCCCCGCGACGGCATCATCATTTCACTGCACCCGCACAACGATCGTGGTACCGGCGTTGCTGCCGCGGAACTCGGCTACCTGGCTGGAGCAGACCGCATTGAGGGCTGCCTGTTCGGCAATGGTGAGCGCACGGGAAACGTTGACCTCGTCACCCTGGGCTTGAACATGTTTGTCCAGGGCGTGGACCCCATGATCGACTTCTCTGATATCGACGAGATCCGCCGCACGGTTGAGTACTGCAACCAGTTGCCGGTTCCCGAACGTTCGCCCTATGGTGGCGACCTCGTCTTCACTGCCTTTTCCGGCTCGCACCAGGACGCCATCAAGAAGGGCTTCGAAGCACTCGAGAAGGATGCTGCCGCGGCAGGCGTACCCGTGGACGATTTCACCTGGCAGGTTCCGTACCTGCCTATTGATCCCAAGGATCTGGGCCGAAGCTATGAAGCCGTCATCCGGGTCAACTCGCAGTCCGGCAAGGGCGGCGTGGCATACCTGCTGAAGAACGAGCACAATCTCGATCTGCCGCGGCGCGCCCAGATTGAATTCTCCGGCGTCATCCAGCGCCGGACAGATGCTGTTGGTGGCGAGGTCAGCGGGGCACAGCTCTGGCAGATCTTCCAGGACGAATACCTGCCCTCCGATGAGGAACAAGCCCAGTGGGGCCGGTACTCCCTGGGCAGCGTAAGCACGGAAACGGATGAGACCGGCGCCATGACCATGAACGCAAATCTGCGGATCGATGGCGTAGAGGTGCGCAGGACCGGCCATGGTAACGGCCCAATCGCCGCGCTCCTGGACATCCTGCACCACGACGGCGTTGATGTCCGTGTGCTCGACTACAGCGAACATGCATTGTCAGAGGGCGGCAGCGCAAGCGCGGCTGCTTATGTTGAATGCGCGGTGGGCGAACGTGTCCTCTGGGGCGTGGGAATCGACCCCAGCACCACCACTTCTTCACTCAAGGCACTCATCTCGGCTGTAAACCGGGCAGTTCGGGACGCCCGGGCCTAACGCCTGGACCGTGTGGTGACGGGAAATACCGTCACCACACGGGCTTGTGGTCCTCCTTGGCCACTGGCTTAGTGCGAAGATTAGTTGTGGCCAATCCCTCCTCATTTGCAGCACGGTCCTACCGGGACGATGCCGTTGTGCTCCGCACCCATAAGTTGGGCGAGGCAGATCGGATTATTACCCTGCTGACCAAGCATCACGGGCAAGTACGTGCGGTCGCAAAAGGTGTGCGGAGGACCACCAGCCGTTTCGGCGCCCGGCTGGAACCGTTCATGGTGGCGGACTTGCAGCTCATCTCTGGCCGGACTCTGGATATCGTCACCCAGGCTGTTGCCAAAGGCGCCTATGGGAGCAGCATTGCAGCGGACTATGGCCGCTTTACTGTAGCTGCTGCCATGACAGAGACAGCCGAGAAGCTTACAGACGCGGACGCCGAGTCCGGCACCGCCCAGTACAACCTCCTGGTAGGTGCCCTGGCCGCGCTCAGCCGCTCGGACCATGCTCCGGAACTTATTCTGGACTCCTATCTCTTGCGCGCGTTGGCCACTGGCGGATGGGCGCCGAGCTTTACTGATTGCGCCCGGTGCGGCAGGCCCGGACTACACACGGCCTTTGCCGCGCCACTGGGGGGTATGGTGTGTGGCGATTGCCGCCCGCCCGGCTCACCGGCTCCGGCGCCGGAAACCGTGGTGTTGCTCGGAGCCCTCCTGACCGGGGATTGGAGCGTCGCTGACGCCTCGGATTCGCGGCATCGACGCGAAGCGGCCGGACTGGTGGCCAGTTACCTGCAATGGCATTTGGAACGCGCCTTGAAATCACTCAAACACGTGGAGCGAAGCTGACTGTGGCACTTGGAAAGAAAAGCAAGACAACCCGGGCGCGGACTTCGCCCGTAGTGGCCCCTTACGGACATCCTTCAGGTGCCGTTCCGCCGACGATTCCAGATGAACTTATTCCGCAGCATGTAGCGATTGTCATGGATGGCAATGGACGTTGGGCCAACCAGCGGGGACTGCCGCGAATTGAGGGGCACAAGGCCGGCGAGCCGGCACTGCTGGACGTTATGGCCGGAGCCATTGAACTAGGCATCAAATACGTCAGCGTGTATGCGTTTTCCACCGAGAATTGGCGGCGGTCCCCAGAGGAAGTCCGCTTCCTGATGGGATTTAACAAGGATGTGCTACGTCGCCAGCGGAACCAACTCGATGAATGGGGAGTCCGGATCCGCTGGGCCGGTCGACGGCCCCGGCTCTGGGGCTCGGTGATCCGTGAGCTTGAAGAGGCCGAAGAATTCACCAAGGCCAACGACACCTGCACGTTGACCATGTGTGTTAATTACGGCGGTCGGGCAGAAATCGCCGACGCCGTCTCGGCCATAGCTGAGGACGTTGCCGCCGGGCACCTCAAGCCGGGATCGGTGACGGAAAAGACCATCCAGAAGTACCTGGACGAGCCGGACCTCCCCGATGTGGACCTCTTCCTGCGCAGTTCCGGGGAGCAGAGGTTGTCAAACTTCCTGCTGTGGCAGTCCGCATACGCCGAATTCGTCTTCATGGACACGTTGTGGCCTGACGTCGACAGGCGCACACTCTGGGACGCCGTCGAGATTTATGCCAAGCGGGATCGCCGCTACGGCGGGGCAGTCGACGCAGCGCCAGCCGGAAACTAGCATGGGCCTGCTACTTCAATACGGGTAAGACGAAAGCCAGACCGACACATCACGGTACGCCTGTTGGCGGATGGTCCTCCGCGACAAGAAGATGTCGTGCAGCGCCCCTGGGTAGCGGAACACAGCCGTTCTCCTGCCCAGGCCCAACGCGCGCCGGGATGTCTCCTCGACGTCGATCACGGCATCGGCCCTCATGAGGTCTGACGTCCATTCGGCCTGGATCCGGGTCCGGCCCGATAAAAGGACCAGCACCGGGGCATCGATGTTGAGTTTTCGCTCTACCGCTTTGTGGCCGGCAAGCACTGCCTTTGTCCAACCAGCGCGGATGGGGAATGAGCCACGCGGACGCCAGACGGGATCCAGCAGCCACTCGCCGTGGGCTTGGTTGCTGACGCTCTCCCAGTAGGCAGGCATCTCGGGGAACCTGAACGGACGCTTGGGGTCGGTTCGCGCGAAGGGCTCCACCAGGTGCATGGCGATGCTGCGAATCAGGCTGCTGCCCTGGAGCTCCAGCCATGGCGAGTTCAGGACAAGTGTCCCGATCCTGCCTGGATGGCGGTCCGCCCATAAAGAAGCAATCAGGCCCCCCAAGGAGTGCGCGAGCATATGAATGGTTGGCGACGCTGGACTGTTGGTCCTGGCCACAACGTCCCGTTCGATCTCCAGCAAGGCTGCTTCGATGTCTTCGTCGTAGACAGCCAGATCGGTGGTGTATCCGGGCGTCTGACCGGGTAGCAGGCTCCGCCCAAATTTCCGAAGATCGAGCGCGTAGAAATGAAAGCCGGACGCCGTCAGGTACTCCGCGAGTTCGGTCTGGAGGAAGTAGTCAGCCCAGCCGTGCAGGTAGAGAACCACTCGTGGCGCCCCCGTGGGATCCATGGACGCCGTACGTCGCCTGCGTTGCGTGAAGGTGGAGAAGAAATCAAGGATGCCGTGAGGAGTTGGGGCTGTGACTGGCGGGACATGCCGGACGAGTGTTGCTTTGACCGCGCCCTCCTCGTCAGGAGACAGGGGGAGTTCCAGACGTTCGTATCCGGCGCCCAGGATGTCCGGTTGCCACAGGGATACCGACTCTTCAGTGGTGGTCATGCGTCCCCTTCCTGCCGTACCTGCGGCAAGTCACTTTCCATGTACCCGCGAATCCATCGTGAAAGCCTCGCATAGGCATCTGCCCGGACGTTGGGTGCGGACAGGAAGACATCATGCAGCCCGCCATCCACTCTTTCCAGAGTCACGCTGCGACCCAAGGCCATGGCGCGCAGTGCGATGATGCCGACGTCCAGTACAGCATCCGAACGCCGCATGGACTCCTGCCACACCATTCCGTTGGCGCTGGCGGCCGATGTCAGAACCAGGACCGGGATGTCCAGGTCCAGGCCGCGTGCAACCTGTGAGTGGCCGGCCAGGACGGCGCTAAGCCAACCGGCCCTGACGGGAAAGGCCAGGGGTGGCCGGTACTTTTCATCCAGCGGCCATTCGCCTTCGGCGGTATTGCTGATGCTACGGAAGTAGAATCCACGCTCCGGCAGCCTTAAGACCATCTCGGGCCGGACCCTGGCAATGGGTCCCACCATGACTTGGGCGGCGCGCCTGACAATCGAGTTGCCATGCATTTCGAGCCAAGGACTGTTGAGTATCAGGTGTTGCACCTGGCCTGGGTGCTTGCTCGTCCACAATGCTGCGATGAGGCCTCCGGTGGAATGGCCCATCATGGCAACGCCGTTCCGGCGAGGTCCCAGGCTGTCGCTGTGGATGACCTCGAGTGCACGGCTGATTTCGGCGTCGTAGTCGCCAAGGTTGGCCACGTATCCGCCCGGCGAACCTGAAGTCAGGCTCCTTCCATGGTTGTGCATGTCCAATGCATAGAATTCGTACCCGTGCCCTGCCCAAAACCTGGCAAGTTCCACGTTGAAGAAGTAGTCGCTCCAGCCATGCAGGAACAGCAATGCGCCGTGCGTTGCCTGGCCCTCCTGAGTGGTCGACTCCGGCCGGTGACGGACCAAGGTTGCACGGCGCACCATACCGTCAGGTCCTTCCACGTCCAAGGCGCATGACTGGAAGTCCATTCCCAGTATGTCGGTCGACCAATCCATGCCTTCAGCTTAGACACTCGCCGCTGCATCGCGTCCCGCGGCCCTGCCGGTGAAAAGACATCCACCCAGGAAAGTTCCCTCCAGCGCCCTGTACCCGTGGATACCGCCTCCGCCGAAGCCTGCCGCTTCGCCGGCTGCGTAAAGGCCCGGGATCACCCGGCCTTCCTGGTCCAGGACCCGGGAGCGAAGGTCAGTCTGCAGCCCTCCCAGGCTTTTCCTTGTCAGGACGGACAGCCTGATCGCAATGAGCGGTCCGTGGGCAGGATCGGCCAGGCGGTGCGGGGGAGCCACCCGCATCAGTTTGTCAGTGGCAAAACGGCGGGCCGCCCGGATAGCAGCCAATTGGGGGTCCTTGCCCAGCCCGCTTGCCACTTGAAGGTCGCGGGCCCGCACCAGCGCGTCCAACTGGTCAGCGTTGATCAGTTGATTCCCCGTGAGTGCGTTCATTTTCCCGGCAAGGTCATGGGGTGAGGACCCCTGAATGAAGTCAATGCCTTTGTCCAGGAACCGTTGTATGGGAGTATCGCTGCCTGGTTTCAGTCGGGAAACGAGCAGTGACACGTCCCTCCCGGTCAGGTCCGGGTTCTGCTCGGAGCCGGAAAGGGCGAGTTCCTTCAGCGCAATGGTGCGGTTCAGGACGAACCACGAATGGCTGTGACCAGTGGCGACGATGTGGCGAAGCGCGCCAAGGGAATCGAAGCCCGGAAACAGAGGTGCGGGCAACTGTCGCCCTTCGGCATCCAACCACAGGGATGATGGACCCGGAAGGATGCGGATGCCGTGCTTGGGCCACACGGGATCGTAGTTGTGGATTCCCTCGGGGTAGTGCCACATGCGGTCTCCATTCACCAATGCTGCACCGAGGGATTCCGCAACAGGAAGGAAATCACCATCCACTGATGCGGGAACACCGCTGAGCATGTCGACCGGTGCGGCGTTGCCCGGCCATTGCCGACGCACGGTCTCGTGATTGCCACCGATGCCGCCTGTGGTCACCACGACAGCGCCCGCCGTGGCCTCGAAACCCCCGACGGCGGTTCGCGAGGACGCTTGGCCGCGTATCGCCGTCGAGGGTTCCAGTATCTGGCCCGAGACGCCCGCCACCCGGCCGGCCGCCGTCGTCAATGAAGTAGCCCTGTGCCGGAAGTGCAGCGACACCCTCCCGGCCTGGACACCTTCCTGCACCTTGGCCAGAAACGGTTCCACGAGGGCGGGGCCCGTTCCCCACGTGACGTGGAACCGGGGAACAGTGTTTCCATGTCCCTGGGGGCCGTAACCCCCGCGTTCTGCCCATTGCACCAAAGGGAAGATGCCGACGTCGAGGCTCTTCAGCCAGGCGCGCTTCTCACCAGAAGCAAACTGGACATAGGCTTCGGCCCACTGCCGCGCTGTCGCGTCGTCTGCTCGGTCAAAGCCTGCGGAGGCCATCCAGTCCGAGAGCGCCAACTCAGGGCTATCCCTGACACCGAGCCGGCGCTGCTCCGGGGTGTCAACCATGAACAGGCCCCCGAAGGACCAATGCGCCTGCCCACCCAGGGATGCCGCTGGTTCCTGGTCCAGGATCGCCACGCGCTTGCCTGCCGCGTAAGCAGTTGCTGCCGCTACCAGCCCGGACAAGCCTGCACCTACTACGATGACGTCCGCGAGGATTCGATTCCCATGATCTGCATCACGATCTTGTAGCGGCATGCCTACATGCTAGCCGCAGGCAAGGTCACGGGTTTGGTGAGTTGTCAGTAAACCGGAAAACTAGGACCATGCGTGTTTACCCCACCTTCTTCAAGCTCGCCTTCTCCTGGATGGATGCCGAGAAAGCACACAAGATCGGCTTTCAAGCGATCCGGGCGGCCCACCGCACCGGTGCAGGCCGGGTTCTTGCCAGGATCACAGCTCCGGATGCGTCCCTTCGAACTGAAGCTTTTGGGTTGACGTTCCCCTCTCCCTTCGGCTTGGCGGCCGGCTTTGACAAGGAAGGCCACGGAATCGAAGCGCTGGCCGATCTGGGGTTTGGCCATGTAGAGGTCGGAACCATCACCGGGCAGGCGCAGCCGGGCAACGAAAAGCCGCGTTTGTTCCGATTGATTGAGGACCGCGCCGTCATCAACCGCATGGGTTTCAATAACGATGGTGCAGCAGCAGTGGCTCCGCGACTCAAGTCGGCGAAAGCTGCACTGCAGCGCCTCCACGCCGATGTACGACCCGTGATTGGTGTCAACATCGGTAAGACGAAAGTTGTTGAGCTGGATGAGGCCACAGAAGACTACCTCGTCAGCGCCCGGAGCCTCGCTCCCGCCGCCGACTACCTGGTGGTCAACGTCAGTTCGCCCAACACGCCGGGGCTACGGTTGCTCCAGAACGTGGAAACTCTTCGGCCGCTGCTCCGGGCCGTGGGGGATGCGGCAGATGAAGCTGCTGGTCGCCATGTTCCACTCCTGGTCAAGATTGCGCCTGACCTGAGCAATGAGGACATCGACGACGTCGCCCGGCTTGCGCTTGACCTCAAGCTGAACGGCATCATCGCAACCAACACCACCATTGCCCGGGACGGCCTCGCCACTGATGCTGCAAAGGTTGGATCACTGGGAGCCGGCGGGCTTTCAGGTGCCCCGCTGAAGCAGCGATCACTGGAGGTCCTGCGACGACTCAAGGACGCCGTGGGAGATCAGCTCGTACTCATTGCCGTGGGCGGCGTGGAGTCAGCCCAGGATGTCCAGGACCGTTTGAATGCAGGGGCAACCCTGGTGCAGGGCTACACCGCGTTCCTCTACGAGGGCCCGTTCTGGGCATCGCGCATCAACAAGGGCCTCGTCAAGATCCGGAAGCGGGCCTCGCGCTAGTCAAAACGTTCTACCCAGGAACGAACCAACACGAAGGCCCAATACGAAGACCCCGGACCAATGGTCCGGGGTCTTCGTATAAGTAGTGGGTTGTAAGTAGTGGGTTGGGGCCTCTTCGGCGTGGCGCTAAGCGGGGTATTGGCCGCGCTTGACCTGCGGCTTGGGGAGGCGGAGCTTGCGGAACTGCAGAGCGCGCATGCATCCATACCAGACTGATCCACGCTCGACTTCACCGAACTTCTCGCCCAGGCGCTTGCGGAGCTTGCGCGAAAGGATGAAAACATCCACAAAGACGGCAAGGAACATGATCCAGAATCCAACCAGGACGTAGGTGATCTGTGAACTGGTGGCCGGGATAATCAGCGAGATCACCACGAAGAGCAGGGCGCCGAACATCAGGTATTCGCCGAGGCTGAACCGGGCGTCCACATAATCCCGAACGAAACGCTTCTGGGGACCCTTGTCCCTCAGGGGGAGGTACTTTTCGTCACCTGTATCCAGTGCTTGCCGCATCTTCTGGCGCTGGTCCTGAATCGCTACGCGTTCGGCCTCCTTGGAAGCCTTGCGGTCAGTGGGCACCAACGGGCGCTTTCGAGCTGCCTCCTGGTCCTTCCGCTTGGGGGTAGGGGCGCCCTTTCCGGCACCCGGTTCCTGGGCGGCGGCATGCGCCTGGTCAACTACTGCTTGAGCGCTGGGCTCTTCCTTTTTGCGTCCGAACACCCATACAGAATACCCCGCAGGAAGGTGGCGCAGATTACGGGAGCCCGTGGCGTCCTTCGAGGTGGGAGCCCATCGCGCCTTCCTTTGCCGTCTCCTGGTCAGCTGTAAAGTTTGGGCATGACATCAAAACATGCGGAGATCCCGCAGAATCAGCGACGGAACTCCGGCCACAGCACTGAGGATCCGTCGTCCAACGAGGCCATCCACTCCGAAGCCATAGCCGCTTTGGCTAAAGCAGTCGATGAATCATTCAGCGCGACTCTTGGCTCCTTGAAGGACCTCGTCGGTATCCCGGGAATCGCGTGGCCAAGCTTCGACCCCGCCGAACTGGATCGCAGCGCCGAAGCTGTCGCCTCCTTGGTAAGGGCAACGGGAATGGATGACGTCCGAATTCTGCGCTGCGACAAATTGGATGGAACGCCCGGCGGTCCCGCCGTCGTCGCCCGCCGTCCCGCCCGCGACGGTAAGCCCACGATTCTCTTGTACGCGCACCATGATGTCCAGCCGCCAGGCGACCGGACTCTATGGACCTCCGAGCCTTTCATTGCGGAGGAACGGGAAGGCCGGCTCCATGGTCGCGGCGCGGCTGACGATAAAGCCGGCATCATGGCCCATCTGGCGGCTTACGCTGCTGCGACGCAGGTCCTGGGGGATGAGTTTGGCCTCGGCGTGACCTTCTTCTTTGAAGGCGAGGAAGAAGCGGGCTCGCCCACGTTTCGGACATTCCTTGAGGAACATCGCGAGCTTCTCCGCTCCGATGTGATCGTGGTGGCGGACTCCAGCAACTGGAAGGTGGGCATTCCCGCCTTGACCACCAGCCTGCGCGGGCTCGTGGATGGCACCTTCGAAGTCCGTGTGCTGGAGCATGCGGTGCATTCGGGAATGTACGGTGGCCCGGTGCTGGACGCCCCCACCCTGCTGTCCCGTCTCATCGCGACCCTCCACGACGACGAAGGAAATGTCGCCGTGGCCGGCCTTGTTGGAAATGACAACGTTGCGGTTGACCTGACGGAGGCCGAATACCGCGCCGACGCTTCAGTTCTCGACGGCGTCAAACTCGCCGGGAGCGGGACGATCGGCTCCCGTTTGTGGACAAAGCCGGCGCTGTCCATCATCGGCATGGATGTTCCCGCCGTTGCCGTTGCCTCAAATACGCTCATTCCCGCGGCCCGGGCCAAGTTCAGCATGCGGCTGGCCCCCGGACAAGATCCCGACGCCGCCATGGAGGCTTTGAAGAACCACGTTGAGTCCCGCGCACCGTTCGGTGCCGAAGTAACATTCACGCCGGGGGAGCGGGGCAATGCCTTCGCGACCGATACGTCCTCAGCAGCTGCCGGGGTGGCACTCTGGGCCCTGGGGGAGGCCTGGGGAGTCCCACCAGTGGAAATGGGAATCGGCGGTTCCATCCCGTTCATTGCCGACCTGACCGAGATGTATCCCGATGTCCAGATTCTGGTGACAGGTGTAGAGGATCCGGATTCCCGCGCCCACAGTGCCAACGAATCACTGCACATCGGCGATTTCCGTCATGCTGTGCTGGCGGAGTCGCTGATGCTGGCGCGGTTTAATGCCGAAGGCCTTGATCGCTAAGCATCGCAATGGCGTATAGGTGTGTCGTTTATGGATGGCGGGGCACGCCGGGAACAAGTAAATGCGGTCCGTGGTTACGTCAGAAGTTATAGCTCAGCGTCTGCGCGACGTAGCATGGAGCTATAACCCGTACGTAATTGGGTAAGGGCAGGCTGCGTTCCGGCGCCGCCGCCAGGAGCGTCATAAGAAGGTAGGCCAATGAGCACTGCAACCAACGAAAACAGCACCGGAGCACAGCTCGTCCCCGACGAGGAGCTTCCCACGCACGAGGTCAATCTGACCGATGTCGCAGCAGGCAAAGTCCGCAGCCTCCTCGAACAGGAAGGGCGCACCGATCTGCGTCTGCGCGTTGCAGTCCAGCCGGGCGGCTGCTCCGGCTTGATCTACCAGCTCTACTTCGACGAGCGTCTGCTCGACGGCGACGCCGTCCGTGACTACGACGGCGTTGAGGTGGTAGTGGACAAGATGAGCGTCCCATACCTGAGTGGGGCCAGCATCGACTTTGAGGACACCATCTCGAAGCAGGGCTTCACCATTGATAACCCGAACGCCGGCGGGTCTTGCGCTTGCGGCGACTCGTTCCACTGACGTGAGCTATCGCCGCATGTCGGCGCCCCTCTGCATGCGTTCCAACGCATTCGGAGCCACGGCGCCGACATGTGCGCGAAAACCGCTTCATAGCGGTAAGCTCTACATCGGGTAGTAAAACTTTTAGTGTGCCCGGTGGCCTTTGGCCTGCCGGGAGACAGCAACAAGAGGAAGGGCCGTCTGTGAGTTCGCAGAACCGAACCGGCAGCCGACGCATAAAGATCACCTCGATCACTGGCTTGGCACTAGCCGGCGCGTTGGTTTTGACTGGATGTTCACCAGAGGTAGAGAAGGGTTGGCTGCCAACAGAGCGCGGCACGACCAACCACACTGACCGGATCATGGACCTCTGGGTCAACTCATGGATCGCCGCCTTGGCAGTCGGTATCATCACGTGGGGCCTTCTGGTCTGGTGCATCATCGCTTACCGCCGCCGTAAGGGCACCACGGGATTCCCGAAGCAGCTCAGCTACAACCTGCCGCTTGAGGTCTTCTATTTGACCATCCCGCTGTTCATGGTGCTGGTGTTCTTCTACTTCACCGACCAAGACCAGCGCGCGATCGATGACCGCTCACAGCCGGCAGACGTCGTCGTTGACGTCCGCGGCAAGCAGTGGGCTTGGGACTTCAACTACAAAAAGGGCGAGGTCATTAACGAAGACCTCCACGAGGCCGGCGTTCAGGCCCACCTGACCGGCAACGAGGTCAACAAGGACCTGCTTCCCACGCTGTACTTGCCCGTTGGCAAGTCGGTTGACCTGGAGCTGAACTCCCGCGATGTCATCCACTCTTTCTGGGTTCCGGCCTTCCTGCAGAAGCGGGACATGATCCCTGGCAAGACCAACTACATCAGGTTCACTCCCACCAAGGAGGGCACTTTCGATGGCAAGTGCGCAGAACTCTGCGGTGAATACCACTCCGAAATGCTGTTCCGCGTCAAGGTTGTCTCCGAGTCTGAATTCCAGGACCACATGGACAAGCTTCGCCAGGACGGCAACACGGGCCTGCTCGGTGCGGAATACGACCGCAACCCGGACCTGATCGAAACCAAGTAAGGGGAGCGACGTGGCTACTTACACTCAATCCGCCGGGACCCTAGAGGCTCCCGTAGTTCCGAAATCCAAGGGACGCATAGTCGTCAACTGGATCACCTCCACGGACCACAAGACCATCGGGTACATGTACCTCATCGCGTCCTTTGTGTTCTTCTGCCTCGGCGGCGTCATGGCGCTGCTGATCCGTGCTGAACTGTTCGAACCGGGCATGCAGATCCTGCAGACCAAGGAACAGTACAACCAGATGTTCACGATGCACGGCACCGTGATGCTGCTGATGTTCGCTACACCGCTGTTCGCCGGCTTCACGAACGTCATCATGCCCCTGCAGATTGGCGCCCCCGACGTCGCCTTCCCGCGATTGAACGCGCTGGCCTTCTGGTTCTTCCTCTTTGGCTCCACCATTGCTGTGTCCGGCTTCATCACGCCGCAGGGTGCTGCATCGTTCGGCTGGTTCGCGTATGCGCCACTGTCGAACACCACCTTTACGCCCGGCGTCGGCGGTGACCTGTGGGTCTTCGGCCTCGCACTGTCGGGCTTCGGTACCATCCTGGGTGCCGTCAACTTCATCACCACGATCATCTGCATGCGTGCCCCCGGCATGACCATGTGGCGCATGCCGATCTTCACCTGGAATGCCCTGGTGACGTCCATCCTCGTCCTTATGGCGTTCCCGCCGCTGGCCGCTGCCCTGTTCGCCCTCGGTGCGGACCGCAAATTCGGTGCCCACATCTTCGACCCCGAAAACGGCGGCGCCGTCCTCTGGCAGCACCTCTTCTGGTTCTTCGGCCACCCCGAGGTGTACATCATCGCCCTGCCGTTCTTCGGCATCGTGTCCGAGATCTTCCCGGTGTTCAGCCGGAAGCCGATCTTTGGTTACAAGGGCCTTGTGTACGCAACCATCGCAATTGCCGCACTGTCCGTCACTGTCTGGGCACATCACATGTACGTGACCGGTTCCGTGCTCCTCCCGTTCTTCGCGTTCATGACCATGTTGATCGCGGTGCCCACCGGCGTGAAATTCTTCAACTGGATCGGTACTCTCTGGCAGGGTTCCATCACCTTCGAGACTCCGATGCTCTGGAGCATCGGCTTCCTGGTGACCTTCCTGTTTGGTGGCCTCACGGGTATCATCCTTGCGTCCCCGCCACTGGACTTCCACGTCTCGGACTCCTACTTCGTGGTGGCACACTTCCACTACGTGGTCTTCGGTACGGTTGTGTTCGCCATGTTCGCCGGCTTCTACTTCTGGTGGCCGAAGTGGACCGGCAAGATGCTGAACGAGCGCCTGGGCAAGATTCACTTCTGGCTTCTGTTCCTTGGCTTCCACGGCACCTTCCTGATCCAGCACTGGCTGGGTGTTGAGGGTATGCCCCGCCGTTACGCCGACTACATGCCGCAGGACAACTTCACCTGGATGAACCAGTTCTCCACGATCTCGTCCTTCGTCCTTGGTGCCTCGCTGCTGCCGTTCTTCTGGAATGTCTACATCACCTGGCGCAGCAACAAGAAGGTAGAAGTTGATGACCCCTGGGGCTTCGGTGCATCGCTGGAATGGGCAACTTCCTGCCCGCCGCCGCGCCACAACTTCACCTCCCTGCCTCGTATCCGTTCGGAGCGCCCGGCACTGGACCTGCACCACCCTGAGTTGGCCCAGGTCCACACCGCCCAGTCCCCGGACCCGGCAGCAGTGCTGCTGGGCAACGCCGACCAGAAGGACGTTCGCAAGTGAAAATCGAATCGTGGCTCTTTGGAGCAGGAGCCTTCTTCTTCGTCCCCGTCGCCATCGCCTACGGCCTCCTGACGGAATGGCATGAGTGGGTCGGCGTTCTGGGCATTCTCCTCGTTGGCGGTCTCGTAGGCATGATCGGCGCCTACCTGGGCTTCACTGGCAAGCGGATCGGCATGCGTCCGGAAGACCGCCCGGATGCTGAAATCCACGAGGGCGCGGGCGAACAGGGGCACTTCAGCCCCTGGAGCTGGTGGCCGCTGGTTCTCGGCATTGCATGCGCAAGCGGCTTCCTGGGCCTTGCGGTGGGCTTCTGGATCACCTTCATCGCTGGTGGCCTTGCCGTCGTGGCACTGGTCGGCTGGGTCTTCGAATACAGCCGTGGCGACCACGCCCACTAGCAGCAAAACAGCATAACGACGTCGGGCCCCACCTTTTGGTGGGGCCCGACGTCGTTATGTTGCCTCTAGCGTGGGTCGCTGGCCATTTAGATAGTCCAGCGCCGTCACTGGGCCGTCATGGGGCTTCAGTGCCCTCCAGAACGGCAGAAAGGCCGAGGAGGGCCTTGTGAGTTGCGGAGACACTTTGGTGGTCTTGAAGGGCGTCCAGAGCCACCTCCAGGAGTACTTCGCAGCCATGGCCAAAGTCTTCTGTCATGACTTCCAAGAGGGAGCGTGCGTCTACCGGCGGCCCATCGGGCTTCCTTATCGTGACTGGCAGGCCAGTGTCAGTTACGGCCCGGACAAACACCGCTGCCGCTCGCGCATGCAAGCCTATTTCTGCTGCGACGAAGGATTTCTGCTCCGGCAAGCCAGCTCCTTTGCTAAGACGGAATCTCCGTCCGTGAAATTTGATCCATACAAGCGTAGCCGCCGCATGGCCTGCTCTCCATATCGGGTACTCCAGCTGGTCTAGACCTGTGCTCTGGCTGATCTACCCTTAAGGCATGACTCATTTGATGTTGGGCGCTCGTCATGCCTGAAGCCGCGAGTATCGCCGGTGAAATTGACCGGACCAGCAGCACTCCTATTTACATCCAGCTACGGGAGATATTGAGGAGTTTCATAGCCCAGTCGTGTCCGCCTGGTTCGTCGCTGCCCTCTGAGCGGGACCTCTCGCTAAGGTTCGGCCTTGCGAGGATGACCGTACGGCAAGCCATTGATGCCTTGGTGGGCGAGGAAGTCATTGAGCGGGTGGTGGGACTCGGTACGTTCGTCAAGAAGCCCAAACTTGATCTCCAAGTGAAGTTGACCTCATACAGCGAGGAGATGCAACGACGCGGGATGGTTCCGGCTGCCAAGGTGTTGAGCTTTGAGCAGATTGCTGCCAGTGCTTTTCTGGCGCGGGAGCTTCAGCTTGACGAAGGCACGCCGTTGGTCCGTTTCAGGCGGTTGCTGCTGGCCGACAACGAGCCCATGAGCGTCGACGAGAACTTCATCCCGGCACACCGCGTCCCGGGACTATTGGATGAGGCGCCGCCCACGTCGCTCTACAACGTCCTCAGCGAACGTTTCGGGTTGGTCATGGAATGGGGAGAGGACATGATCGAGGCGACCGCCGCATCTCCTTCAACCGCGAGGCTGCTGAACGTGGACGTGGGCTCACCCCTGCTAAAGATCCAGCGTCATGCCTTCGTGGCCCGGGCAATGGTGGACTACTCCGTTTCGTACTATCGGGCAGACCGCTACAAGCTCTGGGTTCCGCTGCAGCGGCCAGGGGTCCGGCCCACACGCAACTATTCCTCCGGTTACCGAAGTCAATAGTGCCGGGAGCGGTCCGTAACCGCCCATCACAAATGGCAATTACAACAAGGAAGGGCACGATCCGTGTGGATCGTGCCCTTCCTTGTTTCAAGCTGGAACTAGTGGCTGAGACTCTTCTGGTCCGCGCCAGCTTCGATGGCCTCGTGGTGGCCATGCGCGTGTGCTGCTTCGAGTTCCGCAGGAGTTGCCGGAGCAACACGGTCTTCGAAGAACCACTTGGAGAGCGCTGCACGCCGCTTTTCCTTGCGGGTTACGACACCGTGTTCGTTCGGCGTCGCCGGCAACGGAACCGGAGATTCGAATCCAACGAGCTTGTAGCGCTTGTACTCGTCCAGGGGAGCGTGTACCTCGATGAACTCACCGTGGGGGAGCCGTACGATGCGGCCGGTCTCACGCCCATGGAGGGCGATCTCGCGGTCCTTACGCTGCAGAGCGAGTGCGATTCGCTTAGTCACGATGAAAGCGAGGATAGGGCCGATGAAGAACAGTGTGCGCAACCAGTACGTGACATCGTTCAGGGATACGTGGAAGTGCGTTGCGATGAGGTCCGAGCCTGCCGCTGCCCACATGACGCAGTACCAAGTGAAGCCTGCAACACCGATCGCGGTACGCGTGGGTGCGTTACGGGGACGGTCAAGGACGTGGTGCTCACGGTTGTCCTTGGTTACCCAGCGTTCGATCCACGGGTACATGAACAGCACAGTGAAGATGATGCCCGCGGGCACGAGTGCCGGCAGCAGGACGTTCAGTGTCAGCGTGTGACCGAAGATGATGTACTCAAAGTGGAAGTTGTTGATGACGCCAGGCATGAGGCGAAGTGCGCCGTCAACAAATCCGATGTACCAGTCAGGCTGGGTACCGGCGGAAACCGGGGAGGGGTCGTAAGGACCGTAGTTCCAGATCGGGTTGATCGTAAAGGCAGCTGCCATAAGGGCCAGGACGCCGAAGACGATGAAGAAGAACCCGCCAGCCTTGGCAGCGTAAACCGGGCCAAGGGGGTAACCGACGACGTTGCCGTCGTTGCGTCCCGGGCCGGGGTACTGCGTGTGCTTGTGAACGACAACCATGAACAGGTGAATCACGATCATGAGCAGAATCAGGGCCGGAACCAGAAGGATATGAAGCACATAGAGACGACCAATGATCGCTGTGCCCGGGAATTCTCCGCCGAAGAGGAAGAACGAGATGTAGGTACCAATGACCGGAATGGACTTGATAACGCCATCGATGATGCGCAGACCGTTGCCGGAAAGGAGGTCATCGGGGAGGGAGTAGCCAGTGAAGCCGGCAGCCATGGCCAGAATCAGCAGGACGCCGCCCACTACCCAGTTCATTTCACGCGGCTTGCGGAACGCGCCGGTGAAGAAGACGCGCAGCATGTGGACACCCAGGGAGGCCACGAACAGCAGCGCCGCCCAGTGGTGCACCTGGCGCATGAAGAGGCCACCGCGGACATCGAAGGAGATGTTCAGCGATGAGCTGTAGGCCACGGACATTTCGACGTTGTACAACGGCGTGTAGGAACCCTGGTAGTGGGTTTCAGCCATCGAGGGATCGAAGAAGAAAGTCAGGAATGTACCCGACATCAGGAGGATGACGAAGGAATACAGCGCCACCTCACCGAACATGAATGACCAGTGGTCCGGGAAGACCTTGCGGCCGAACTCGCGCAGGATGCCGGAGCCACCTACACGTTCGTCCACGAAATCAGTGAAACGGCCAACTTTTGTCTTCGCTACGAAGGGGGCTTCAGCTGTTGATGAGGCGCTCATGCTCGTCACGCTCCCAGTAACTCGGTCCTACAGGTTCTTTGAAGTCGCTGGTTGCGACGAGGTAGCCCTCTGCGTCAACTGCGATGGGCAGCTGGGGGAGCGGACGGCTGGCCGGTCCAAAGATGACCTTGCATTCCTGCGTGAGGTCGAACGTGGACTGGTGGCACGGGCACAGAAGGTGGTGTGTCTGCTGCTCGTAAAGAGCAACCGGGCAACCAACATGGGTGCAGATCTTGGAGTAAGCAACAATGCCGTTGTAGCTCCAGTTCTCGCGGCCCTCGGAGGGGTTCAGCGAGTTGGGATCGAGGCGCATCAGCAGAACGACGGCCTTGGCCTTTTCGTTCAGCTTGCCTTCGTGAAGTTCGTTGAGACCTTCGGGAATGACGTGGAAGGCCGAACCGATGGTGACATCCGAAGCCTTGATGGGAGTGCCATCGGGGTCGCGGGTCAGTCGCTTGAGCTTGCCACCTTCAGGGGCCCACATGGTGTGTGCGAGCTTGTCATCAGGACGCGGTCCCAGGTCGCCGAAAATAGCGAGAGCAGGGAGCGGAGCAAGGGCAACGGCACCAAGAAGGGTGTTGCGGATCAGCGGGCGACGCTTAATGCCGGTTTCCTCGACGATGTCGTCGACGATGCGCACCGCAGCCTGGCGATCTTCCTCATGACGGATAGCGTGGCGCTCTTCCGACACCTCGTGATCGGGCATCAGGGCCTTGGCCCAGTGCACGATGCCGGTGCCAATGCCAAGCATTGCGAACGCCGTACCCAGGCCCAGGAGCAGGTTCTGGGTACGGATGTTTGCAATCGTCGAATCGTCGCCCAAATCGATGGCGAAGTACGCCACCAGGAAGATCAGCGTGCCGATGACAGAGGTGCCAAACAAAATGGCTACCTGACGCTCGGCTCGCTTTGCGGCTACCGGGTCCGTGTCAGCCAGGCGCAAACGATGCGGAGGAAGCCCAGGATCCTGGAACTTCTCCACTTCATTCTGACCAGCCGTAGCTACGGTGCCCGAGTGGTTCGGACTGCCGTCACTATGGTTGCCCATAATTCGCCTCATCCTTCTCTCGTTGTCTCGGCCTGGGCCGAGTTAATTTTCAGTTCGAAACTGCTGAACATGCAGCAGAAGTTTGTTGTCTCGTCCGGACTATGACGTGCGTGACGTCAGCCAGATGGTGAAGGCGATGATGACGCCCAAGCCGGCAACCCAGACGAAGAGACCTTCAGACACGGGGCCAAGGGCGCCGAGATCGGCACCGCCCGGTGAGCCGTTGGCTTCGATGGTCTTGAGGAAGGTGATGATGTCGCGCTTACCTTCGGGTGAGACGTTCGAATCGTTGAACACAGGCATGTTCTGCGGACCCGTGGCCATGGCCTCGTAGATGTGCTTTCCTGTGACATCTGCCAGCGCGGGAGCGAACTTGCCGCGCGTCAGGGCGCCGCCGGCTGCGGCAGCGTTGTGGCACATGGCGCAGTTGACGCGGAAGAGCTCGCCACCTTTGGCTGCATCTCCCTTTTCGTCAAGGAGGTGTTCTTCCGGAATCGCAGGGCCTGCGCCGAGCGATGCAACATAAGCGGCCAGCTGGCTGGTCTGCTCCTCGTTGAACTGGACGGGCTTCTTCTGCGCCTGGGGGCCATTCATCTGCATGGGCATGCGGCCGGTGCCAACCTGGAAGTCAACTGCTGCGGCACCCACGCCGACCAGCGAGGGGCCGTCCTTGGTTCCGCTTGCACCCATGCCGTGGCAGGTGGCGCAGTTGGCAGCAAACAATTTGCCGCCTTGCTCTACGTCACTTGCGCTGTAGCTGGTGGTGTCGGCCTTGGCCTGGTTGACAGATGTGGCAACGGCGTACAGCCCACCAGTGAGGAGGAGGCCCATCAGCAGCAGCGCAATGGCTGCCAGTGGGTGACGTCGCTTCTGCGAGAGTGCCTTCACGTGGTGGTTCCTTTATTCGATCCTGCGTCGGCTCCGCGAGCCGCTTCTTGAAATTCTGCCTCTTGTAGAAAAAGAGTCAAAGCCGGGCTACTTCAGGACGTAGATGACCAGGAAGAGGCCAATCCAGACGACGTCCACGAAGTGCCAGTAGTACGAGGTGACGATCGCGGATGTCGCCTCAAAGTGTCCAAACTTCTTGGCTGCAAACGCGCGGCCAATAATGAACAGGAACGCGATCAAACCGCCGATGACGTGAAGGCCATGGAAGCCCGTAGTCATGTAGAAGGCGGAACCGTAGGCATTGGATGACAGGGATACGTGCTCCGAGACGAGCATCGCGTATTCCGTGGTCTGTCCGGCTACGAAGAAGGCACCCATGATGAAGGTGAGGACGAACCATTCGCTCATGCCCCAGCGGGTGAACTGCAGGGGGCCGCCGGTGCGGCGCGGTTCAAGGCGCTCAGCGGCGAAAACGCCCATCTGGCAAGTAAAGGAACTGGCCACGAGGACGATCGTGTTAACGAGCGCAAACGGGAAGTTGAGCTTGGCCGACTCCTCGGCCCACATCAGTCCTGATGTGGAGCGCAGGGTGAAGTACATGGCAAAGAGACCGGCGAAGAACATCAACTCACTGGACAGCCAAACAACGGTTCCAACAGAAACCAGATTGGGGCGGTTCAGCGTCGGGTGCGCCGGGGTACTGGGGGCATGGGTCGCAGATGTCACAAGGACATTATGTCTGTAAAAGTCCAGACTTCCCAATGCAAACCACCGATTCGGGAGACTTTTTCTACAAAGACGCGAAATCGCGCGGAAAAGTTCCCGGTCCGGTTCACATTGGTCATCGGTGCAGCCCGGTCGATAGCATCAAGGGGTGACTTCTCCGGCATCGGCACCTGCAGCCAGCAATAACTGGCCAGGGCTCATCTCAGCACTGATCAATGGCGACGACCTTGCAGTGGGCAATACTGAGTGGGCCATGAACACGATCATGGCCGGCGAAGCGACTCCCGCGCAGATCGCGGGTTTCCTGGTTGCCCTGCGTGCCAAGGGCGAAACGGTGGAAGAACTGACCGGCCTTGTGGAGGCCATGCTTCAGAATGCCAACCCCATACAGATCTCCGGTGAAAAGCTGGACATCGTGGGAACGGGCGGGGACAGGCTGAACACTGTCAACATCTCCACCATGGCAGCCCTTGTGGCGGCCGGTGCGGGCGCGAAGGTCGTCAAACACGGAAACCGGGCGGCGTCGTCGACGTCCGGTTCTGCTGATGTGTTGGAAGCTTTGGGTGTCCGCCTGGACCTTTCGATTGACCAGGTTGCCCGGAATGCGGAGGAGGCAGGAATCACCTTCTGTTTTGCACAGGTTTTCCATCCCTCGTTCCGTCATACTGCAGTACCCCGGCGGGAGCTGGCAGTGCCCACGGCCTTTAATTTTCTCGGCCCCATGACAAATCCTGCTCATGTTCAGGCTTCGGCAGTTGGCGTCGCCAACGCCCGGATGGCTCCTCTGGTTGCGGGCGTCCTTGCCCGTCGCGGCAGCCGCGGCCTCGTGTTCCGTGGTGACGATGGGCTGGACGAATTGACGCCCACGGGGCCATCGACTGTCTGGGAGATAAGGAACGGAACTGTCACTGAACAGGTGTTCTCACCCGCTGAGCTCGGTATCGAACCGTCCACCGTTGCGGATCTGCGGGGCGGGGACGCCGCCGCAAATGCAGTGGTTGTACGTGAGGTCCTTGATGGCAAGACAGGTCCTGTGCGCGATGCTGTCCTCTTGAATGCTGCCGCTGGCCTGGTGTCCGTTGATCTGAACGCCGAGGGTGACCTTTTGGAACGGATGCGAGCTGCCTTCACACTGGCAGCGGAGTCCGTGGATTCAGGTAAGGCCGCCGGCGTCCTGACCAAGTGGATCGCCCTTAGCCAGAGTTCCAAAGGCTAGCCACAGCCTCTGCAGACTGTGCGGCCGCTGGACTGTGCTGCCGCTTCGAATCGGGATCTGCAGGGGTCCCTGACCCTTATTCGAATCCCAACGCAAAGGCGGCGTCGAGATCGTGCTGGGAGTAGGCACGGAACGCTATGTGAGTAGTGGTGTGGACCACTGAATCCACCTTCGACAGGCGGTCAGCGATGACGTCCGCGAGGTCTTCATGCTTGGACACCCTGGCTACAGCGATGAGGTCCCATTCTCCAGTGACGGAATAGACTTCACTGATGCCCTGGATGGCTGAAATCTGCTCGGCGGTTTCCGGGATGCGCGAAGCATCCGTCTTGATCAGGACGAAAGCGGTGATCACGGGGGGCCTTTCCGGAAAAGCTTCATTGCGGACGCACTTCAGCCTAGTACATGGGAGATGCGGGGACCCTTTCAGACTTTGGACTGGCGCTTTCGTGACGTGCGCAGAATTAACGCGAGAATGGCGCGGAAGCCGAGCAGGAAAACACCAAGGCTGATAAGTGCCACGATGACAAAGGGCAACACCACCGTCTGGCCGGTCACCGCCCTGAGCAGCATGCCGATCCCTACGGCACCGATCCAGACACAAATGCCCGAAGGCCAGAGGGCATAGGGCGCACGCCAAACCCTCGCGACCAGCCAGGCGACGCCCGCACCAGCGAGGAAGGGCCAGGCCGTGACAAAGGCGCCTGTGATGATGTCTCCACGGGCATGGGCGTCCCGGCCGATCGCGGCGAAGACAAGAATCAACACGAGGTCGGCGGCGGCGGCAGGAATCCAGGATCTAAGCGATGACGGCATGTTCTGACATTATCCGGGCGGAAGTGTTGGCGCGAAGTTGACGACCCGCAGGTACTCGCTTGCGCTTGGTTTCTGCTCCGGCCACGATGACTGCAGGAACAAAGGACGCACCCCAATTAGTGGAGGAGATCATGCGATTCGTTCAAGTAGCCCAGCATGCCGAAGACCTCAAGCGGGCGGCGGCCTTCTACGCTGCACTGCTGGGCGCCGAGCCCAAGGCTTTGTACGACCCTCCCGGGCTCCTCTTCTTTGACGTGGGTGGCGTGCGGCTTCTGCTGGAGAAAGGAGCGCCGTCGTCCCTGCTCTATTTCGAGGTTGGAGACCTTCACGGCACAGTGGCCGCGTTGAGGAGCAAAGGCGTCAAGATCATTTCGGAGCCGCACATTATTTTCACTCATGAGGATGACCTCCTCGGACCGGCAGATTCAGAGGAATGGATGGCCTTCATTGAAGACAGCGAGGCCAATACCGTTGGCCTGGTCAGCCGGATCAGGACGGCAGGCGACTAACTCTTGCTTGATCAGCAGGCCCCGCGCTGGTGCGCATAACGCATCCGGTGACAGCCGCCGTCGGGCGTTGTGTGGTGGAACCCACACGACTAGCCTCAGTCGGGGGACAACTGGTTCCTCACGATCCTGGAGGACTTGCAGAATGCAGAAGATTTCCACCTGTTTGTGGTTTGACGGCCGGGCGGCAGAGGCGGCGGAGTTCTACACATCGACATTTGATGATTCGTCCATCCTGACATCGATGCCGGGTCCAGACGGACAGGTTCTTACCGTGGACTTCGAGATTGAAGGACGGCAGTTCATGGCCTTGAACGGGGGACCCGCTTTCACCTTCAACGAAGCGGTTTCCCTCGTGGTGAACTGCGATTCGCAGGACGAGGTGGACCGTTACTGGAATGCGCTCTTGGAAGGAGGGGGAGAAGAAAGCCAGTGCGGATGGCTGAAGGACAAGTTTGGCTTGTCATGGCAGATCGTCCCTGCTGGGATGCCGAGCCTGTTGAATGGTCCGGATCCAGCAGGTTCCCAGCGGGCAATGGAAGCCATGTTGAAGATGCGGAAGCTTGATATCAACGTTTTGCAAAAGGCGTACGACGGCGACTGAAAGTTCGGGGGACAGGCGCCTTGGGCGCTGCTAGCATTACCGCACGGTGACGTGCGCACCTATTACAACCATGAGGAGAACTGACTAATGACAACCCGCCTCAACCCATATATCTCGTTCCGCGATAATGCCAGGGACGCAATCAACTTCTACGAGTCCGTCTTCGGTGGCGAACTGACGCTCAGCACTTTCGGCGAATATCAGGCAAGCGAAGACCCCGCCGAAGCGGAGAAGGTCATGCACGCAATGCTGGTAACACCCAACGGTCTGACGCTGATGGCTGCCGACACGCCGAACGGCATGGACTACAACCCGGGCAACAACATCTCGGTGTCTCTAAGCGGCCAGTCCGAGGATGAAGCCGAACTTCGTGGTTACTGGGACAAACTCGCCGACGGCGGTACCGTCACCATGCCACTTGAAAGCGCACCGTGGGGTGACACCTTCGGGATGTGTGTGGACAAGTTCGGCATCGCTTGGCTGGTCAACATTGCAGGAGCCCAACAGGAGCAGTAGCAGGCGCGCGGAACGAATGCCTCGTCCGGCTCGCGTTGGACGGGGCATTCCCGTTCCGGCTTTTACACGATGCGACGGCCAGAGGGATCAAGCCTGACGCCAACATGCTTAGGTGTCCGCAAGACGACTGAACGGTCCATGATCTCCACCATGGGCAACTTCTCACCCAGTTGCCGTTCGAGAATGCTCATGTCCTCAAGCCGGCGAAGCCACATCGCCATCACAATCGAATACAGCCCACCTGTGGTGACGACAAGACGCACTTCTCCGAGGCCTGCCAGCCTGCCCGCCACTGCCTGCACCTGTGTGGCTGGGACACGGAGGAAGTACCAAACGTTTACGGGCCAAGGCGACAATGTACGCGCCATTTCAAGGCGGACAACTATCCGATCCTGGGCCAAAGCTGCGGCTAGAGCGCTCTTCGCCCGCGGCGGGCTGATTCCCAACTTTTGGGATATTTCGGTAATCGAGGCTCGACCGTCAGCGCGCAGGATCCAAAAAAGTTGTTCTTCCAGATCCGCCGATGCGCCCTTCGCGGCCGGACTTGGTTGAGGTGCTGCGCGTTCTATGAGTTTTACCTCGTGGTCCTGCAAGGAGCGCAACCGCCAGCTCCGGGCGTCCGCCAACAGATTGATGCCCGGATGGGTTCTCGTGCTGCGGATTCCTTTGACGGCCGGCAAGCGGTCCAAAACGAAACGTCCGAGGGAGGCGTCATCGCGGCTCATGACAGTGATGACCATGTCCCTGCCACCTGCGGTGTGATCCATGGAGAGCACATCCGGATCGGCCGCAAGCTCTTCGGTCACGCCCGCCATGCTGGCAGGCGAGCACTCAACTTCCACCAGGGCAAAGGCGACTTTGGAACCGAGCCCACGGTAGGTTGCTACCCATGCCAGCCCTTCACCGGAAAGATATTTCCAGCGTCGGGCCAAGGTGACTGCATCCGCACCCACACCAGGTGCCAAGGCCGTCCATGGTGCCCGGGGGCGGATCTGAAGAGCATGCAGGAGTTTGAGGTCCCGTTCATCAAAGTCGAAATCCTGCATGGAACGTCTACTTCCAACAAATTGCCTGCGTTTTGAGTGTGACCAATCACTTGCTGCCTAGATTCTAGGCGTCACCACTCAAACACTTCGGAAGGCAGCCATGCTTGCTCCCGTCCTGCCGTTCGGCCGCGTCCAATCTTCCACGACGGCTCAGCAAGTACAAGTGCTTCTGAAACCTGCACTAAGTCAGCAGGGGAGGGGAGTGGGCACACACCCAACAGTGGCGGGCGAGAGTGAAACACTTCTGCTTGCTTCCGTGCGCGGGGGTGACTCTGGATCCTACGAGGAACTTTTTCGCCGGCACCAAGGCATTGCCACCTATGTCGCCCTGACTGAATCGGATAATCCAACGGATGCTGACGACGTGGTCTCCGAGGCGTTTGCATCGATCCTGAAATCCCTGCTGGAGGGCAGGGGGCCGGTGGACTCATTCAGGGCTTATCTGTTGACCACCGTTCGGCGAATGTCGCACCGTCGCAATCTGCAGAGCAGACGAGCAGCGGCGACGGTGAATGGCGTTGAGAGTCAGGTCATGGTTGTCAACGATGATCCTGTTCTCAAAGACTTCGAGAACACGATCCTTATGCTGGCTTTCCGTTCCCTGCCATCCCGCTGGCAGACCGTACTTTGGCAGGTGGACGTTGAGGGCATGAAGCCGGCTGCAGCGGCACGGGCCATGGAACTGACTCCAAACGCTGTGTCGTCATTGCTCATCCGGGCACGGGAGGGTCTCCGCCAGGCGTACCTGCAAGAACACGTGCAGGAATCAGCTACGGACCCCTGCACGGACTTTTCGCGCTACCTAGGTAAATACGTCCGAAATGCCGTGCGCCAGGCCGCCCAGGAGAAACTTCGCCGGCACTTGGACGATTGCCTCCGTTGCACAGGGGTGTTGGCTGAGTTGGTGGAAGTTCAGTCAGTAATGAAACAGGCCGGGTCCCGCGCTGGATAGGTCTGGCCGCGTGTTTCGCTGCATAGGGGACTGAACTGCCGTTACAAGCTGGAAGTATGTCGGAAAGATGGAGAAAACATAGGCCAGGAGAAAGGCATATCCCATCGCGAACGCGGTCTGGTATGGCCACCTGGTGCGTCGAAGGTTCTCTTCTTCGACTGAGTGCTGACCCGACGTTCCAGGTCGGAACAAACGCACTGGAGGCAACTGCACGTGGAAGATGGTCACTGCAAGAAGCTGAAGGATCGCAGCTGAATAAGCCAGCAGCGGCATCCGACAAAAACAGTGACGATTGGAAAAAGGACATCCACTCCAATGGCGACCACATTTCCCGCCAGCTGAAACCGCACGAAGAACTGATCCGTACGGGATCCCTCCTTCACAGGAAGGCGAAAGCGTCCAGCTGCTGCCACGGCCAGTCCGACAAGAACCAAGGCCAGGAGTATCAGGAACCGTTCCATTACAGACACACCCCAACGGAAGTGACTGTGGGAGCAGGGGAGTCAACGAAGTGCTGTAATCAACGGTTACTGGTCATCGTGCACATTCGACACGGAACTATTCAATGGACCGTGCTGCTTCTCGGCGTTTGACGACGGTTCGCCGACTGGCTTCGCCAAGGTCTAGTCAGGCTTCCGGTGTTCGGCAGCCCAGACAGCCAAGGCAGCGCGGCTGTGCAGTCCCAACTTTGTCAGGGCATGCGCGACGTGGTTCTCCACGGTCCGCGCCGAGAGCGAGAGCTGCCTCGCGATGGACGCGTTCCCGAGGCCTCTGCGCACAAGCTCGGCGATCTCGAACTCGCGGGGCGTGAGCATGTCCGGCTGCAGCACACCTTCGACGGCCCGGAGCTCCTCCGCGGCCTCAGCGAAGGAGAGCTTCTCCCCGGCCTCCCATGCGGACGCGAAGCCTTGCGGTCCGAGCAGCAGCTCAGCGGACGACCGCACGTGGTCGAAGTCGGCGAGCGCAATCTCGTGGAATCTTCCGCCGGCCCCCTCCCTGCGGGTCGTCGCGGCGGCAGCTCGCACCGCCGTCGCCGGGTCCCGGGGCACAGTGAGCGCCGCGAGGCGGGCGAGCGCGACTCCGCGGTAGGATATATCGCCCACCCGGGCGAAGGCGTCCACCCCTTCGAAAAGCCTTGCCCGGCCCATGGCAGGGCGGCCCCGATTCGACTCGGCAAGGCCCAAGTACGTGAGGATCTGCCCCTGCGCCCAGAGGTCCCCCGCGTAAACGGCAAGGTCCAAAGCCCTAGTGAGGATGCGTATTGCCTCCTCGTCGCGATGTGCCCACACCGCCGCCATTCCCCGCATGCCGATGGCCCTGCTCTGTCCGGCTACATCACCGAGCCCTGTATATACGTCCAGAGCCGCCTCGCACGACTCGATACAACCTTCGGTGTCTTTGGCAAGACAGCGGGCGATGGCCTGATAGAAGAAGGCGGCGCCTGCCCCTGCCGAACCTGGTTCAAGAATGGCAAGCGCTTCCGCAGCCAGCCGGTTCCCAGCCTCGGTCTCCTGCCGCGAGGTGTGGCAGACGGAAGCCGTTATCAGACCTTGAGCCCGCGCATCATCATGCATTGGATGGCGTTGCAGAAGACCAGTGGCCCGGGAAAGTCCTTCGTCCTGGGCATAGCGGAACCACAGTTCTCGCGTTGCGCCCATGATCTGAAGGCCCTCGGCAGGTGCGGCAACGACCGCGAAGTCGAGAGCCGCCCGGAGATCCGGCAAGCGATCGACGGCTTGCCCGTTGCGTGAGCTCTCCATCACGCTCAATGGTCTGTCGGCGCTGAACTCTGCCGCGATCCACGCAAGGTGGCGCCTCTGCACCTCCGCGAGCCGTTCGCTGTCGAGCCCGTCGCGAGCGAACTCCCGCAGGCTCTCTAGAAGTCGGAAGACCGTGTGGCCTGCCGCGTCGAAGGACGGCTGGAGCAGGGATCGGGCCACGAGGTCTTCGACGGTCTCCAGCGACGCACCCGCGACGGCGGCCGCCGCGCGCGCGTCGAACGGACTCGCGAAGACGGCGCACGCCTCGAACGCGGCGCGCTCGTGCTCCCCAAGTGGGTCCACACTTGTTGCGATGCAGGCTCTCAGGCTGCGGTGGCGGGCCGGCCCTGTGGAAGGTCCGGATCCAAGAGCATGCAAGGGGCGCTCGAGCAGGGGCAGCATCTCCGCCGGCGTCATGACGGACATACGAGCAGCTGCCAACTCAAGGGCCAGCGGCAGCCGGTCCAGACGTGCGCACAGTTCGCGGGAGGCGGAGCGGGATTCCGAGGAAACCGTAAGTGACGGCCGAACTGCCTGCGCGCGCTCCCAGAAGAGAGCCTCGGCGTCGTCGTCCAGCATGGGCCCCACCGGGACGATACGCTCACCCGAAATGCGCAGCGGCTCTCGGGTCGTCACCAGAACGGTACAGTCCAAGGCGCCCTCCAGGAGCTCGGCCACAAGGGCAGCCGTCTCCTCAAGGACATGCTCCGTGTTGTCCAGCATGAGGAGTACGCGCTCCCCGCCGTCGAGCCACCACAGGATCGCGTTGAGCGCGCCCTCCCTCTTGACACCGCGAAGGCCCACGGCCTCCGCGACGGATAGCGCGACTGGGGCTCCTTTTGGGATTCGGGTGAGGTCCACGAATACCGGATGACCAAAGCGATCGCCCGCGGCGCTCACCGCGGTCAGTGCGATGCGTGTCTTCCCGACACCCCCGGGGCCGGCCAGCGTCACGAGGCGGCTCGACAGGAGAGCGTTATTGATGGCAACTAGTTCGTCGACGCGGCCTATGAAGCTGCTGGGAGACGCCGGGAGACGCCCCGGCGCACGCGCCCTGGGTCCCAGGGCATGGGTTCTCCTGGCCATGCCATCAGTATCTGCGGCAGGGGAGAAGTGTGTCTATCCCCTAAATGAGTAGGCACTTGAGTAGCCGCCCGGATGTCTCAGCCAGCAGTCGAGACCTACTGTAAAGGCATCAGAAAGGGCATACAGACCGTAAGGAGCCCCCCATGTACGCCACAACACCAACCCCGGCGCGAACACCCGCCCCGCCGACAATCCATGAGCGAGCGGCCATCACATGGACCGCCATCTTTCCGCTCGTCGCGCTTAGCCAGTGGGCGCTCACACCGTTGATCGGGCCATGGCCATC
Source organism: Arthrobacter sp. 2762 (assembly GCF_040548745.1). NCBI lineage: Bacteria > Bacillati > Actinomycetota > Actinomycetes > Micrococcales > Micrococcaceae > Arthrobacter > Arthrobacter sp. 2762. The sequence goes on from NZ_JBEPSI010000003.1 coordinate 237,371, forward strand.
TGTGCTCCGGGCCCTGGCAATCACGCTCATCGTGGTCCCCGTCGCCGTATACGTCGTCGTCCCCCGCTTGATTGCGGCGTATCTCCGGCTTGCACGCCGGCCGTGATGCTTCGCCGCTTGTTCGACAGTGAACGGGCCCCGCCGCAAACGCTGTTGACGAAAATCGAGTTGGCAGTCGAGATTCGGGCGAACGGCGCCTTTGCTCCAGGCCCCGGACTTTCGTGCATCCCGGACGCTGGAATCCATGGCCCGGCGCAGTGTCCTGACCCGGCCGGGGGAGAGGCCCGGCTCTTCGCAGTAGCGGTTGAACCTGCGGTTCAGCGCAGTGTCGGAAACCAAAATGCCGCGTTCGGAGGGGAACAGGTCCAGCCCGTCGCTAATGTGGGGGTGGCCGCGTTCCAGCCAGTCCGCGAGGATCTCCGCCGACGAGTCAAACACCCTCGGGACGCTGCGGCGTTTCCAGGGAGATCCTTTCATGGCCTTGCCATAGCGGATCTCCAGCACTGCATACTTGCAGAATTCCCGGGCGTGCGGGTTCCTGGCAAAGTCCACGGTCTGCAGGTGTCTGACCTCATCGCGTTGCAGCCCCCAGCAGTAGGCCACCTTGAACAGGACTAAGTCGCGGTAGATCGGCAGCCAGCCAGTCAAAACAGATCTGCGAAGCCGGGGCGGGCAGGGGGGCAACGAGGTGCTGCAATCAACCTTTACTTTACATAATGTAGATTATCGGCGTTATAAGCCCCGTTGTGGAAGTGGTTACTGGAACTCCCGTTTAGTGGACGCGGTCCACCTGGTCCGGAATGAGGCTGCCGTCCTCGCGCACCACTGGCCCCTTGCTGCTGTCCGGGTTGGTGTACGCCTTGGTGGTGCATGGATACGGCTCGCTACGCTGTGGTTTGGGGTCGATGAACATTGGGGTGATCAGCCACTTGCCGTCCTCGTTGTCGTAGGCTCGGCACATAATTTCGGCGTTGTTCCGGTTCACCACCAGCCTGGCTTCGGTGGCGTCGCCAACGAAGGTTACGTCTGTGCCGGAGTCGCCGGCGGCCAGGATCTGGCGGCGTTCGGCAGGCAGTTGCTCAAAGGCTGAAGGACCCTCGACGCCGAAGATCACCTGATTGGCCCAGCAACGTTTTCCCTCGATGTAGGTCATGACGGAATCTTCGCCGTCGGGTATTCCGCCGCAGCCTTTCAGATGGGAGGTTTGGATGCCATCCTCGTAGACGCTGCGGACGCCCACGACGTGCCCGGCATCGATGCCGACGTCGCCGGCCCACGCTTTGACCACCGGCTCCGGCGATGCGGAAACCACCCAGGTTTCGATGCCGTGTGCCTGAAGAACGCCGATGAGGTCCTTGATCTGTGGGTAGATCCGGATGTAACCGTCCACCTGCTGGCTTCCAACTGTCTGCATGCTGCCTTGTGCTGCGGACAGGTTCTCCTGCTTCATCGCCAGTGCGAACTGGCCGAGCTGCTCCTCGGTATACCCGGCAGAGAGAGCCGTACCCCAGGCATAGGCGCCTATGAGGTGGCGCGCATTGAAGCCCTCAAAAGCTGGCTCGCCGGAACGCGTCTTGTCCTCAAGGATGGCGAGGATTTCATCGGCGCAGTCCGTATTGCTGCTGGTCTTGAGAGGCTGGCCCGGGGCCGTGTCGGTACCGCATGCCACTGTCAGTGCCTTCGCTGCCGCATCCGTAAGGTAGCGGTTTGTGCTTTTCCAGTCCTTATTCGCCGGTTGCAGGACTTTGTCGTGCCGCAGCATCCAAAAGTTCGTGCCGTAGCCGATGTCGTTCTTCACTACGGTGTTGTCCCAGTCAAAGATCGCCACTGGAGCTTTGCCTCCGCGCGCTGTTCCGGTGCAGTTGCTGTGGGCGTCAATGGTCTTTTGTAGTTGTTCCCGGACCTCCCCCGGCCATGCCAGTTGGGCGTCAAGTTGGCGGCATTCGGCTGCTGCCCCAGTATTGGTGGCAAGAGGCGTGGCGCACGACGTGGCCGACATGAGGGTCGCCACTACGGCCGCGGTGGTCGCAAACCGGAAATACTGTTTCCTGAGCGATCCCTTCCTGTGGCTGTTGTCATCCTTGACTGGCCCTGACGAAAATGTGGACATGTTTCCCCCGGTTCTCAAGATTCTTAATGGTCTGTAAATAGTCCAAAGTCCTGAGTAAGTGTGTGTCACATCACGATGGATAGTCAAGGAATTAGAGGGAAATTTCTGGCAGGAAGTTGGGGTCGGCCACTCTGAAGCAAGTGGTATTGGCATTTTTTCAGGCCGGCCACGAATCAAGCGCCGACGTAAACCGCCAAATGCTTGCCGGTCAGCGTCGAGCGGTCAGCCACAAGGTCAGTGGGCGTGCCAGAGAAGACTATCTTGCCGCCGTCGTGTCCGGCGCCGGGCCCGAGGTCGATAATCCAGTCGGCATGTGCCATGACGGCCTGGTGATGCTCGATCACGATGACTGACTTTCCGGACTCAACCAAACGATCCAGCATGCCGAGCAGGTTCTGGACGTCGGCGAGATGGAGGCCTGTGGTCGGCTCGTCCAGGATGTAGATGTCGCCCTTCTCCGACATTTGCGTGGCAAGCTTGAGCCGCTGGCGTTCCCCGCCGGACAGTGTGGTGAGCGGCTGTCCCAGCGTCAGGTAACCGAGTCCGACGTCGGCGAGGCGGTCCAGGATCTTGTGGGCGGCCGGTGTGCGAGCTTCCCCTTCGCTGAAGAAGGTCTCAGCCTCGTTGACAGACATTGCAAGCACCTCTGCAATATTGCGCCCGCCAAGCCTGTACTCCAATACGGACGCCTGGAAGCGCTTTCCTTCACATTCCTCACACGTTGATTCCACCGTCGCCATGACGCCTAAATCCGTGTAAATGACGCCGGCACCATTGCATGTGGGGCAGGCGCCCTCGGAGTTGGAGCTGAAGAGTGCCGGTTTCACATTGTTGGCCTTGGCGAATGCCTTGCGTATGGGCTCAAGGAGCCCAGTGTAAGTTGCAGGATTGCTTCGGCGGGAACCCCGGATGGCACCTTGGTCGATCACCAGGACGCCGTCCCGTTTGGCCACCGATCCGTGAATCAGCGAGCTCTTGCCCGATCCGGCCACACCGGTGAGTACACACAGCACGCCCAGTGGAATATCAACGTCCACGTTTTGAAGATTGTTGGTGGAAGCTCCGCGGACCTCAAGAGTGCCGGAAGCTGTCCGTACCTGCTCTTTAATGGATGCGCGATCGTCGAGGTGGCGCCCAGTGATGGTGTCACTCCCCCGCAGCCCGTCCAGATCGCCTTCGAAGCAGACCGTGCCGCCGCCTGTGCCCGCGCCAGGTCCGAGATCCACCACGTGGTCAGCGATCGCAATCGTTTCAGGCTTGTGCTCGACTACCAGCACAGTGTTGCCTTTATCCCGCAACTGCAGCAGCAACTGATTCATACGCTCGATGTCATGCGGGTGCAGGCCGATAGTTGGCTCGTCGAAGACGTAGGTGACGTCAGTCAGGGATGAGCCCAGATGCCGGATCATCTTGGTTCGCTGCGCCTCTCCCCCGGACAAGGTACCGGCAGGCCGATCGAGGGACAAGTATCCGAGACCTATCTCGGCGAATGAGTCCAAGAGGTGCTGCAGTCCCTTGAGAAGCGGAGCCACTGAGGGCTCATCGATTTCCCGGATCCATAAAGCAAGGTCACTGATCTGCATCGTGCACACATCCGCAATGCTCTTCCCCCTGATCTTGGAAGAACGTGCCTCCGGGCTCAACCTGGTGCCTTCACACTCCGGACAGGTGGTAAAGGTGATGGCCCGCTCCACGAAGGCCCGGATGTGTGGTTGAAGTGCGTCAACGTCCTTGGAGAGCATCGATTTCTGGATTTTTGGGATGACGCCTTCATACGTGAGGTTGATGCCTTCGACCTTGATTTTGGTCGGTTCCCGGTACAGGAGGTCGTGGAGCTCCTTCTTGGTGAACTTGGCAATTGGCTTGTCCATATTGAAGAAGCCTGATCCGCTGAAGATCCGGCCATACCAGCCATCCATCGTGTACCCGGGAATGCTGAGCGCGCCCTCGTTCAAGGACTTGCTGTCGTCGTACAGCGCGGTGAGATCGAAATCGTTGACTGAACCCATTCCCTCGCATCGTGAGCACATGCCGCCCAGGCGATTGAAGCTGGCCTTCTCCGTTTTGGTTTTGCCCTCGCCGCGATCCACCGTGATGGCCCCGCTGGCTTTTACGGTAGGCACGTTGAACGAGTACGCGTTCGGCGATCCGATGTGGGGCTGCCCGAGCCGGCTGAAGAGAATACGGAGCATGGCATTGGCATCTGTTGCGGTACCCACGGTTGAGCGCGGATTTGAGCCCATCCTCTCCTGGTCCACGATGATGGCAGTTGTCAGACCTTCCAGCATGTCCACGTCCGGCCGCGACAATGAAGGCATGAAGCCCTGAACAAAAGCGCTGTAAGTCTCATTGATCATTCGCTGGGACTCTGCCGCGATGGTGCTAAAGACCAACGAGCTCTTGCCCGAGCCGGAGACACCCGTGAACACCGTGAGGCGACGTTTGGGGATCTCGACACTGATGTCCTTGAGGTTGTTCTCGCGCGCACCCTGCACCCGTATGAGGTCGTGGGTGTCTGCTACGTGCGACGGCGGAGACTGCGTGTCGGTGCTCGTGGCAATGCTCATGATCTCTCCATCTGTTGGGCGGCACCTGCTGGTCACAACCTGTTGGTCGGTGCTGCCCAACAGTCCCCCGTCGACGCCGCCTGGCCAGGACTGACCAACGTGAGGTCAGTATGTAAAATTCTCGTTCGTCGTCGCGAATGCGGCAACGGTCATTGTCCACACTAACGGCCCGTGCTGCAGGCCTTTGGGAGGACGCGAAGCCCGAGCCGTTCCAACCATTGTCATCAGCGGCCGACTCACTAAGAATGAAGCATGCCGGTATACATGAGGTCCCTTGAAACCGCAGTTCCGCCAACCATCCTCGTGCAGTCGCAGGCACGCGACGTCTTCGCAGCTCAACCAGGCTTGACGCGGCTCGGATCGCGACTGGTCTCCACCTGCTTCGACTCAGCTGCAATAGATACCCGCTATACGGCGGTGGAAGAGCTGAGCCTCGACGCGCATCCGGAAAATCCACGATTCTTTGACCCTTCGACCAATCTAGTGCTCAGCCCCAGCACCAAAGTCCGGAACGAGATTTTTGCCACGGAGGCCACCAAGCTCTTTATCGAGTCCGGCAAGGCTGCGGTAGCACGCGTGCCGGATATCGACCTCGATGACATTACTCATGTCATTACTGTGTCCTGCACGGGGTTCTTCAATCCTGGTCCCGACTACAAGGTCGTCCGGGCGCTGGGACTGAACCCCGCCGTGCAGCGTTACCACCTCGGCTTCATGGGCTGCTATGCCGCGTTTCCAGCCCTGAAGGCAGCCAAGCAGTTCTGCCTGGCAGATCCAGCCGCCGTCGTTCTGGTTATCTGTGTGGAGCTTTGTTCGCTGCACGTGCGCACCTCCAACGACCCCGACACCATCATGGGTTCGGCCATCTTCGGCGACGGTGCGGCCGCGGCCATCGTGACGTCCAAGGAACCCCAAGGGCCCGAACCAGTGATCAGGCTGGACCACTTCGAAACGGTCCTCACCCCCGTTGGTGAAGAGGCGATGGCCTGGAACATTGGCGACGAGGGTTTTGAAATGGTCTTGGGTTCCTATGTGCCCCACATCATCGAGGAGCACATCACCGGGGCGTTGGAGCCGTTGCTCGCCAAAGAGCCGCAACTGGCAGAACTCCCCTATCGGGATATAACGCACTGGGCCATTCATCCCGGTGGGCGCAGCATTCTGGACAAGGTCGAATCCAAGCTCGAACTCACCGCGGAGCAACTGGTCCCGGCGAGGGAAACACTCAGGGAATACGGCAACATGAGTAGCGCCACTGTGTTGTTTGTCTTGAAGTACATGCTTGGGCAACCCGCAAATCAACGCGAGGAGCGAATCTGCTCCATGGCGTTCGGTCCCGGCCTCACTGTGGAGACTGGCCTCTTTACGTTGGTCTCTCCCACCCTGTGAGCCCGTGGGGATCCCTGAAAGACAGGGACTTGGATGCCATCGAGGACATGGACCGGCCTGATTGTGACCTCCAGCGCCTGGATCGCAGCTACGCCCGCTTCCCGGTGGTTAACCGCCTCCTTTCCGGATGGCACCGGACGTACCGTGACCGCTTCCGTCCACTTCTTACAGCCAACGGCACGGCGTCGGTCCTGGACATCGGGTGCGGTGGTGGGGATGTCGCTCGAAGCTTGGCCAGATGGGCCGCAAAGGATGGATTTGCGTTGAAGGTAACTGCCATAGACCCTGACGAACGGGCATACAGTTTTGCGACCCGGGCGCCAGCGGTGGAAGGCGTCACCTACCGGCGGGCACACAGCGCGGATCTTGTCGCGGAGGGCAGGAGGTTCGATATCGTCCTCTCGAATCACATCCTCCACCACCTCGATGCTGACCAACTCGCCGGGGTGTTGAAGGACTCAGAAGTACTGTGCCGGAGGCTCGCGCTGCACAATGACCTCAAGCGGAGCAATATCGCATACCTTCTCTTCGCGGCAGGCTTCTGGCCTTTGGGCGTCGGCTCTTTCATCTGCGGTGACGGTTTGGTCTCCATCAAGCGCAGCTTCACCTCCGGGGAGCTCCAGGCGGCGGCACCGGAAGGATGGAGGGTGGATCGAAACGGACCGTGGCACAACCTGCTCGTCTACGATCATGCCGGCGATGGATCCTGGACGTGAGGGACAGACGTGCTTGACGTCATCATCGTGGGTGCCGGCCCGGTCGGTTTGTTCATGGGCGCCTTGTTGCTCAAACAAGGGCATCAGGTCCGAATCCTTGAACGCCGTCCGACCAGGAGCCACCGTTCAAGAGCAATAGGAATTCACCCGCCGGCGCTCATCGAACTCGGACGGGCCGGTCTTTCTGCGCCGTTGTTGGCATCCGGTGTGCGGATCGAGCGGGGCGTTGCGTACAGCAAAGGCAAGAAAATCGCCGAGCTGCCCTTTACAGGGGACCCGGGCTTCCCCTTCATCCTCGCTGTCCCGCAACCAGTGACGGAGCAGGCACTGGAACAAGCGATCCTGGCGTTGGACTCCAAGGCGATCATCCGCGGCGCGGACGTGCGCAAGTTTGCCGACGACGGCGGCACTGTCAGCGTCCGGGCGGTCTCACCTTCCGGAGAACACACCTTCACCAGCCGTCTCTTGGTGGCAGCTGACGGAGCCCACTCGCTGATACGACAACGTCTTCTCCCCGACCTTCCGGCCCGCAGCTATCCGGATAGTTATCTGATGGGAGATTTCATTGATGGGACAGGCCACGGAGACAACGCGGTCCTGTATTTGGAGCCCGAGGGGATCGTGGAGTCGTTCCCCCTGCCCGGGGATGTTCGCCGGTGGGTGGTACGGCTTGGAGCCCCGGCGGGCGGCGCGACGGCGGCTGACCTGGCTGCCATGGTCCAAGCCCGGACCGGCGCCGTGCTGGATCCGGAAAGCAACACCATGTTGAGCGCATTTGATGTCCAGTCGAGGCTTGCGGGCCGCATGATCCATGGCAGAACAGTGTTGTTGGGCGATGCCGCCCACGAGATCAGTCCCATTGGTGGCCAGGGAATGAACCTTGGATGGCTTGATGCTGCTGCCCTGGCACCTCTTATTGATGCCTCCCTCAGGGGACAGGCTGTCGGTCGTCAGCTTCAGGTGTTCGAGAAGGACCGACGCCGGGCAGCGGCCCGCGCATCCTTGCAGGCGGGCTTGAACATGGCACTTGGAAGGCCCCTCCCTCCGGCAATCATGGCGGCCAGGAACTCGTTTTTTAGCTATGCGTTGGAGTTTCCTGCTGTCTCAGCGTTGGTGGAGCGGCGCTTCACCATGCGCTAGCTCGTGCGTGTTCCTTCAGGACGTTGCCTGCTCAGGGAGTGTGTAGTAGCAGTCGTAGGTGTCCTGGCTGATGATCAAACCGTCCCGCAGCTCAAAGACAGCGGTGCTCCGCGCACGTATGGTTTCGCCGGCGTCCCAGTGCGGGAGGTCCAGGAGCAACGTGGCTGACCAGTTCATCTCCAGGACTACCCGGTTGCCTTCGCAGGTGGTCCGGACCACCTCAAAGCTCTGGTTCGCCACGATGTTCTTACTGTGATCCGCGCCAGTGAGAGTCTCCTGAAGGGTCCTGGTGGAACCGGTCTTGGATAGTGCGTGCGGCCATTCCGTCAGTGTGAAGTCGTGGGCCAGGTACGGGCTGATCTCAGCGGCGCCGCCGCCGGACTCAACCGTCCTGATAAACCCGAGTACATGGTCCAGGGGGTTGCTTTCAGTCATCCGACGAGCCTAGCTGAACGCGGAGACCGGCGCCCGGCAAGGGCGCTCCCGGGTGCAGGACACAGGCGCGAAGAGGAGCCTTCGCGTTAGGCTCAAGTCATGACGCAGCAACCTCACTCCGAGGCGCCCAGCCCGGCTACTGACTTTAATCCCCTCCAGATCAGGGACGCAGTCCTGCGGCTACTTGAAACCGAGGAACTTCCGCCCATCGTTCAAGCCGGGCACCCCGTCCTCCGGCAACAGGCCGCGCCATATGACGGCCAGCTTGATGGCGCTGAATTGGCGGCGTTCATCGAACGGATGCGTGAGGTTATGCATGCGGCACCGGGGGTTGGGCTGGCGGCTCCGCAGTTGGGCATTCCGTTGCAGTTGGCAGTCCTTGAAGACAAGTACGAGGTGGATCCGGAGTCGGCAACGGTCCGGCACAGGGAGCCGCTGGAGTTCATGGCTGTCCTCAACCCGAAATATCGGCCTCTGGGAAACGAGACAGCGTCCTTCTATGAGGGATGTCTGTCCGTTAACGGCTACCAAGCGGTGGTCACCAGATACCGCAATGTGGAATTGAGCTATCTCACGCCAGAGGGACGCCCTGTGGAGGAATGGTTCTCAGGGTGGCAGGCACGCATAGTGCAACACGAAACGGACCACCTGCAGGGAATCCTTTACGTGGACAAAGCAGAAATGCGATCGCTTTCCAGCAACGCCGAACACTCATTACGGTGGACCAACCCGGACATTGAGGACGCGCGCCGGACCCTCGGTTTCCTGCACGGCTAGCCGCTCCGTGACGTGTATCAGTCCGCCATGTGGTTTGATGCCGTAGGCAGATGCCTGGCCCACCACGCGAGGATGTGTTCGAACCGCTGCTTGCGGTGATGTGGGGTCCCGGAACGCGACAATTCATGGTCCTCGCCCGGGAAGACAAGCAACGACGTCTCTACTCCCCTCTCCTTGAGCAGCGCATAGTACCGCTGCCCTTGTTCAAGAGGACACCGAAGGTCGTTTTCGCTGTGGATCACCAGGGTCGGTGTCACGACGGAGCCGCCTACGGCCAAGGGGCTCTGTGCCACAAGCTGATCGGGTGTGGCTCCAGCGTACTCGCCGCCAAAAAACCAGCCGATATCGGACGTGCCCGCAAAGCTGGCAGGGTCCAGGAATCCGCGTTCGACAATTGCCCCTTTGAAACGGTGGTCGTGTGCGATGGTCCACGCCGTAAGGTAACCGCCATAGGATCCACCCATGATGCCCACGCTGTCCGCGTCCAAGGTTGCGTGGGCGGATAAGGCAGCCTCCAGGAAGGCGAGCACGTCCTGCATGTCCACGGTTCCCATGCGCTCCTTGATGACCCGTCCATGGGATTGTCCATAGCCTGAAGAGCCCCGCGGATTGCACATCACTACTGCGTATCCTGCAGCTGAATAGACTTGCGCTTCGTCAAAGAAGGCTCCCGTGTATTGGGAGAACGGACCCCCGTGGATGGTCAGCAGGACAGGGTGCGGTCCCGGTCCGTCGGGCAGCACCAACCAACCGTTCACGGGGTATCCGTCGTCGGCGGTTGCCTGGAAATCCACGGGCTCACTGACCCGTGAGCTATTCCGTAGTCCCGCCGAGAAGTCTGTCAGCAGACGCAGTTCACCACGCGCCAGGGAGGCGACGTCGCCAGCGGTGGCCGCATCCAGGAAGGTCACGGCAATTTCGCCATTGGCACCAACTGTGGCTCCAATAACCACGCGGGCGCCATGGACCAGTGGCGTAATGCTTCCCGCCGCCGTGACATCGAGGAGCTCCACGCTGCCCAATGCTGTGTTCAAGACCAGGACGCTGTCCGGTCCGCTCGGTTCCAGCGGACCTGAGACGTCCAAATGCTCGACGTCGGTGAGGGCCACGGCATCTCCCCCGATGACAGGCATTGAGTAGAGAACGCTGTTGCGCGCGACAAAATCCCGTCCTGTGTCGCCCAGGTCCTGCGCGGTGAAGAAGAGCGAACGGCCATCGGAGGACGCCCGCACGGCCGTGACGGTCTGCAGTTTTGGGTTGTGGGGTTTGACGAGCTCGGGTTCGCCGCCTGTTGCGTCAATCCGGTACACGGACGTTACTAGGTCCTCATCCTGCCCGTCGTGGAGAGCGGCCACGAAGTAGAGGAATCTGCCGTCGGCCGAGAAACATGGCGCCTCATGGTCCGATTCGCCGAACGTCATCTGCCTGGCATCGGGAACCCCGGTTACCTTGGCACCCGGCCGTTCGTGGGCGGCTCTGCCACGGGGAATGACAACAGGCTCGCCACCCAATTCCGGCACGTCAACCACAAACAGTTGCTGGCGCTGGTCAAGGACGTACCCCACACCGTTCATCCGGTACTGGTTCACGGCGATAAGCCGGGCGTCTTCGCTGCCGGAAGTAACGCCGTCGACCGTTCCATAGCGGCCCGGTTCCGCAACACGGCTGGTGAAGACCACCCGATGGGAATCGGGCGCCCACGCAAACCCGTTGACCCCGGCGTGCTGATCCGTGACCTGCTGTGGTTCGCCCCCTGCGGACTCCACTACAAACAGCTGTGCTTTTCCCTCTGCGTCGCTCCGCAGGAAGGCCAAAACCAAGCCGTCAGGCGAGAAAGCCGGCGAAGTGTCCCTGAACCCGCGGGTGATGCGTCGTGGGCGCTTGCTGGTGTCCAGCGGTACGTTCCACAATTGGCCGACGTAAGCATCGGCGTCGAAATCAGGCCTGACGACGGATACCACCGCTTTAGTGCCGTCCGGATGGATGGCTGGGGCGGAGACGGAGTTCAACAAAGGCAGCTGCTCGGGTTTCACCTTGGTGAGCCTAGCCCCGCCGCCCTGGCGCAGGCACCAGACACTCCGGCCCACCGTAGGATTGAATCCATGTTGTCCGATGCCGTTGCCGCCCTCCGTTGTCCCGTTTGCGAAGGGCGGTTTCAGCTTGTCGAGGATCCACAGCGGAGGCTTGTTTGCGGTTCCGGGCATGTATTCGATGCCGCCAAACAGGGTTACTTCAACCTGCTGACAGGTAAGGGCACAGTCTTCGAAGCTGATTCGGCGGAGATGGTGGGAGCCCGGCATCGATTCCTGGACAGCGGACACTACGCTGCTTTGGCCGAGCGCGTTGCGGGTCTGGCAGCCGCATCGCTGCAGCGGCCCGGGGCCGTGGTTCTCGACGCCGGAACGGGCACCGGGCACTACCTGCACCGTGTCCTGGAAAGGACTCCGGCTTCTGCGATAGGGCTGGACATCTCCAAATTCGCACTCCGCCGCGCTGCACGGCTCAACGAGGATGCTGCCAACCTCGTCTGGGACATTTGGCGTCCGCTGCCCATTGCCGATAACGCGGTGGACGTGGTCCTGGTGGTGTTCGCTCCCAGGAATCCGGCAGAGTTCGCCCGGGTGCTGCGGCCTGGTGGAGAACTGATTGTGGTGACACCGCAGCCAGGACACTTGGCTGAAATCGCTGCCCGCACCGGAATGCTCAGCATTGAGGAAGGCAAGGCCGAGCGCTTGGCTGAATCCCTGGGCGGCTATTTCCACGCCGATTCAACGTACAACCTGGACGTGCCGCTCACCCTCACGGGCTCCGAGCTGGCCGACATCGCCTATATGGGGCCGGCCGGTCACCACATCAAGCCCGAAGAACTCGCTCTGCTGGCCGATGCGGATGGGACCGTAGCAACCACGGCGAAGTTCCGAATCAGCCTCTTTACAGTGGGTGCTTCGGCTTCCTGACGAGGGACTCAGCGTCGGGCTAGGATGGAGGAACAGCGACTGTGACCCGTCTCCGGCGGGGTCCGGGACCAAGGGGGAAATGATGTTTGAATGGCTCGGCGAGAATTGGTGGGCCCTCTGGCTCACGGTCTTCCTCGCGTTCGCGGTGGTGGAGATGCTAACCCTCGACCTCTTCTTCATCATGCTCGGAGGCGGCGCATTGGCCGGGCTCATAGCCGACTTCGCCGGGGCCGATTTCTGGCTCCAGATCGTCATCTTCAGCGTGGTCTCCCTCTTGATGATCGCCTTCGTCCGGCCGGTCGCCTTGAAACACCTGCATAAGGGACCAGCAGAACAGCGGACGAATATCGACCGGCTCATCGGTCAGCCCGCCCTCGTCATAGAAGCGGTCACAGGCACCAGCGGGCTGGTAAAGATCGGCGGCGATGTCTGGAGCGCGCGCAGCACCGCTGGAGTCCTCGACGCCGGCGCTACCGTTCAGGTCACCAGGATTGACGGCGCGACGGCGGTAGTAGCCTCGCCTGCCGAAAACAGCCCGCGCTGATTCGAACCGGAAAAACCAGAATTCTGCGGATAACAGGCTGGCAGCCTGCCCGCAAAAGGTCAAAGCAAGCCACGCAATTGGGGAATCAAGGAGACGCATGGACGGTTTAGGAGGAACAGCGGCAGCAGTTGTGCTGATTGTTCTCGTCATTTTTGTCATCATCGTGTTGGTCCGCTCGGTAAGGATCATCCCGCAGGCACGTGCCGGCGTCGTTGAACGCCTCGGCAAGTACCAGCGCACGCTCAACCCGGGTCTTACCATCCTGATTCCGTTCGTCGACAGGCTCCTGCCGTTGCTCGACCTCCGTGAGCAGGTGGTGTCCTTCCCGCCGCAGCCAGTCATCACCGAGGACAACCTCGTGGTTTCGATCGACACCGTGGTCTACTTCCAGGTAACGGACCCCCGGGCGGCTACCTATGAAATCGCCAACTACATCCAGGCGGTAGAGCAGCTGACCACCACCACGCTTCGTAACGTTGTGGGTGGCCTGAACCTCGAAGAGGCACTGACCTCCCGTGACCAGATCAATGGCCAGCTGCGTGGAGTGTTGGATGAAGCCACAGGCCGCTGGGGCATCCGCGTCTCGCGTGTGGAACTGAAGGCTATTGATCCGCCCCACTCCATCCAGGACTCGATGGAAAAGCAGATGCGTGCAGAGCGCGACCGTCGAGCAGCCATCCTGACTGCTGAAGGAACCAAGCAGTCGCAAATTCTTACAGCAGAAGGCCAGCGCCAAGCGGCCATCCTCGCAGCTGAAGGTGATGCGAAGGCCGCCATCCTTCGGGCAGACGGTGAAGCCCAGGCTATCCAGAAAGTCTTTGACGCCATCCACAAGGGCAACCCGGACCAGAAGCTTTTGGCTTACCAGTATCTGCAGACGCTACCCAAGCTCGCTGAAGGCAGTTCCAATAAGCTGTGGATCATCCCCAGTGAAGTTGGCGAGGCCTTGAAGGGCATTGGCAGTGCGCTCGGAGGCGCCAACGGTGACTCCGATGCTGCTGGCTTCTTTGGCGGCAGCAACAAAGCTGCCGCTTCGGAGCCGGCAGCTCCCGTGGAATCCACCACGGCAGCACAGTCAAGGCCCGCGGAGTAACTCTGTTGTCAGGCAGTTGAGCGGTCAGCCAAACGGCTGGCCGCTCATCGCATTTTGTACTGCTTTTGGGTACTTACCATCCATCCGCGTATAATGGGATATTTGTCCGGCTGGTTCAGTGTGGATGGAACATTAAAGCTTGGCCAGGCGTTGCAATTAGTGATGCAAGGTGTGCAGAAGTAGTCCGTAGGGACCGTGAAAACGGCCTACGGCTAGCGCGGAGTTCAGACTCCGCGAACAGACAGAGGGAGTAATCATGAGCGATCGCAGCCTGCGGGGTATGCGTCTTGGCGCCCAAAGCATGGAAACCGAGTCCGGCGTTGAACCGGCACCGCGCCAGCGGGTTGAATACCGCTGCGAGGACGGCGAGCAGGTCTTCGTCACCTTCTCTGCTGAAGCCGAGATCCCCCCTGTTTGGGTTTCCAAGACTGGCAAGGAAGCCTTGCTCGTAGACGGCGAGCGTCCCGTGGATGCCAACGAGAAGGCCGTCCGCACCCACTGGGACATGCTCCTGGAACGCCGCAGCCTTCCGGAGCTGGAGCAGATCCTTGAGGATCGTTTGAACATCCTGCGTGAGCGCCGCGGAGAGCGTCGCTCAGCTTAGTCTTCAAACTCAAGCAAAAAGGCCGGAGCGGTTCCTTTTGGGAACCGCTCCGGCCTTTTCTTATGAAAGCTACCTTTATTTTGCGAGGGCAGGCTGTTTTCCGGTGAGCTTGGCCCACCGTGCCGCCAGACCCCATTTGGTGACGTTGATCATGGCTTCCACCACAATGTTGCCACTCATCTTCGATGCACCGAGTTCCCGCTCAACGAAGGTGATGGGACGTTCCTCAATACGCAGGCCGAGCTTTGCCACGCGCCAGGCAAGATCAACCTGGAAGCCATAACCCACTGAATCCACTTCATCCAACTTGAGGGCTTCAAGTGTGCTGCGGCGGAAAGCACGGTAGCCGCCCGTGACGTCCTTGATTTTCAAGCCAAGCATGATGCGGGCATAGGTGCTGCCAATACGGGAGATTGCCTGGCGGTAGAGAGGCCAGTTCACAACACTGCCTCCCGGTACCCAGCGCGAGCCCATGGCAAGGTCGGCGCCCTCTTTGACCGCATCAAGGAGGAGGGGCAGCTGCTCGGGCTTGTGGGAGCCATCGGCGTCCATCTCGACCAGAACGTCATACCCGGCGGCGAGGCCCCACTTGAAGCCGGCGATGTAGGCCGCGCCAAGGCCTTCCTTGCCTTTGCGGTGCAGCACGTGCACTTGCTTGTCCTCGGCGGCTATGCCGTCAGCAAGTTGTCCCGTGCCGTCCGGGCTGTTGTCATCAACCACCAGGACGTCCGACTCAGGCACTGCGGTCCGCAGCCGGCCCAATGTCTTGGGGAGCGATTCCAGCTCGTTGTAGGTAGGGATGATCGTCAGGACACGCAAGAAGAGGCCTTTCCTTGATGGAGCGGTCAGTGTGCCGGACCAGCCTCAAGGCTGGCGTTCTGGCGCAACTCTCCATTATAGGACGATCCTGTGCACTACTACGGGCAGCTGTGGCCCCGGCCACACAGACTTAAGCGCTGCGGGCAGGTCCATAGACCCAGGACCAGTGTTGTCCGGACAGGCATTTTGCCGGACGAACTGTTTTCTAGGGCCCTATGGGCCTGCCCACTCGCGTACCGCCACCAAGCCATATCCTGGCCGCGAACCAGATAATTACTCCCGGGAAAGCCCCAGGACTTAACAATCTGTTGAGCCTCAATGCTACGGACTTTACAAAAGCTGTCAACCAGGGCTTGACCTGCGCGTTCGTGCATCGTCCCAGTTCAGGCGGGGAATTCAAACCTCAAGGAAACAGTGGGCTCACACCCGGAGGGATTCGTGCGCGAAGAGCTCCTGGCCTTCCCTCACCGTCTGCAGACATACAGGATCGTTGCCAGTATCCAAGGCCGGGAGCAAGGGGGTGCGGGCACGGGGATCGGTGCTCCAGGACTGCACACGGCTATCCGCTACCTGCACCATGAGTTCCTCAATTTCCCATACCGCGAAGCTGGCTGGCGCACCAGGGACGAGTTGGCCCATGAGAGGGTTCCTGTGTTTGGTGGCCCGCCAGCCCGCCCTCGTATGGCCAAGGAAAGCCGCGCGCGCTGAAATGCGCTGGTCCGGGTTGCTGTGTTCCAGGCAGGCCCGGATGCTGGACCAAGGGCTGAGCGGTGTGACCGGGCTATCGCTGCCAAAGGTGATCGGAACTCCGCTGGCGTAGAAGGACGCAAACGTGTTCATTGCCTTGCTGCGGCCGCCGAGTCGTTGCTCGTAGAATCCCCCAGGGCCTCCCCAGAGAGCGTCGAATGCCGGTTGCATGCTGACAGTCACGGAGTACTTGGCCAGCTTCTCGACGGCGGACTGGTCGGCGAGCTCAACGTGTTCAAAGCGGTGACCCGCCGCGCGGATCCGCTGCTCCCCCACCTCGTCAGCTGCGGCGTCCAATGCCTCAAGCGCAACATCAAGGCCTGCATCACCAATGATGTGGAAACCGCCCTGGATGCCCAGCAGCGAGCATGCAGCAAGGTGCTTGGCGGCTTCATCCACTGAAAGATACACGTTGCCCCGTTGACCTGGCGCATCGGAATAGTCTTGCCTCAAGGCAGCTGTCCGCGAACCGATGGAACCATCGATGTTCAGATCTCCCGCCAAGCCCAGGACCTCGGGGCCCACGCTGTCCAGGATCCTGCGGGCATGATCTTCCGATGACGCCAGCTCGCCCCAATACGGCAGCACCTGCGGTTTGCCGGCTTGCCTGTTCCAGGACATGGCCATCTGAAGATCTTCTGGCCCGCAAATGTGTGGGGCCGACATTTCCGCAAGGGCAACATAGCCGTTGGAAGCCGCATAATGCAGGGCCTGTTCCTGATACCCGCTCCGTTCGGCCTCACTGAAGCGCCGTGCCGCGAGGCGGGCGGCGGTGTGGGCAGTCCTGACTACGCGGCCGCTGTCCCCCGTGAAGCCGTCCATGCCCGCAAGGCCTGCCGACGCCGCAAGAGAGGATGAAACGAGGGCGGAGTGAACGTCAATGCGGGAAAGGTAAACCTGCCTGCCGCCCGAGGCCTGTTCCAGCTCTTCAAGCGTTGGAAGGGTGGCATCCTGCCAGGTTGTTTCATCCCAGCCATGCCCAATGACAGTCCCGGTACCGCCAGCGGCAGCGACGGCGTCCAGCAGCTCCCGGGCAGAGCGCACGCCCGTCAAGGACAGTCCAGCCAAAGCGAGGCCCGTCTCCGTCAAGTGAGCATGGGAGTCAACAAAGCCCGGCGCCACGAGGGTTCCCCGAAGATCAATGATGTCCATGGTGGAATCCGCGATGGACGTCGCTGCTTGCTCGGAGCCCACCCACGCGACCGTGTCACCGTCCACCACCATGGCGGTAGCGAACGGATCGGCAGCGGTATAGATCGAACCGTTCCGGTAAAGGGTTACCTTGCGGACGTTTTCGTGGGGGCGGTCGCCGGCGGACAGGCCTGGCTGGTTCATGCGGTGTGCTCCTCGAGCGTTGAAGAAGGTCTGGGGTCTCGAAAACGGTTCCGGGTCAGGCGACGGTGGAGTAAGCCACGACCCCCCGGCGGACCAGATCGATGGATTCACGGCAGATCCGCGTCAAGCGGGGATCCAGTTGTGGAATTTTGGCGAGTTGGTCCAGGAGGTCAACCACTTGCTTTGCCCAACGGACGAAGTCGCCAGCAGCAAGGTCAGTGCCGCTGAGCACCTCCTGAAGATGGCGGCCTTTCGCCCACTTGTACATGGGCCACATGAGGCCCAGCTCCGGTTCGCCGGTGAGCGGAAGCCTGTTCTGTTCCTCGGTGTCCTCAAGTTGCGACCATTCCCGGACGACGATATCGACCGCCGTTTCCAGCGCAACCGAGGGCATCCTCGGGCGAAGGCCCCGGTCCTCACGCTTTGCCTGGTACACCAGGGTGCTGGCCAAGGAGGCAAGCTCGGCAGCATCGAGATCGTTGATGGCACCACGCCTGATGGATTGTGAAATGAGGAGGTCCTTCTCACCGTAAATGCGCCGCAGCCGCTGCCCGTCCGTGCTGATGGTGACCTTGCCGGCGTCGTTGGTTTCGAGGTACCCATAGGCCGAAAGGACATCGCATACGCGATCGAACGTTTTGGCAATCGTGTTGGTCCTGCTTTGGATCTGGCGGATCAGGCCGTCTGTCTCCTTGCGAAGTTTCCACCAACGCTCGCCCCAGCGGGCGTGGTCTTCGCGTTCACTGCAACCATGGCAAGGATGCGCCCTGAGCGCCCTGCGTAGTTCAGTGATCTTCTGTTCCTGGTCCGGGAGCCGGGAACCCAAGCCAAAGTCTTCATGCCTGCTGTTGCGGCGCGACTTGGGCGCTTCGTCGCTGATGGCATGGCGCATGGAGGAGGCGAGGTCACGCCGCGATTTGGGGACCTTGGCGTTGAAGGATTTCGGGATCCTGATCCGGGTCACAGGAGACACCGGGGCATCGACGTCGTGGACGCCGATCCGGCGCAGTTGATTGTCCGAGGTGAGGACAGAAGGCCTCGGCTCACGGGCGTTGGCATCGGAATCAAGCACGACGGCGTAGCCCGCCAGCCTGCCGCTGGAGACGCTGATGACGTCCCCTGGGATGAGCCGCGTCAGTGAGTCCGCCACCCTGGACTTTCGCGCACGGTGGTAGTTCCGTTCAGCGAACTGTTCAGTGTCACTGAGCTCCCGCCGGAGCCTGGCGTATTCGGTGAAGTCGCCCAGATGGCACTCCATGGATTTCGCGTATCCTGCCAACGACTCCTCGCGGCCACGAACTTGCCTCGCCAACCCTACGACGGAGCGGTCCGCCTGGAACTGGGCAAAGGACGACTCGAGGATTTCACGTGCCCGGACACGGCCAAACTGGGCTATCAGGTTGATGCTCATGTTGTACGTGGGCCGGAAGCTGGAATTCAGCGGGTATGTGCGGCGTGACGCCAAGCCAGCCACGGCAGCGGGATCCGTTCCCGGCTGCCACAGGACTACGGCATGGCCCTCGACGTCGATACCCCGGCGTCCAGCCCTGCCAGTGAGCTGCGTGTACTCCCCCGCCGTGATGTTGACGTGGGCTTCGCCGTTGAACTTCTCAAGCTTTTCCAGCACCACGCAACGCGCGGGCATGTTGACCCCGAGCGCCAACGTTTCCGTGGCAAAAACTGCCTTGACCAAGCCATCCGCAAACAGCTTCTCCACCACCTCCTTGAAGGTGGGAAGCATGCCCGCGTGATGAGCCGCGAAGCCCCGGATGAGGCCGTCGCGCCAGCCCCAGAATCCCAAGACATCGAGGTCATCGGCAGGGATCTCGTGGCTTGCTTCATCCACCCGCTGCGCAATGATCTGCTGTTCGCGTTCAGTAGTGAGCCAGAGTCCCGATGCCGCGCACTGGGCCACTGCAGCATCACAACCGGCCCGGGAAAAAATGAACGTAATGGCAGGCAGCAGGCCCTGACGGTTGAGGCTTTCAATAACCTGGGGGCGGCTTGCCTTCCGGACCGGGCTGCGCTGTTCGGTGTTCTGCCGTTCATCCCTGGAGCGGTCCTGCCGACGGCGGCTCCGGCCACCGTGGCCAAAGCGGCCGTTGAAGTTCATCCGGCTCTCGGAGCGGGCCATTGCCAGCAGATCGGGGTTCACTTCGAACTCGGGGCCGGTCACTGCCTGGCGGACCGGAGATGCGGCAGAACTCTTGACCGCGATCTTCCGGGTTTCTGCCGGGAGGGTGGCCTCGTCCACGGCGTCGTCAGTATCGCTAAGATCCGGAACTTCTGTGTCCGGTATCTGGGGAGCGATTTCATCGAAAGTGGTATCGCCGGCAAAGAGGTCAACGATCTCCCTGCCCACCATGACGTGCTGCCACAGTGGCACGGGCCGGTGCTCGGACACGATGACGTCGGTATCGCCCCGAACGGTATCCAGCCACGCACCAAACTCTTCGGCATTGGAGACCGTTGCGCTCAGCGAAGCAACCTGCACTTCACTGGGCAAGTGAATGATGACTTCCTCCCAGACGGCTCCGCGGAAGCGGTCTGCGAGGTAGTGGACCTCGTCCATCACGACGAAGCCGAGGTCGCCGAGCGTCTCCGAATCGGCGTACAGCATATTGCGGAGGACTTCGGTGGTCATCACCACAACGGGCGCCTCACCGTTGATGGTTGTATCGCCCGTCAGCAGGCCAACGTTGGCAGAGCCATACTTGGCGGCGAGCTCGGAGAATTTCTGGTTGCTCAGCGCCTTGATGGGTGTCGTGTAGAACGCTTTGAGGCCACGTTCCAAAGCCAGATAGATGGCAAATTCGCCAACGATCGTCTTTCCCGCACCTGTGGGAGCCGCGACGAGGACGCCACGGCCCTCCTGCAATGAGCGGCACGCGTCACGTTGGAAGTCATCCAATTCGAAGTCCAGCGTCCGGGCAAAGGCACCAAGATATGTCTTGGCCTCAGCTGCCCGGTGAGCTGCCGCCTGGTAGCGGTCTGATGGTGATGGAGACCCGGAAATGGAGGACATGCACCAAGCCTAATGGCCTGAGGTCTAGAGATTCTCCAGATCCGAGGCCGGGGTAGCAATATCTGCCGTGGCTTCGGTCTCAGCAGCACGCTTGATGGCGCGGCGTTCCCGCCGGCGGTCGTTCCAGAGACAAACGCCGATGGCAGCGAAGAACAGAAGCAGCATGGGCGCCGCCAAGTAGAACATGCTCATGGCGTCGGCACCCGGGGCAGCCATGGCCGCGAACAGGCAAACCAGGAAAATAGTGATCCGCCAGCTTTTGACCAGTTGCTTGCCCTTGACGATTCCGGCCAGGTTCAGCCCGACCAGTACCACCGGCACCAGGAAGGCGATTCCGAAGGCCAGAAGAAGCCTGAGGACAAACGCAAGGTAGATTTCAGCGCTAATGAAGTTCGAAGCGCCGGTGGGCGTGAAGTCCGTCAGGACACGCACCGCGTTGGGAAGCACGAGCCATGCCAACAGGACGCCGCCGATAAACAGCGGAACGGCAGCCGCTACGAAGGACAAAGCCAACCGACGCTCTTTTTTGTGCAGGCCAGGGACAATGAAGGCCCACAGCTGGTAGATCCAGACAGGACTGGAAAGGATCACGCCAAGGAATACGGAGACCTGCACCATCAGGTCAAATGAGCTGGCTACGCCATCAAAGTTGAGGCTGGCAGCGCGGCCCTCTTTTTCGTTGAGGTCTTTGATCGGCTTGATCAAAGCTTCCAAGAGGGGCTGATAGACGATGAAGCCCAGCACCGTTCCAAGAATAACGCCGATGGCAGCCTTGAAGAGCCGGTTCTTCAGCTCCTTAAGATGGTCAAGGAGCGCCATCCGGGCTTCGGGGTTGGCCTTGCGCCCCTTCGTCTCTACCACTTCTTCTTAGACGCGGTTGGAGGGCGGAACGTCGGTCTCGCCGGTGTTCTTGGCCTTTACGTCGGGGTGGTCTACAACCCTGCCTTCGACGGCGTCAGAGGGGTCTTGCGTTTCCTTCTTTTCGGAGGAACCGTCCTTCTTCATTTCCCGGACTTCAGACTTGAAAATACGCATCGACTGGCCAATGCTGCGCGCCATGGACGGCAGCTTCGGTGCAGCGAAAAGCACCAGAGCCAGGACGATGATGATGATGAGATGCCAGCCTTCGAGCCTCATGTGGGGAGGTCCTTTCCTTTTGGATACATCCTACGTCTATCTGAATTCAATGTCGTGCAGGGATTGGGGCTGACCCCGCTCTGCTTTGCGCTGAACGCGCTTTTGGCGACGAACTTCCTGGCGGAAGGCTTTGGCCGTCAGGTAATCATGACGCATCTGCTCCGGCGAGGCAAAAATTGCGGATCCCGGCTCCGGGCGGCGTTCCGGGGCCTCAACATCGGAGGTTTCTGCGGCAGGAGAAACATGGCTGAAACGTTTCCCGGCGTCCCCTAATTCGTGAACGGTGGCCATGAATTTCCTGAACAGCCGAAAACCCAAGGTCACATGGAGGAGCAACGACAGGGCTATGAGCGCGATCCACAGCAGGATCCAAAACCACCAAGGCATCTGAGTAGTCTAGCCAGCCACGATGTCCGACGAGGAAACGGCACCGTATTGGTCAAGCGCCGCCGTGAGCCACGCTTGGACTTCCTGGCGCAACTGCGCAGGTTCCAGCACCCGCACCGTCCCTCCATGTTGGGACACAAACATCGGTAACCACTCCACATTTCCAAAGCGCACCTCGGCGAGCAGTCCGCCATTGGGCAATTCGGCAGTGCGCTCGGCGTAATAGTCGTCAGCCAGGCCAGCACCCTGCCGGGTCAACTCAAGCACCACCAGGACGTCGTCGTCACTGGGCGTGAAGAGCCTTGCCGGAAAGTCTGCATCAGCAGTTGCTGTCCCGGAGACGGGACGGCCATTGGGTTCCAGGGATTGCACACGGTCCAGCCGGAAATTCCGGAGTCCCGACTTGCTATGGCAGTAGGCCTCGAAGTACCAGGTGTTGTCCAGGGAGTAGAGCCGCAGGGGGTCCACGTCGCGCTCGGTTACTTCATCCCTTTGCGGGGAAAGGTAGCTCAGGCGCAGTTGTTGGCCGTCCCTGATGGCGTGCGTGATGGTGGCGAAGGCTTCCGATTGCTCGGGTGCCACCGACTGGCCTGCAACGGCACCGGCCAAGCGTCCGGCTTTTCCTGCCGCACCCGTCAACTTGATGGTCACAGACTCCAGGGCGCTGCCCGGTTCGTCTTCGGGCAAACCTGCAAGTGCAGGGAGATCGCCGAGCATCGACAATCCAGTCAGCAGCGCCGCGGCTTCGTCCTCGCTGAAGCGAACAGGGCGGTTCAGGTCCAAATGCTCCGTGATGTACACATGGTCGTTTTCCCATTGGATGTCCAGGAGATCGTCCGGGTAGCCTCCGGGCAGCCCGGAACAGATCAGGATTTTCAGGTCGTCGATAAGTGCTTTGCGGCTGATGCCAAAGCGGTCAGCTACCTCCTGCACGTGCAGGCCCTGATGGTGGACCAGGAAGGGCACCAGTTGCAGCATGCGCGTGAGTTGGTCTTCGGACGTGCGTTTCCTTGATCGCTGCGCGCGCGCAGCTTCGGGGAATTCCACGGGGATGGCCGGAGACGCATTGAACTCCGCAGCGCTTTTGAGCCGGCGTACGACGGCGGCACGCAGCTCGGCAGGTTCAACCACTTTGAGGTGGGGGCCATACGAGGCCAATTCCTCGGCGAACTGTTCGGGATCCCGGAAGTCCACCAGGAGCCTGTCCCTGCCGCCCAATCCCATCTCAGCCGGTTCCTTCCCGTCACCGCTGGAAACAGCACGTTTGCGCAGGGCGAGAAGACGTCCGGCGTCTACGTCCATGACAGCCAGCTGCACGGGAAGTTCGTTGAGCGAATCCAGCTCCGCCCGGGCATTGAAACCGGCTGGCGGCTCAAAGGAACTGCCAGGCATGACCGAGACGGCAGTGGTCATGCGTGACAACCTGAAAATCCTCTTGGCTTCCCTCCCCCGGTCAAATCCCACGAGGTACCACTGCCCGAACCGGCTTCCCAAGCCCCAAGGCTCCACCTCACGCATTTCCTCACGCCCGGTGCTTCCGGCGAGGTACCGGAAGCGGACGGCGTGCCGGCCGTGCATGGCTCCAACGACGTCGTCGAATGCTTGTCCGGCTGGCTTGATCCGCGGCTGGACGCCGGCAGGAAGGTCGACGTCGGTGAATCCGCCTGCGGCCTGCAGCTTGCGGACGGCATTGACTGCGGCGGAGCCGAGAGCAGCACGTTCCCACAACTGGGCAGCAAGGAGGAGGACGGTGGATTCGGCGGGCGTCAGGCTGACATCAGGAAGCCTGTTCGAGTCCTTGCCAATGCGGTAGCGGGTTGATGCGGGATCCTCGGACCCGAAACTGCGGGGGTCCGTGAGGGTCTCGATCTCAAAGCCGAACTGTTTCAGATCCACTTTGTCCCGCTCGAACATCCGTCCGAACGCGACGTCGTTTTCGGCGGTGTCGTGATAGACCTTTTCCCGCAGGACAGAGCGCGGAAGGCCCACCCTGGTATTGAGCAAGGCAAGCAGGAGATTCAGGAGTCGTTCAGTGCGGGATGCGGACACGCTTGCTACGTTACTAAAGTCCTGGGCGAAAGCAGCAAGGCGCGTCACCGGCCCGGCAAAGCCGGAAGGTAACGCGCCTTGGCGGGAAGCTTGCGCCCTAGCGGACAGCTACGAGGTCAACGACGAAAATCAGGGCCTCGTTGGGCTTGATTGCTCCGCCGGCGCCACGGGACCCATACGCCAGTTCTGAAGGGATCTCCAGGCGGCGACGGCCGCCAACCTTCATACCCAGCAGGCCCTGGTCCCAACCCTGGATGACCTGGCCAACGCCAACACGGAAGTCCAGCGGAGCGCCACGGCCCCAGGAAGCGTCGAACTCTTCGCCCGTAGACCAGGCGACGCCAACGTAGTGGGTGGATACGGTATCGCCGGCTTTGGCCTCGGCGCCGGAACCCTCGATGAGGTCCGTGATGACGAGTTCGGTGGGAACGTCGCCTTCCGGGAAGTCGATTTCGGGCTTGGTGCGGTCGAAGTCACGCTGACCAAATGACATGGTTGCTCCTTGCTTTGGGGGACGTAGGGGTGTGAGGGACGAATGGTGTCAGGAACCAGCTTAGCCAGTCCCGGATCAGGTAGCTGCCTACTTGACGCCGAGGATGTCAACGACGAAGACGAGATCGCCCTTGGCTTCACCCTGTCCAGCCGCGCCGTAGGCAAGGTCCTGCGGGATGACCAGAAGAACGCGGGAGCCGACCGTCTTGCCTTCCAGGCCTTGGGTCCAGCCCTTGATGACACCGGAAAGCGCGAAGCTTGCTGTCTGGCCTCGGTCAAAGCTCGAATCGAACTTCTGGCCGCCCACAAGATTGACGCCTACGTAGTTCACCGTGAGAGTGTCAGTGGCCTTAACAGCAGCGCCGGAGCCCTTGATGAGGTCCTGTGCGATGAGTTCCTTCGGAGCGGCTGCGCCGTCAACGGAGATCTGCGGGAGGCCCTTGTCATCTTCCTTCACGGTGGGGAGCCCAGCCGGAGGAGTGACGGTCTCGCCTTCCGGCTTCGACAGGACCGGAGCTGCTTCCTTAGCGGAAAGCAGCTTGAAAACCACCAACTGCGTAGAGCCGGCTGCGGCGCCCGTAGCGGCCGAACCCGGCGCGGCGAACGCGATGTGGGAACCGATCTTGGCGCCAACAATGGCGTTGTAGATCAGCTCGTTGCCCTTCTTGAGCTCGTCATTCAGCTCAATGGGCTGGGGGCCGTTCTTGTAGACGTCTTCAACTGTCTTGCCGTCATTGCCATCCACTGCGATGTATGCGAGCTCGGCAACCTGGCCGGCCTTGATACGCTCGCCGTTGCCTTCGCTGACTACCTTGATGGTTGGTTCAGCGACGGTAAGCGGCTTGGTGAAGTCCAGGCCAGGGGCTTTGTCATCTCCGTTGTCTGTCACCTTCACGGAATCGAGCTTGGAGACATCGCCGGATGACTGGCTGGTGGGCTCGGCGGCTGGCGTACCCCCTCCCCCACACGCAGTGATGAGCAGCAGGGCAGGAAGAAGAATTGCTAGGAGTCGGCGCACAAAAAAGACACTTTCGTCGGGGCAAGGGACACTCGGAAAGGCGCATGGCAGATCCAAGCCAATGGCCTCTTGGAAAGAGGCCACAGTCCAGAATAGCCGGTGAAGCTGGGAGTCCGCTCAGAAAAGCTGTTAGCCCATGGAGTCCAGGAGCGCATCAACGCGGTCGTCGACGCTGCGGAAGGGGTCCTTGCACAGGATCGTCTGGTGTGCGCGGTCGTTGAGCTTCAAGTGCACCCAGTCCACCGTGTAATCGCGTCCAAGTTCCTGCGCCCTCCGGACAAAGTCTCCCCGCAGCTTGGCCCTGGTTGTCTGTGGAGGAGTGTCAACAGCGTCCTTCACTTCGGTTTCGGGGACCAAACGCCGTGCGGCATCCCGTGATTGCAGCAGGAAGAAGAGGCCGCGCTGGCGTGAAATGTCGTGGTAGGTGAGATCCAGTTGAGCAATGCGTGGCGAGTCCAGGCTGAGGTCGTGCCGACGCATGTAACTGTCCATCAGCTTCTTCTTGATGGCCCAGTCCACCTCGGTATCGATAGTGCTGGTATCGCCGCTTTCAATGGCGTCCAGGGTCCGCTCCCACAGATCGAGAATAAGCGGCACATGGGCATTGTGTGCGCCGTTCGCGGCCACGAACTCTGTGACCTTGGCGAGGTACTCCCGCTGGATATCGAGCGCCGAAAGTTGCCTGCCGTTTGCCAAACGGACCAAGGCGCTGCCCGTGAGGTCGTGCGAAATTTCCCGGATGCTCCGGATGGGGTTTTCCATTCGCATGTCCCGCATGATCACCCCTGCCTCGATCATTCGAAGGATGAGGTCCACCGTGCCAACTTTGAGGAGTGCTGAGGTCTCAGACATGTTGGAATCACCCACGATCACATGGAGCCGGCGATAGAACTCGGCATCGGCATGCGGCTCGTCACGGGTGTTGATAATGGGGCGTGACCTGGTGGTGGCAGAGGACACACCTTCCCAGATGTGATCCGCCCGCTGTGAAAAGGCGAAAGTTGCACCATGGGGTGTCTTCAGCACCTTGCCCGCCCCCGCGATGAGCTGACGGGTCACCAGGAACGGGATGAGGATCTCGGCCAGCCTGGAGAACTCACCCCGGCGGGGTATGAGGTAATTTTCGTGGCTGCCGTAGGAGTTTCCGGCGGAGTCGGTGTTGTTCTTGAAGAGGTACACCGTACCGTTGAAACCTTCCGCAGCGAGCCGGGCCTGGGCCTCATCAACGAGGTCGTCCAGGATGAGCTCGCCGGCGCGGTCGTGGGCGATGAGTTGCGCGAGGTCGTCGCATTCTGCGGTGGCGTATTCCGGGTGCGAACCAACGTCCAGGTACAGGCGTGAACCGTTGGTCAGGAAGACGTTGGAAGACCTGCCCCAACTCACCACCTTGCGGAACAAATAGCGGGCCACTTCTTCGGGGGCCAAAGGACGTGAGTCGGGGCTGGAATAGGAAATCCCAAACTCCGTCTCGATGCCGAATATGCGCTTGTCCATTTCAAGCCTCCTCTGTGAGCAACTGTGTCATGTCCTCGGGAAGCAGACGCCGGAAAGCCCGGCGGGAACCCCTGTGACTCTCCGAAGCGCGGTCCAGGACTGCGGCTTCGACGGCGGTCGCCGG
Organism: Arthrobacter sp. 2762; assembly: GCF_040548745.1. Classification (NCBI taxonomy): domain Bacteria; kingdom Bacillati; phylum Actinomycetota; class Actinomycetes; order Micrococcales; family Micrococcaceae; genus Arthrobacter; species Arthrobacter sp. 2762. Next base: position 264,330 of record NZ_JBEPSI010000003.1, read on the forward strand.
GAGGGCGTCGGCTTCCTTGTCTGTCGCCAAAGCGCGCAAAGCCAATCTCATGGCCCCGGCAAAACCAAGCTCAGGCTCCCAGGCCCCGCTGACGACGTCGGAAATCTGATCGGCAAGTCCGCCCATCACCACGAAGCCGTTCTCATCGGCAATCGAACCATCAAAGGTGAGCCGGTACAGGTGGTCCTGCTCCTGCGTCGGGGCGACTTCAGCCACGGCCAGTTCCACTTCGAACGGCTTTTGTTCGGCGGTGAACACGGCGCCGAGGCTCTGCGCGTAGACGCTGGCCAATCCCCGGGCGGTCACGTCTTCGCGATCGTAGGAGTAGCCGCGGACGTCTGCGTACCGTACCCCGGCCTGCCTCAGGCTTTCGAACTCGTTGTACTTGCCCACCGCCGCGAAGGCGATTTTGTCGTAGATCTCGCCGATTTTGTGCAGCGAAGGTGACGGGTTTTCAGCAATCAGCGCGATGCCATCAGCGCAACTGATTACCACTACAGAACGTCCGCGGGCAATGCCCTTCCGTGCGAAGTCCGCACGGTCCTTCATCAGCTGTTCGGGCGAGACATAGAACTGCTGCGTCATGTCAGGCCTCCCGTCCGGCGATGGCACGGGATTCGACGATGGCACCGGCTATCGCCGCCAGGTCCCGTTCAGGTACCCGGCGATTACCGGCTCTGTTGACCGTGTAAACCACTGGCCACAGCTGGCGGACGGGGTCCGGGCCGCCCGTTGCGGAGTCGTCGTCCGCGGCGTCGTAGAGGGCCTCAACCGCGACGGCCACAGCTTGTTCTTCCGAAAGGTTCGGCTTCCAGAGTTTTTTCAGGGCCCCACGTGCAAAAACAGAACCGGAACCCACTGAGTGGTGTTCCTGTTCTTCGTAGCGCCCACCGGTTACGTCGTAGGAGAAAAGCCGCCCGGTGCCCGATACGTGGTCGAAACCGGCAAACAAGGGAATCACCGCCATGCCCTGCATTGCCATGGGCAAGTTGCCGCGGATCATCGCACCCAAACGGTTCGCCTTGCCCACCAGGCTAAGGAGCGTGCCCTCAATCTTCTCGTAGTGCTCCAGTTCCACCTGGAAGAGCCGCGTAATATCGATCGCCAGGCCGGCGGTGCCGGCAATGCCCAGAACCGAATACTGGTCCGCGGGAAAGACCTTCTCAATGTGCCGGCTGGCGATCACGTTTCCCATGGTTGCCCGCCGGTCCCCCGCCATGAGCACGCCGCCGGCATACGTCAAGGCGACGATGGTGGTCGCGTGCGGCAAGGACGGTACGGTGCCGGCCGGCAACGTTTGGTTGAAGGGAAGGAGTTCGGGACGCGAGCGTTGAAGGTGCTCCGTGAATGAAGACGTTGCCTGGGTGGCCAGGGGGCCGGTTGATGGGTCCTGCATTGCTGCACTCCTTCGACTCTGCATTCCGATGCCCGGCGGCCTCGCGCCGGCCGGGCAGTACATAGGTTGTCCGGGTCCGCTTACTGGCCGCCCTTTTGGACGAAGGCCCTGACGAACTCTTCAGCGTTGGATTCCAGGACGCCATCGATTTCGTCAAGGAGATCGTCCACACCCTGTGTCGCGTCCGAGGCCTGGGCTTCGGGTGCTGCCGGTGGGGCCTCCGGGACGTCTACTTCAGTCTCGGTGTCCCGTGACTGCGGTTGCTGCTGTTCCTGCGCTGCCATTTCATTCTCCCTACTGTCAGCCCCCGTTTGTGGGGACTTCCTACTGCCATATTGCCACGCCGTGGGCTGCTGCGCCCGGCTTTGCCGGGGCACCATTTTTCCCCGCGCCTGAACGCCTCACTCCTTGGGCGGCGGCGGTTTTTGGCCCAGCAATTCGGCCAGGAACGAGCCGGCCTCCCGATGCCGGTCAAAGAGCGCTCCTGTGAGCGCCCGGGTTCCCCGAAGTGGTTCGCGGGTGGGGACACGCTGAAGTTTCCCAAGTCCCGGAACATCGAAGATGACCGAGTCCCAGCTGGCGCCCACAACGTCTTTGCCGAAGCTGGAAACGCACCGTCCGCGGAAATACGCGCGCGTATCCGACGGCGGTTCGCCCACCGCCCTGGCGATGTCGGCGTCGTCGACGATCCGGATCATCCTGTCCCTGGACAGCATCCTGTAGTAAAGACCCTTCTCCGGCCGGATATCGGACCATTGGAGATCGACCAACCCGAGCCTGGCATCGTCCCAACCAAGGCCGTCCCGGTTCCGGTACCCCTCAAGGAGGGATTTCTTGGCTACCCACTCCACGGATGACGCCGCAGCAACGGGGTCGCTGCCCAGCACTGACAGGGTGGATTCCCAGCGTTCAAGGACGCCATGCGTGTGCCCGTCGCCAGTGACGGAATCGGCAACTCCGGTTTCTTGCGCCAGCTTTGCGGCGGCTTCGTAGTACATCCACTGGATGTCCAGGGCGGTCACCCGTCGTCCGTCCAGCAGTCTTACGGTAGTGGCCAGGGTTGTGTCATGACTGATGGCCTGCAGCGCCTGAACGGGTTCATGGACTTCGATGCGGGGCGCCTGGCCAGCTTCAATGAGGCTGAGAACCATGGCCGTGGTGCCGAACTTCAGATAGTTCGAAACCTGGCTGAGGTTCGCATCGCCGATAATTACGTGAAGCCGCCGATACTTATCCGCGGTGGCATGGGGCTCGTCCCGGGTGTTGATGATGGGGCGGCGGATAGTGGTCTCAAGGCCCACCTCAGCCTCGAAGAAGTCTGCCCGTTGGCTGATCTGGTAGCCGGCAGTGGAACTGTCCTGTCCGATCCCCACACGCCCGGCACCACAAATCACCTGCCGGGACACGAAGAATGGTGTGAGCCCTCGGATGATGTCGCCAAAGGGAACTGAACGGGGCATGAGGTAGTTCTCGTGCGAGCCATAGGACACTGATTTGTTGTCAGTGTTGTTCTTGTAGAGATTGATCGGCGGAAGGCTGGTGTCTGCCGCTACTTTCCTCACCGTGGCAAGTGCGACGAGATCGCCGGCGGCATCCCAGGCCACCGCATCCCGCGGGTTGGTGACTTCAGGGCTTGAGTATTCCGGGTGTGCATGGTCCACGTAAAGGCGCGCGCCGTTCCCGAGGACCATGTTCATAAGGAGCGAACCGGATTCGTCCTGGCCGTCCAATTCCAGTTCCTGGCGGCCATATGCCAACGCTACTGCCTCGGCGTCGAGCACTGGCGGTTGGTCAGTCAACTGGCTGGGATCGGCGGACGCCCGGTCAACGGTCCAACCGCGGGCATCGTGTAGAGGTTCTTCGTCCGTGTAGTCCCAACGTGTTTCCGCTCCCCCGGCGGCACGTTGGCGCGTGACCGTGGCATAGGCCTGGATGATCCGGGCGGACATCATGGTGGCGTTCGCCCCTGGCGCCGATGGCGCATGGATTCCGTACTCGGTTTCGGAACCCATGACGCGCATGGCGCCACCCACCGGCAACCTTTCCCCTGGCACACCCTCGGTTTTGGCCGTCACAGGTACTGGCCCGTGTTGGCTGTGGTCTCGATCGACTTGCCAGGTTCCTGGCCGGCCTTGCCTTGCACGATCGTACGGATGTACGTGATCCGTTCACCCTTCTTCCCTGAAATTCTTGCCCAGTCGTCAGGGTTTGTGGTGTTCGGCATGTCCTCGTGTTCCCGGAATTCATCCACCACTGCACGCAGCAGGTGATCGATCCTCAGACCCTTCTGATGGTTGGTCAGCAGGTCCTTAATGGCGTACTTCTTAGCCCTGTCCACGACGTTCTGAACCACGGCCCCTGAGTTGAAATCCTTGAAGTACAGCATTTCCGTATCACCGTTGGCGTACGTGACTTCAAGGTATTCGTTCGACTTCTCGGTGGAATACATTGCCTCCACGGTGCGCTGGATCATGGCGTCGACAGTAGCTTGGACGTCCCCGCCGTACTCCGCCAGATCCTGTGCATGGAAAGGCAGGTCCGTGGTGATGTACTTGCCAAAGATGTCTGCAGCGGCCTCGGCATCGGGTCGCTGGATCTTGACCTTTACGTCAAGGCGGCCCGGCCGGAGGATCGCGGGATCGATCATGTCCTCGCGGTTTGAGGCACCAATGACGATCACGTTGTCCAATCGCTCCACGCCATCGATCTCGCTGAGCAGCTGCGGGACGATGGTGGTTTCGACGTCGGAAGACACGCCAGTGCCACGGGTGCGGAACAGCGAATCCATTTCATCGAAGAAAACCACCACGGGGCTGCCATCGGACGCTTTTTCCCGGGCGCGGGAGAAGATCAGCCGGATGTGCCGTTCGGTTTCGCCAACGTACTTATCCAGGAGCTCAGGACCCTTGATATTGAGGAAGTAGCTCTTGAGGTCGGTGTTGCCTGCGCGCTCAGCGGCACGGGCTGCCAGGGAATTGGCCACAGCCTTGGCGATGAGGGTCTTGCCGCAACCTGGCGGACCGTAGAGAAGGATGCCCTTGGGCGCCTTGAGCCCGTGTTCCCGGTACAGGTCAGGATGCAGGAACGGGAGTTCAACAGCATCGCGGATCTGTTCGATCTGGGGACCAAGGCCGCCGATGTCCTGATAGGTGATGTCCGGGACTTCTTCCAGGACAAGGTTCTCCACCTCAGCGCGCGGGACTTTCTCCAGCGCATAGCCGGTGCGCGAATCCAGTGATAGCGCGTCTCCTACCTTCAGGTGCACGCTTTGCAACGCTCCGGAAAGGCGGACTACGCGTTCTTCGTCGGCGCGGCCAACTACCAACGCACGGTCCTTGCCCAGCATCTCCTTGAGCGTAACGAGTTCACCCGCCCGTTCGTAGCCGAGTCCGGCAACCACCAGCAGGGCCTCATTCAAGAGGACTTCCTGGCCAACGGCGAGCTGGTTGACATTTACCAGCGGGCTGATGCCAACACGCATCTTGCGGCCTGCATTGAAAATGTCCACGGATTCCTCCGTGGCCGCCTGGCCGGAACTTCCCGGGCCCGGCTGCCTGCGGGGGTTGATCTGTACCACTGTTCCGAAGCTGTAGGGCGGCTGCCCTTCCTGCTCCAAAGCACCCTTCAAACGGAGGATCTCGCTCTTCGCCGTTTCAAGCATGCTGACGAGCTTGCTGTTGTTCTGGGTGGCGGCGGCAAGCTGGCGGTCGATGTGGCGAAGCTTGTCCCGAAGGATGTTGATCTGGCGTTCGGCCACGGTCAATTCACTGGATGGGTCGGGCGGCTGGATGGCGGCAAGCCTCCGGTTTGCTGCCTCTTCAGCAGCGGCGTTAGCTTCCTCCGGTGTCGGCCGTCCAATGTCGTTGTTGTTCGACGTATCCACGATTCATCAGCCCCTTCCTGCGCTTAACAAGACCTTAGTCCCGAAAAGCTCAGGGTGCTTGGTGACATCCGGAATGCGGACCCTATTGTGACCTTTTCAGTTTGTGACCGAGGGGTCGTCCTGGACGTTGGTTCCGGCGATGGCATCACGCGCTGCGCGCCGGAGTTTCTTGTCCGATACGGCACGCTCCCCTACTGCTCCCGGAGTCCAGGCGTTCAGGTCTTCCTCGCTGAATTCGGTCTTGGATGGGCGCCGTTTCACGGAGATTCCAGTGACGCCGTCGGCGAGCCGCCTGGTGACCAGGAGGAATCCAGTGTGGGCCACCATGCGGTGGTCCGGGCGCACTGCGAGTCCTTCAAGGTGCCAGCCGCGCACCATGGATTCCCAGGCATCCGGCTCGGTGAAGCGTCCGTCAGCCCTGATGGCCTCGGCGGTTCGGGAAAGCTGCGTCACTGTTGCCACGTAGTTGATCCAGACGCCACCCGGGGCCAGAACAGTTGCCACAGCGTCAAGGCACTCCCAGGGAGCAAGCATGTCCAGCACTACACGGTCTACGGAGCCAGGTGCTTCGGCACGGACCACTTCTTCCTGGAAGTCGCCCAGTGAGATCTGCCAAGCGGGGTGCGGGCCACCGAAAATCGTCTCGACGTTCCCCCGGGCGATGTCCGCGAATTCTTCCCGGCGCTCAAAGGAATGGAGGTAGCCACCATCGCCTACTGCACGGAGCAGGGAAATGGACAGCGCGCCGGAGCCCACGCCGGCTTCAACAACGCGCGCACCGGGGAAAATATCTGCCATGGTGACAATCTGGCCGGCATCCTTCGGATAGACGACCGCCGCGCCACGAGGCATGGACAGGACGAAGTCCGAGAGGAGGGGACGCAGCGTTTGGTACTGCTGCCCGATGTTATTGCTGACTACCGAACCATCAACCTTGCCGATTATTTCGTCGTGGTTCAGGAACCCGCGGTGGGTATGAAAAGCTCCCCCCACCTCAAGCGTGATGGTGTTCATCCGGCCACGCTCGTCGGTGAGCTGCACCCGCTCGCCCACGCGGAAAGGCCCACGGCGCCGGGCTGCCCCGGTTGGTTGCGTGGCAGAGTCAGTGGCTGGCTTGTCGATGCCTGTGTCCGCGCCCGTGACAGTGCCTGCGCTTGTCTCAGCCGCGGCGGTTTCGCTGCTCATGTGGTGTTCCTCGCTCCTGGGCGGCTGCGCCGCCATGTGTTGCTGCCGTATGGGCGCCGAAAATCGATGGTTTGCTTTATGGACCGGCACGTAACTCTACCGGCAAGGGCGTCAGGCGCGCCCGCTGCCCCGGGCTTCTTTACCTGTTATCGCTGTCACTACTGCCTGCTGGCGGAGCAACCCGGTCACGGTTCCGTTGTGGTCCACCACAGCGTATTCGCCACCCTCCAGCCGCGCCAGATACTGGATCAGCTCCTGGCCCTTGGACCATTCCGGGACGTACGCGCCGGCCGCCAGTGCATGCGCTACGGCGGTGACCGGCGTCGTCGCTATGGCCTCGGGAGGAACCGCGGCGGCCGCGCCCGGATCCACCACTCCCTGGGGTTTTCCGTCAGGTCCGCAGATTACGACGGCGGGACTCCCGGCAGGTGATACCACCAGGACGTCCGCCACAGTAGCCGCGTTCGGGAGGCCCACTGCGGGCTCCGCGAGCCCGGCCGCGCTCACCAGGTAAAGGCGGCTGCGGAGTTTTGCATGGTTGATTGAGCTCGATGCGCCCATCCACAGGAAACCGCAAACAAGGACGGTGATGAGCATGAGGCTGATGTCAAGGGGCGCTCCGGTGAGGAACGGCACTCCGATGAACCAAATGACAAGTGCGGCGACGATGACGCGGCCTGACCATCCTGCCGCAATGGTTCCCTTGTCCTGGCTGCCCGTGGCCTTCCATACCGCCGACTCCACCAAGCGGCCGCCATCCAAGGGCAAACCGGGAAGAACGTTGAAGATGCCAATAAGGAGGTTGGCCCACATCAGGATGTTTGCCAGGATTTCCGCGACGCCACCGAGGATGCCTGAAGAAAGGACAGCCCACATGCCGCCGGCCAGGACAAAGTTCGACACCGGTCCGGCAAGGGCGACGATGACAGAGCGTCCCGGGGATGCGGTGAAGCTCTCGAATTGGGTGTGGCCACCCCACAGGTTCAGGACAATCTTTTCCGTTGGCCAGTTGAACGCTTTGGCGCTGAGCGCATGGGCAAGCTCGTGGACCAGGACGGAGAGCGCCAGCAGCAAGGCATAGCCGAGGGCAACAAAGTAGGCCCAGATGCCCAGGTTGGGCATTCGCACCAGCAGGGCAGGCCCATAGACGATGACGGTGAAGCCGGCGATAACGAACCACGAGTACGCGAGGTACACGGAGATTCCGGCGATTTTTCCTAGCGGGATGCCGTCCCTTTTGGTAACGGCATGGTGTGGCGTGGAGGAGCTGCTCACCTAGTTTGCCCCTTCAAGCAGGTTTCCCGGTGCGAGGCGATCAGCAACCAGCTGACTGACATCTGCTGCGGACCGGCCCACCAGGGTTTCCCACATGACCATGCCAGGGTACTCGGGCAACGGAACCTGGTGCGGGATGCCCACTGTCAGTACGCCCGATGCCAGGGCAGCCGTGGCGCCAGGAATGGAATCTTCCAACGCAACACAGTGATCGATGGTCAGTGACGGGTCCTCGAGCCGAAGCCGTTCAACAGCTGTGAGGTAGGCCTCGGGGTGCGGTTTGCCGTTGGTGACGGTGTCTCCCGTGACCAGGAATTCGAAGTAGGGCTTGGGGAGGCTTTCAACGATAACGCCGGCCAGCGGGCCCTCGGACATGGTGACGAGGGCACAACGGATGCCTGCCTGGTGCAATTCGTCCAGCAACTCGCGTGCTCCCGGGCGCCAGGGAACTTCATTGCGGACGTGCATGATCACCTGCGCGCTGAGGGTATCCACGATTTCCCGGGCTTCAAGGCGGACTCCTGCAGCTTGGAGTACAGCGGCGGAGTGCAGCAGGGACTGGCCCACCAACTGCATGGCCTGCTGGTGTGACCAGGTCCCGCCATGCGCCTCCACGAGTGCGCGCTCGGCGGCGATCCAGTAGGGCTCAGTGTCCACAAGGGTGCCATCCATATCCCAGAGCACGGCTTTGAGGAGGGGCTGACTGGATGAGGAAGGCATGGTTTCAAGTCTACGTGGAAGCCGGGGCGCTTCCGGCCGGGCTTGCGCTGTGGGCGAATACAGGACACGCTTCGGCGCGAAATGCCATGCATCCACAAGGGACTTGGACGTAGGGTGAGTGGATGAACAGTGTGGACGGGACCCCCGAAGGACAGGACATCACCGCGGAGCCCGAGCGTTTCCTTAAGGAACCCGCGGAAGGCCAGCGCGTCACCGTAATGATCGCTGCGTTTGAAGGCTGGAACGACGCCGGTGAGGCCGCCAGCGATGCGCTGCACTATTTGAACAAGCTCTGGGATGGCAAGAAGGTTGCCACAGTGGACGCCGAGGAGTACTACGACTTCCAGTTCACCCGGCCCACCGTGCGGCGCACGTCCTCTGGTGCGCGCAAGGTTAAATGGCCCTCAACGCGGATCTACAAAGCGTCAGTTCCGGACAGCAATGTGGACGTGGTGTTTGTTTTGGGCACCGAACCTTCATACCGTTGGCGCGCCTACACAACCGAACTCCTGGTCCATGCCGAGGCACTGAAGGTGGACTCGGTCATTCTTGTGGGTGCGCTGCTGGCCGACGTTCCCCACAGCAGGCCTATTCCGGTAAGCACCACCACGGAAGACAGTTCACTTCGGGAACGCTTGAACCTGGAGGCCTCCCAGTACGAGGGGCCCGTGGGCATTGTGGGTGTGCTGGCCGAGTTTGCCATGCTGGCAGGGCTGCCAACAGTTTCCCTGTGGGCAGCGGTCCCCCACTATGTCGCACAGCCGCCCTCGCCCAAAGCCCAACTGGCCATCCTTCACAAGATCGAGGACCTGCTCCAGGTTCCCTTGGACAGTCAGGCCCTCGCGGAAGAGTCCGAGGCTTGGGAACGCGGGGTGGATGAACTTGCCACCGAAGATCCTGAGATTGCCGCCTACGTGCGCCAGTTGGAGGAAGCCAAGGACACCGCGGACCTCCCGGAGGCATCAGGCGAGTCCATTGCCCGGGAGTTCGAGCGGTATTTGAAGCGACGCGGTAAGGACCGGCCCTAAAGCTCCACGCCGAGTAACGCGTCTACGGCGTCGCCCATAAGGGCGGCGTCGATCCCGGAGGCCGGGGCGTTGTTCCGCAATGCCTCCTCAGCCCAGCGATCGACGGCGGCAATGGCTCCGGGAGCGTTGAGGTCATTGGCCAATTCCGGGCGCATGGCGTCGACAAGTGCGGACGCAGAACCGGCAGGAGCTGCGTCGCGGGCATTGCGCCAGCGGGCGAGCCGATCCTTTGCTGCCCCGAAGTCCGCCTCGGTCCAGGACCAATCAGAGCGGTAGTGGTGGGCGAGGATCGCAAGGCGGATGGCTGCTGGTTCTTCTCCCGCAGCCCGGAGCTTGGAGACAAGAACCAGGTTGCCCTTTGACTTGCTCATCTTTTCGCCATCAAGGCCCACCATGCCGGCGTGGGCATAGTGTCGGGCAAGGGGAACGCCCGCCAGTGAGTAAGCATGTCCTGCTCCCATTTCGTGGTGCGGGAACACGAGGTCGGAGCCGCCGCCCTGCACGGTGAAAGGGGCGGGCAGGTATTTCTGCGCGATAACCGTACACTCGATGTGCCAACCGGGACGGCCGTCACCCAGGGTGGCCCCCGGCCAGCTGGGTTCGCCTTCACGTGCTACCCGCCAGAGCAGGGGATCGAGCGCTTGACGTTTGCCTGTCCTGTCCGGATCGCCCCCACGCTCAGCAAAAAGGGCAAGCATTTCCGCTTCGCCGAGTCCTGAAACGTCGCCCAGCGTCCATGCATCAGTGGCGTCGGATCGTTTGCCGGCCATTTCGACGTCGTAGTAGACATCGCCGTCGGGCTCGCCGTCTGTACCTTGTACGCGGTAGGCGACGCCCTCGGCAATAAGCCGCTCGATGGCGGGCACAATGTCCGGAATGGCTTCGACTGCGCCGATGTAATGATTTGGAGCAAGGACGTTGAGGGCGTCCATATCCGTGTGGAACAGTTCAATCTGGCTCTGCGCCAGGTCACGCCAGTCCACACCGGTGGCGGTGGCGCGCTCAAGGAGCGGGTCATCGATGTCCGTAACGTTCTGAACGTAGGCCACCCGGATTCCGGCATCGCGCCAGGCCCTGTTGAGGAGGTCGAAGGCCACATAGCTGGCAGCGTGGCCCATGTGCGTGGCGTCGTACGGCGTAATGCCGCAGACGTACATCGATTGTTCCGGCTGCGGCTCTATCTCCACAACGCGGCCAAGGGCGGTGTCGAAGAGGCGTAGTTGCGGCATTGTGCCGGGCAGCTCAGGAACAGGGCGGGAAGTCCACGATTTCACGACTCAACCTTAGTGCTAGGCGCTGATCACATTGAAACCGAGCAGGACATACAAGGCCAGGCCAAGAAGGATGCGGTACCAGACAAAGAGCCTGTAACTACGTGTGGAGACGAACTTAAGGAACCAACCAATGATCACGTAGCCCACCACGAAAGCGATGACTGTGGCCAGGGCCGTCTCCGGGAGGCCGAAGGGACCGGCAAGGCCCTCCTTGGAGACCGTTTTGTAGAGCTGGTAGAGGCCGCTGCCGAAAACCGCCGGAATGGCGAGGAGGAACGAGTAGCGGGCCGCAGCTTCACGCGTGTACCCCATCAACAACCCGGCAGTGATGGTTCCGCCGGAACGCGAAACGCCGGGAATCAGCGCCATTGCCTGGGCAAAACCGTACAGAATGCCGTGCTTATAGCTGAGCTGTGTGAGATCCCGTTCCTGGCGGCCAACGGCGTCGGCAACTGCCAGGATCATGCCGAAGACAATGAGCATGGTGGCAACTATCCACATGCTCCGCAGGACCGACTCGATCTGGTCCTGGAACAACAAGCCGAGAACGATGATGGGAAGGCTGCCCAGGATCACCAGCCATCCCATGCGGGCGTCCGGGTCATTTCGTGGGACTTTTCCGCTCAGGGACCTGAACCAGGCCCCGATGATCCGCACGATGTCGCGCCAGAAATAGACGATGACCGCCGTCTCCGTACCCAGTTGGGTGATGGCCGTGAAGGCGGCTCCGGGATCGGCTGCATTCGGAAGGAATGAGCCCACGATCCGCAGGTGTGCGCTTGAGGAGATCGGGAGGAATTCGGTGAGGCCCTGCACCAGGCCCAGCAAGGCTGCTTCTATCCAGTTCACGTGAATAGACCCTACGTCATGAAGACTGGGAACTCCCCGTAAGCTATCAGCATGCAGCAGCGTTATGTCGGGAACAGCGGGTTCCGTGTCTCCTCTTTGTCCCTCGGAACAATGTCCTGGGCGCAGGAGACGGATGAGCAGGACGCTGCCGAGTTGCTCCACGCTTTCGTGGACGCAGGTGGCACCGTCATCGACACCGCTGCATCGTATGCCCAAGGCCAGGCTGAGGCGATGTTGGGCTCCATGTTGGGTGATGTCGTGGCTCGCTCCGAAGTCGTCATATCTACCAAAGCCGGTGTCTCGTCGTCCGAATCCAGGCGCAGCATCAACGCATCACGCGGTGCCCTGTTGTCAGCATTGGATGCCAGCCTGGCAAGGCTTGGAACCGATTACCTCGATATCTGGTTCGTTCATGAATGGGACCCGAATGTTCCTTTGGACGAGACTCTGTCAGCGTTGGAGCTCGCGCAGAGGTCGGGACGTGCCCGCTACGTGGGAATTTCCAACTACAACGGGTGGCAGACAGCCAAAGCGGCGGCCGTCGCTGGTTTCACGCTGGTAGCCAACCAATCCGAATATTCCCTGGTGCAGCGAAAGCCGGAGGAAGAGCTCATTCCTGCCGTGGAGGATGCCGGGCTCGGCCTGATGGCCTGGGCTCCCCTGGGCCGTGGTGTCTTGAGCGGAAAGTACCGGGGCCAGATTCCCGCGGATTCCCGTGCTGCGCAGAGCAGGCTTGCTGCGTATGTTGAAACATACCTTGAACCGAAGGCATCACGGGTAGTGGAGGCCGTTGCCATGGCCGCGCGGGGTTTGGGACGATCGCCCCTGGACGTATCGCTGAGTTGGTTGCTTTCGCGTCCCGGCGTTGCCACGGCGATAGTGGGAGCCCGGAACGCCGTCCAACTCAAGGAATTGCTGGATGCCCAGTTGACGGTTCTCCCGGCCGAAATTTCGCGCGCTTTGGAGGACGTCTCGGCGGTATAGCCCTCGAGGTCCTTACTGGCGGTCGAGGATGTCCAACAGGTAGCTGCCGTAGCCGCTCTTGGCGAGCTTGGACGCCTGTTGGCGGAGTTCGTCGTCGTTGAGGTAGCCCATTCGCCACGCCACCTCCTCCGGCGCTCCGATCTTCAGGCCCTGCCGGTTCTCGGTGGTTCGGACATAGTTTGACGCATCGTTGAGGTCACTGAAGGTTCCCGTATCCAGCCAGGCGGTCCCGCGGGGGAATTTCTGCACATGGAGCCTTCCGAGCTCCATGTATTGCCGGTTGATGTCCGTGATCTCCAGCTCCCCCCGAGGGGAAGGTTTGAGGTCTTTTGCCATGGCGACGACGTCATTGTCGTAGAAGTACAGGCCCGGCACCGCATAGTTGCTCTTTGGGGACGCGGGCTTTTCCTCGATGGAGACGGCCAGACCATCGTCATCGAATTCCACGACGCCGTAAGCACTTGGATCCTTGACCCAGTAACCGAAGATCGCGCCGCCTTCAACGTCGGCGTATTTGCGGAATTGGTTACCCATCCCCGGACCGTTGAAGATGTTGTCCCCCAGGATGAGCGCTACTTTGCCATTGCCAATGTGCTGCTCCCCCAGGATGAATGCCTGCGCCAATCCATCAGGCGTGGGTTGTTGTGCATATGTGAGGTTTATGCCGAATTGGGATCCGTCGCCCAGTAAGTTCTCGAACTGGGGCGCATCCGTGGGTGTAGTAATCACCAGAATGTCCCGAATGCCGGCAAGCATCAGCGTGCAAAGCGGGTAATAAATCATGGGTTTGTCGAATACGGGGACTAATTGCTTGCTGATTCCAAGCGTTATTGGGTGAAGCCGGGAGCCCGTGCCGCCTGCAAGAACGATGCCGCGCATATCAGCTGTCCCTTCCCGCTGCACATAGCCCCAATTGGCGGCTACGCTATGGCCATGCAGAGAATCCTTGTCACCGGCGGGGCCGGATTCATTGGATGCAACTTTATCCACTACATCATGGAGCACTCACGCCTCCATGTCACGGCCCTGGACAAACTCACCTATGCCGGAAACATCGAGTCCCTCGCCGGCCTGCCTCCTGAACGCTTCGAATTCGTCCAGGGTGATATCTGCGATGCCCCGCTGATAGACCGCATGACGGCAGCCGTTGACGCCGTGGTCCATTTTGCGGCCGAATCGCACAACGACAATTCACTGCAGGATCCCCGGCCGTTCGTGGACACGAACCTCGTAGGCACGTTCACGCTCATTGAAGCGGCGCGGAAGCACAACACCCGCTTCCACCACATCTCCACAGATGAGGTGTACGGGGATTTGGCCCTGGAAGATCCGGAGCGTTTCACCGAGTCCTCGGTCTATCGGCCCACGAGCCCCTACTCGGCAACCAAAGCCGGTTCAGACCTGCTGGTCAGGGCATGGGTCCGTTCCTTCGGCCTCAAGGCGACCATCAGCAACTGCTCCAACAACTATGGGCCCTATCAGCACGTGGAGAAATTCATTCCGCGACAGATCACCAACATCCTGGATGGCAACCGTCCCCGCCTCTACGGCAACGGCCACAATGTGCGGGACTGGATCCATGTGGAGGACCACTCCGCGGCTGTGGCGGCAATCCTGGAGCGTGGGCGGATTGGTGAAACATACCTGATCGGCGCTGATGGTGAGCAGTCCAACCGGGACGTCGTGGAGAAGCTGCTTCGGCAAATGGGACAGCCTGCTGAGGCCTATGATCTGGTGACTGACAGGCCCGGTCACGATCTTCGATACGCGATCGATTCCAGCAAGCTTCGAAAGGAACTTGGCTGGGTCCCCCGGTTTGCAGACTTCGACGCCGGCCTGGCTGACACCGTCCGCTGGTACCAGGACAACGAAGCTTGGTGGCGGCCGCAAAAAGCTGCGACCGAGACTAAATACGCAGGCCAAGGCCACTAACCATGGGACCCGCTGAATTGACATCCCGTAGTACACCGATCCCCGGGCTGGTGCTTTTCGGGCTGCCCGTCCACGGGGACCAGCGGGGATGGTTCAAGGAGAACTGGCACCGTAGCAAGATGATGGCTTTGGGCCTCCCCGACTTTGGGCCGGTGCAGAACAACATCTCCTTCAATGCCAAACGCGGGACTACTCGGGGTATCCACGCCGAACCGTGGGACAAGTTCATCTCGCTCGCCTCAGGGCGGATCTTTGGTGCGTGGGTGGACCTGCGTCAGGGCCCGACTTTCGGCAGGGTTTTCCACGCAGAGATGTCCCCCATGGAAGCCATCTTTGTTCCCCGGGGCGTGGGCAACGCCTTCCAGACCCTCGAGGACAATACCGCCTACACCTACCTGGTCAACGATCATTGGAGTGCCGCAGCGCAGGCCGACTACACGTTCCTCAATCTTGCCGACGAAGACGTCGGTTTACCATGGCCCATCCCGCTGGAGGAGGCCGTGGTGTCTGACCAGGACCGGACCCATCCACGATTGGGCGATGTGGCTCCAATGCAATCCAGGCGGACGTTGGTACTCGGCGCGGACGGCCAATTGGGGAACGCGCTCAGAGAGGAGTTCGACGGCGACCCGACGGTGGACTTCGCAGGGCGGGCCGAGTTCGATATCTCGGCAGAGAATTCCTATCTCGCCACCGATTGGCGCAAGTATTCCACCATCATCAACGCCGCAGCTTTCACGGGAGTCGATGCCGCGGAGACAGCGGAAGGCCGCACTGCCGCCTGGAGCATCAACGCAGCCGCGGTGTCCCGCCTGGCCAGGACCGCCGTCGAACATTCACTGACGCTTGTCCATGTATCCAGCGACTATGTGTTCGACGGTACCGCCGCTGTGCACCGGGAGGACGAGGCACCCACTCCCCTGGGTGTCTATGGGCAAAGTAAAGCGGCCGGAGACGCTGCCGTTGCTGCGGTGCCGCGGCACTACATTGTGCGGAGCAGTTGGGTAGTGGGCGAGGGCCGCAACTTCGTCCGCACCATGGCTGGGCTGGCCGCAAAAGGCGTAGCACCCACAGTGGTGGGTGACCAATGGGGGCGGCTGACGTTTGCTTCTGATATTGCCGCAGGCATCAGGCACCTGATCACGCAACAGGCACCTTACGGAACGTACAACCTCACCAGCGACGGCGAGCCGCAGTCTTGGGCTCAAATTGCACAGGAGGTCTATCGCCTCTGTGGTGTGGATCCTGGGAAAATTACCACCATCAGCACGTCCGAATACGCAAAACCCGGGATGGCGCCGCGTCCAGGCAGCAGCGTCCTGGACCTTTCGAAAATAAAGGAAACGGGCTTCAGTCCGTCCATGTCGCATTCCCGGTTGGAAGCATATCTGCGGTCCGGAACGCTACTTTGAGACGAAGGTTCCCGCTTTCCGCGCTACGAGGGTCTTGGCCAGGTCCCTCAGCCGCGATGGCTTTCGGAGCAGCCGCAGGAGAATTTTCCAGGCGCCCAGGATCTTGTCCAGGCTGCGGCTGACGAAGCGATCGTCCACGTCGAGGGAAACAGAAAAGTGCGGGGCAATGCGTCGGGCACTCGTCCGCAGGCCCACAACCTCGTTGAGGACGTTGCCGCCGTGGATCACCTGCAACCACATCGGGTGTGCAGTCCGCGCATTCAGGACGGGGGCATAGGCATCGATCCGGTAATGGTGTTCAACGAACACCGTGGCCGGAGCGTGGTTCGCAACCCGCTCTATCAAGCTCGAAAATGGATTCATCGTGTACGGGCGGACGTAAACTTTCCGCCCGGCATACTGCGCACCGTTCACCAGATTTACGAACGTTTTGTCCTGTTCCCTGAAACAACTTTGAATTGTCTCAATAAAGTCGTTTGCTACTGCGTCGTCGTTGTCTACCCGTGTGGTAATGACGTAGGGCGTGGCACTAAGTTGGCCAATTGTCCGGCTCAGGAATTCCTGCGAGAAGGCACCCTCAACGTAAACAGCCCGAAAGACGCCTTGGGATAATTTGTCAATCTCCTGCCGCAACCATAATGGCGACAGGGAGTCAAGGAAAACCAGCCAGGTAAACCGGGTTACCGTTTGATTTCGGAAGCACGGGATGCAGTACATTTCAAACAGCTGAAGGCGCTCGCGAAGCCATGCGTCCGTGGGCTCTGCCTTGTGATAAAAGCTGCGGACATTGAAGCGTGTGAGAACAAAATGCGTTGCCAGGCCCCCCAAACAGTCTGTGATCTCGCTGCCCATGTCCGTCCTCTACGTGGTCAGGGTTGGTCCCCTCGGTGTCGACATAACGCATCCTCTCCCGGCAGGGGCCGGCAGGCAATACCCTGACACCGCGGACCTTCCCATGAGTCAAACGCGCGCTCTGGTGCACGCAGGCAAATCGTCCTAAAGTAGCCCTACGGCAGCCTCGAAACAGTAGGGCCGGGAGACAACTCAAGGAAGTAAGTTCGGGCGGCACCCGCCGTCCGGCATCGGCGATCCAGGAAGTGCAGCGACTTGGATCGCCGGCACATTTTTGTGCCGTGAGTTGGATCATCGAGCCTGGAGCCGAGAATGCTGCACCAAGAGACTGCGCCCTCCCGGGTTGCCACCCGCCACATTTCTCCCCGACTTCGCCCGTGGGAAGCCAGAGGGCATGGTTCCCGACCACCAACCGTTTCCCCAGCAGGGCAGGGTCTCTGGGTGAGCCTGGGCGGAGTTCCCGTGAAGCTCTTGGAGTTTGATGGCGCCCTGCGGGAAATCATGGACCGGGCAACTTCAGTTGGCGCGTCACCTCTTGGCGTTTGTTCTGCCAACCTGGACCATATCCTGCACTTTGGGGCCGGAAGCAGGTGGATGGGCGCTATGGCGGAGCACGCGTCCGTGGAGTGGCTGACATTGTTGGACGGAGCCCCGCTGGTTGCTGAAGCCCGTCGTCTCACCGACCAGCCTTGGCCACGATTGGCGGGAAGCGATCTTGTGGAGCCCCTGCTGGACGAAGCCGAACGCCGTGGCCTGAGCGTGGGATTCCTCGGTGGGACGGAGCAGGCCCAGGAGCTTATCCGCAGCAGGTTCGCAACGGAGCGTCCGGATCTGGCGATTGCAGGCTGGTGGGCCCCGGAAAGGTCCGTGATCAGTGATGAGCAGGCTTCCTTGGAACTCGCCGCGCAGATAGCGGCCACTGCTCCGGACATCCTGGTGGTGGGCATGGGCAAGCCCCGCCAGGAATTGTGGGTCAGCAAGTATGGTCGCCTCACGGGAGCCAAGATTCTGCTGGCGTTCGGTGCTGTTGTCGATTTCCTGGCTGGTCGAATCCGGCGCGCCCCATCCTGGATCAGTTCCCACGGGTTTGAGTGGGCTTGGCGACTCATGCTGGAGCCGCGCAGGCTTGCCCGCCGGTACCTGATAGATGGACCCGAGGCGTACCTGAAGTTGCGTCAGGTCAGTGCTGCAGACGTTCCTCCCCCCGCACTGCCCGTGGGCCGGAAGCCAGAGGATTCGGTATTTGCCCCTGCCCCGATCAACAACCAGGCCCCGCAGCACTTCCTCCCGGCTGAGGCGAGGGCAGAGGTGGCAGCCATAGTTGTTACCTACAACAATGCCGACGACGTCGGACCCCTGATTTCGAGCCTGAGGGCCATGACGGGTGACCAAACCATGAAGGTAGTGGTGGCTGACAATTCTCCTGACGATCGCACGATGACCGAGCTGGCGAAGCATTCGGATGTCATCTCTTTGCGGACGGGCGGAAATCTCGGCTACGCGGGTGGCATCAACGCGGCGATGCGGGTGGCGGGTCCCGCCGATGCCTACCTCATCTTGAATCCGGACCTGCGGGTGGAGCCGGACGCAGTGGCAGCATTGCGCCGAAGAATGCGGCTGTCCCACGCTGGGGCGGTTGTGCCGGTCCTGCTGGAAGATGATGGCAGTGTTTACCCCTCGCTGCGCCGCGAGCCGAGCGTGATGCGGGCCCTGGGAGATGCCGCACTGGGCAGCCATCTGCGCCGGCGGCCGGCCTGGCTCTCGGAGATGGACTTCGACGTGGAGGGCTACCAATACGCTCATCGCATCGAATGGGCCACAGGCGCGGCTCTCCTGATAAGCGACGAGGCAGCCCAGGCCGTTGGGGAATGGGACGAGCAATTCTTCCTGTATTCGGAAGAGACAGATTATTGCCATCGAATCCGTGAAGCAGGGAAATCAATCTGGTTCGAGCCCACAGCAAGGATGTGGCATGAAGGCGGGGGTTCGGGTACCTCGCCTCAGCTGACGGCGCTGCTGTCCGTGAATCGTGTTCGCTATGCGGCCAAACATCTCGGGCGGAGCAGGGCTATGCTCTTCCGGGCCGCCGTTTGCGCCGCTGAGATGGCACGCATCAACAAACCTGGCCACCGGGAAGCAGCGCGGGCCCTGTTGAGGAAACGGCTATGGCAGACGTTGCCTCATGCCACGCGATCCCCTGATTTTTCGAAGGACCTTCCAACCGGAGCGGTCATCATCCCGGCGCACAATGAGTCAAAAGTTATTGGCCGGACACTGGATTCTTTGAAAGAAGTCATAAGTGCCGGAACTGTGGATGTCATCGTGGCGTGCAATGGCTGCACGGATGACACGGAAAAGGTCGCCTCCCAGTATCAGGGCATCAAGGTCCTGCATGTCGAGGGTGCGTCCAAAACAGCAGCGCTCAACGCGGCGGACGGTGCTACCGAACGGTGGCCGCGACTGTATCTTGATGCTGATGTGGAGCTCAACCCCGAGGCCCTGCACGCCGTTTTCAGGGCTCTCGAGGCCGGGCCCCTTCTGGCTGCACGGCCAGCCTTCCGCTACGACACCAGCGGAGCCTCCGTGTTGGTCAGGGCTTATTACAGGGCCCGGAACCGGATTCCTGGAAACGCGCAGGGACTGTGGGGGGCCGGAGTCTACGCAATGAATGCAGATGGACATGAACGGCTCGGAGAATTTCCCGCTCTGACCGGCGACGACTACTACGTGGATCGTTTGTTCCAACCGGGCGAAAAAGCTGTTCTGGCGACCGACCCTGTCGTTGTGAGGACCCCCCGCTCGTCGAGGGCGTTGCTCGCGATTCTTCGGCGCACTTACCGCGGAAACCAACAGCAAAGACCCTCACGGGGCCCACTGTCGACGTCATCTGGCGCAGCCTCCTCGACGGCGCGGACTTTGCAGGAGCTAGCCGTTTCCGTACGCGGGCCGGTCAGTGCATTCGATGCGCTGGCTTATGCAGCTTTCGCTGTTATTGGCCGGTACGGAGCATTCTTTGCGGGGAGGGCCATCGGTTCCTGGGAACGCGATGAGAGCAGCAGGCAGTAGAACCCGTGTGGGCGGGGTCCAGGCGGGTGGGATTGTCTTGCAGCCGGGGCTAGTGCTGGGCGGACCCTAGCGGTACGCCGCTTCTCCGGGACCAAAAGCTTCTTCGGCTTGGCCGCGCCGACAACTCGAGCACATTGCTCCTGACATGATCTATGAAGTCTTCCAAACGGTGGTTTTGCTCCACGTAGGCGCGACCACGACGCCCCATTTCTTCGGCAGCTTCCGGGTCGGCCAGGAAAGACTCTATGCGGCTCCTGAGGGCCCGGGAATCTTTTGCTGGCACGAATACTCCGGTGTCGCCGTCACGGATAACGTCCACCTGGCCTTGGGTTTCAGAGACAATGACAGGTCTTCCCATGGCCATGCCCTCCAGGATGACGTTCACGCCTGCGTCAATGTCGGTGGGTAACAGCGGAACAACCACCACCTTGGCGGCGGCATACGCGTCTCGCAGTTCAATGGACGTCAGTGGCCGGACCTGGCAGTTCTCTGGCCAGCCCGGTTCATCACGAACGTCCCGGGTGATGATTTTGTATCCGTCAAGGGCAACCACCAGGGATGCGGCTATATGAACGGGCACGTCCAATCCCCGGACTGCGTCTGCGAAGGTCGGAAAGTCCCGTTGGGTGGAGCCTGCCGAGAAGATGATCCCACGCTCGGTATCGACTGGCTTGAAGAATTCCAAGTCCACGGGATGGCGAACGAGGACTACGTCGGCGGGCTTAAACCCAATCTTTTCAACCGCCACGGTCTGCTGGATGGAGCTCCATGTCACGATTCTGTCTATACCGGTCCGGAAAAGCCTGAGAGGCCACTGAACTGCGGGTTTTGAAAGCCAGAACATCATGGCTAAATGCGGAGTCCTGATCCGGAGGATGGCGAATACTGCCGCAACGGCAACTGAATGCCGTTCAGACCACGTAATAATGACATCGTAGGAGCTGCTGAGCCGTGCGGCTTCGAAGGCTTGGGCGGCAAAGGCCGGTAGGCGCTTGTAGACGTGTGCCCGGAGGCCTGCTGTGTGTTGAACGGTGTTTTCATCGAGGACGTCGCAGTTCAGGGTTTTTTCAAACAGGAGACTGCGCGGCTCTGCGCCGGAGGACTCCAGGCGCTGCCGTTCCGCCCGCTCCACGGTCGAGCGTCCCCTGGTCTTGACGAGGAGGATTCTCGGCGCATCTCCGCGGAAGACCTCATCTGTTCGAACCATCATCAACTCCGTCTCGATGCGGGCGCAGTAATCCAAATACAGCAGTCTTTCCGGCGGGCAGCGCATGCAGCCTCCCCGCAAGCAGGCCTCCCCGTTCGTCCTGCACGATGCGCCACAAGGCCCCTGCGAGTCCAAGCATGAGGAACAACATCGCGGCGGCCATGGGAAATGAGAGCCCGTCGAAGAAAGCAAAAGTGACAGCTACGGCTGCCAGGGACGCAAGGACTGCCTGGCTCAATTGACGCATGTCGTTGTCCACTGCCAGGTGCCGCGCGCGCCAAGCGCACGTTAGCCCACTGACGATGAGGGCCAGGAACAGGGCCAGTCCAAGAACCCCCAGTTCCACAAGCAGTCCCAAATACTGGTTGTCGACGATGATGTACTCGGGCAGGAACGTTCCGAACGCCCGCCCAATGAGGGGATTGTTTTCCAACATGCCCAAGGCCGTGGAGTATCCATTGGTCCTGGAAGTAATGCTTGTGTCGTCGCCCCCGACCGTGAACAGTCCTCGAAGCGTGCCAAGCAGTCCAGGAGTGACGACATAGATGGCTCCCACGAGGACTATTGATGCCAGATAGGCCCGACGCCGCATTGACTTGGACCATGCAGGGATGAGGATAACGAAGGCGATGGCGACCGCGATCAATGCGGAACGGGAGACGGACAAGACGGAAGCAACGGCGATAGCGATGACCGGTAGCCACCGCAGCAGCCAGTTCCTGGTGGTCTGTGTCAGTGCCAAGGTCAAAGCGATGGGAAATGAGGTCGAAAGTACAACTCCGTACTCAAGCGGGTGGGACGCCATGGCGGCGGCCCGGACAAATCCGCCCCTGACGTCAATGTTGGAGAAGTCCGGGCTCGATGACATACCCGGGATGGTGATCCAGTCGATGAGGGACGCTCCGGTAGCAAACTGGAGAAGTCCAAGGACTGCGGTGAATGTTCCCATCATGACGACACTTCGCATGATGGTAACCAGTCCACGTCGATCCTTGAGGCCATCGTGGATCAAGAGGAGAATCCCGGCCCAGGCAAGCAAACGAATGAGTCCACCATCTGCAGGACTGGATTCCTTTTCGGGCAGGCCGTGGAGCATCGCCACCGCGTAACTTGCTACCGCAATAGCTAAAAAGAGGGCCAGGGCGAGACGGACGGGGCGGCGCCCCACAGCCTCCGGCTTGGTCCTGTGCACCTGGTACAGCACCCACCATACGAGTGCCAAAAGGGCCCACAAGGTAGTCAACCGTCCTACGGTGCCCAAGGCGGAAATCGTCAGGTTGGAAGGCACGGCACACGTGACCACCAGATATATCGTGACGAATGTGGCGACATCCGAGCGCTCGCGCTGCATCCCCATCCGGGCCATGCTTACTTCACGCGGGTCCCAACCATCTGGTGTGTCCCGCATATCTACTGACCTGCCCCTCGACGTACCCCAGTGCGCCGGGCAATCTGGCGTTCAACAGTGGCGGCCGTGGCCATGGCGGCCGCGCAAGCGAGGGCGAGCCAGGCGCTGGCACCCTTGAGGCGGTCCGTGGGCGTCCCCCCGCCGAAGATGATCTCCGGACTTGACGGCGTGGTCACCGTGGTTATCACTGCGCCATGAACGTCGGTTTCCTTCTGCAGCGACGTGGATTCCTCCTGGATCCTCTTAATGACCACGGACAGTACTTCGTTCACCCGCTCCGCGCTCGAGTCCACCACCTGAACCGCCAGCACCGGCCTGGAAAAGCTCTTGGTCCACTGGCCTCCGGTATTGGGCAACGTTACGGAATATCCTTGCTTCACACCTGCTCCGTAGAGGGTCCCTCGGGACAGGACCAAATTCACTGAACCGGAGTCGTCGTTGACGCGTTTCTCCACCAAAGCGGCAAAAGGCACGAGCGCCGCCACATCGCCTCCTGGAACCCAGTAGGCAGGTTCGCCCGTGGGTGCAACGAACGAGACCTCTGCCTGCGTCCAATAGACAGGATCCAGGGACCGGATCGCCCCCAGCCCTGCGAAGCCAATCAACAGAACAGCGACGGCGGCGTACCACCTCCTTCGCAGGACCTGGAGCAGTGTCTTGGGCGTCATGGCTACGAGGGCCTGTGTGAGACTGGCAAGGTGACCGGGACGTCGTCGTGCGCTGGTTCGAGTGCTGGCGCTGTAGCCGGCACACTATGCTTGGTCTCCTCCGGGATCCGGGAATCCTTTTCCCTGTGGCGACGGGCCTTGCGTGATTTCAGCAGGCTGTCCAACAGGACGGTAAGCACCAAGGTCAGCCCTACTCCCCCGGCTGCTGCCACGAGGAGGATCTGGGTCCTTGCCTTTGATTCCGGTGTGGCCCGGGTATCGACCAGAAGGGTCATGGTTGAGATCCGCGACTCCTCCGGAACGTTCAAAGCGCCCTGCATGTTTTCCAGCAACAGTGGGGCTTGGTCCATGACGGCCCGCATGGTGCCCAAGGATTCTTCCGGGTTCGGTGACGTGGCTGTGATGAGGAGGATGGCTCCGCTGGTGCCTCGATCCGTTTCAGCCGTATAGGTTGCGTTTGAAAAGTCCTCCGCGATCTTGTGGCGGATGTCCTCAGCCGAGAGCCGGCGCGTGAGGATGTCCAGCGCCTCCCCCATCCCGCCCAGGTTCAGGTACGGATTGCCGTCTGCGCCAACACTGTGTGCCGATGGCATCATCACGAGGCTTGCTTGCGCTTTGAATTTCTCGGGGGTGTTCTGTTGGACCTGAAGGCACAACACAAGCGTCATGATCAGGCCGAGGACGAGGAAGTACCACCTTCGTCCGAGGCTCCTTAGAATCGTTCGAATTTTCATGATCCGATCTCCCGCCTGTTCTGTCCCAGAAAAACTTTCACCCTGTCGATTCCACTTCTGCCGAGGAGCCTGATCGTGGCCGTTTTGATGGCGCTGCGAAGACCGTCGCGAAGCAGGCGCACTGGCCCCTCAACCAGGGCGTCGCGCACCAACGCCAGCGTTTCGACGGTCGCCACGTCGTCGAGCAACCCGGGGAATCTGTCTGCAAATGGATCAGCCGCCACAAGTCGTCCGCGGATTCTGTTACTGACGTTTGACCCGTGCACAACCTGCAGCCAAGCCGGCGGCCCACCGACCTCCTCGGTGGCCATGATCTCGCCCAGCTGGTTATGCCAGGCCGACCAGCATGTCACCGGAGCACTCCACGTGGACCGCACCGAGCAAAACGCGTTCCGGTCATCGTGCCTCAAGTAGACCGAGGCACCGCCTTTAACCAAGCCGGCGGAGAGATAAATAGCCGAAGGCAAGTGCGAGCACTGGACGTCCTGTACCTGGGCCACAAAGTCAGCTGCCAGACCGTCGTCGTTATCCACGTTGGTGGTCAGCAGATTTTGTGTCCGCCGCCCCGTGACTTCCTCGATGTCCGAGAGGAGCTCGTCGGCAGAAACTTCAGCCCGGAAAATCGGAGTGAACAGACCGTCGGCACTCAGGTCCTGAATCCTCTCCAATAACCACTCAGGAGACTCGGGATCGAAGTAGACAATCCAATGAAAACCTTTGCGTGTTTGGGCTCGAACCGAGGGAAGACAATATCTCTCGAAGAGTTCAACGCGGTTGTGAAGCCACCCGTCTTTGGCCCTGACAAGGCTCTCGAAGCCCTTTGACGGAAGGTTGAACCTGGTCAGGAGCGCGTGGTCTACCCTTGGCTGCACGTCATCCGGCTGGCCTTGCACGGCAGGACCTGACAGCTGCGTCGGGTGCCCGTCGCTGAAATTCCG
Source organism: Arthrobacter sp. 2762 (assembly GCF_040548745.1). Classification (NCBI taxonomy): domain Bacteria; kingdom Bacillati; phylum Actinomycetota; class Actinomycetes; order Micrococcales; family Micrococcaceae; genus Arthrobacter; species Arthrobacter sp. 2762. Next base: position 289,141 of record NZ_JBEPSI010000003.1, read on the forward strand.
GGTCTGCTTTCCCGTGGCCAGGAGTCCCCGGACTTTGGCGCCCCGTGAGTCCCAGCTGTGCGACCGTACGGTGGCGTCAATATCTTCACGGAGTTCCTGTGTCATCGGCTCACGCAGGGCCTTGAGAACGAGTTGCGAGAATTCGGCCGGTGTCCTGGCTGCGGCAATGGCGGGCGAGTCGATCCATCGGGTCGACGGCAGGTCCGTGGCTACTACCCGGAGCCCTGCAGCAAGGTATTCAAGGGTCTTCAAAGGAAAACTCGACCGGTTGAACTCTGTGTCTGCATAAGGAGTGATACCGACCGACACCGTTTGCAGCAATCGGGCAACGTCGTCCTGGCCCACCAACCCCCTCCAATCCACGTTTGGCCTGGACAACAAGGCATCCAACCTGGAGCGGACAACTGGATCGCCGTCCGCCCGGGGCCCAATGATGAGCAGTGGGACCTCCGTTGCAGCTACGGATTCCAGGGCGTCCAGATCCAACCGGTTGTTGAGCTGACCAACCAGGGCTACAACCGGACTGCGGCGGGAACCTGATGGAGTGGTTGCAGGAGTGCAGCCGTTGGGCAGGACTTCGACGGGCCTGCCGGAAAACCTGGAGATCTTGGCTGCCAGTTCCTCAGAGACTGCGCTAACAGCATCGGCAGATCGGATGTTCTCTTCCAATACGCGGATCAAATGGGACGAAGTGAAGCCCATGAGATTCGTCCCCGCCAACCAATCATCGGTCAGGTGCAGGAGCCGCGTCCCTTCCGGGCGGCGGGACGGAAACAGCATGATCGGCGATGAATTGACGATGCCGGCAATACGCCCGGCAGTCCGATCCAGGGCGGCATCTACACAGCGGCGTACAAGAGCATCCGTAGAGCGACGCACAACCGGTTTGCTCACGCCGGGCAGAGCCGGAATCCGCAGGCGGCTGATATTCGTCCCCACATTTTCGCCGACGCCACGAAGGCTCCGTATGAGGTGGCGTCGGACATCCGCGTAGCTTGTAAGTGGAACCGGGTGATCAACCCACAGAATATGGTGTGTCCTGGCCAACGTATTGGCCAGCATCTTGTCAGTACCCGAAAGGCTGTCCCAGCGGGTCCCGGACATGTAGACGATCGTTTCCATCAGCTGTCCCGTCCGCGCACGGCCAGGGAAGGCATCGAGGCTACCGGCTTGGCATTGAAGTCATCAGCCGCGTTGTGTCCGAAATAGCGCTGAAAGCGTCGACGTCCCACGTAGGCGGCATATTGAGCACCAGCTACCGCCTCGGCCCTCAACGAAGAGAATGTTCCTGTGCTTTCTTCCAGTGAACGCCGGTAGAACTGCACCTGTACCCGGGCTGCGTTAGTGAGCGAAAACCTGTCCTGAACAAGTTGGTGCCCAAAGGAGCCCAGCTGGGCTCGTTCCTGCTCGTTGTCCAGCAGGAATCCAAGGATGGAAATCAAGTTTTCCCGCCCCGATTCCGTGCCGCTGCCTACGCCGTACCATCCCTGCCAGAGGAAACGGTCCAGAGTTTCAGGGGTCAACAATTCCCAGAAGCCGCGCTCCCCTTGAACCACCAGTGGCTTCCCAAAGGAAAGACCGCGCAAGGCCGAGCCGCCCATCCCCAAGACAACATCAGCAGCCGCGTACGCTGGCCTGGGATCCTCAAGCTCCCCCGTTAGCAGGACCACGCGTCGTCCCAGCCCGTCATTGATAACGGAAGCCTTGGCAATCGCGTCCCTCATCCCTGGCCCGTCTCCAACGATCACAAGGCGAACGTCCCTCAGCCGTGCCAATTCAGCGATGGCGTCCATCGAGGACAAGATGCCCTCAAGCTTCAACTCCCGGGCAAGTCGTGAAACGCAAACAACTACGTGGGCCTGGTCGATGAGTCCAAACCGTTCCCGGAACTTGTCCAGCGCTGCAACGGCTGACGGACTGTTCGCGACGACATCTACGGGGGGCTCCAGAAGCCCCACGCGCTCGCGACCGAAAGCCGACTCGGCCTTAAGAATCTGTTCAGTTCCTACAAGAAGGGGCATCGTCCTGGGGATAAACGGAGCAACTGCCATGGACATGACAGTCGCCATGCTGCTGCAGCCGGGTACCAGTCTTGAAGCAATCAAGCACTCAAGGGCCGGTGGCCATTCATAACCATGGAGTACGTCAAGCATGCGTCCCCGGGCGAGCTTGCCCAACGCCGCGCACACTGACGGGGACGGCCGCTTCCGGGGAGCCGGTGCCTGAATGAACTCCAGATCAAGCTCCCGCACCTTCCGGGTAAGGGTTCCGGGCTGCCCAAAAATGACCACGCTGTGGCCCAGGTCCCGGACAGCGGCTCCCAACTCAATGGCGTTGACCTGGCTGCCACCAATTCGAAGGTCATGCGGATAGATAAGAATCTTCACCGGACAACCTCCTTTTCCCAACCCATACGACGCAACTGCTGAATGTCTCCCAGCCGGAGGAACACCGAGACCGTAATGGCCAGCAGACCAACCAACAGGCTGGCACCCACTGCCATGAAGGGCGAAGGAATCGACGAGGACAGCACGAAACAGGCCACTCCGGCAGCTACCGAGATACCGGTGGACGCGCTGACGCTGACCGCAAGGCTCCTTAAGGGAACGCCTGCCCGGGAGAGTGCGCCTAAATAGAGTGGCGAAGTTACGGCCACTGCAATGAACAGCGGAACTGCCGCCAAGGCTTGGAGGCCGCCCAGTTGTGCGCCCAAAACAAGAGCCGGAATCAAGGCCAGGAGGGACAAGAACTGGACCCTCAGAATGGGAACCGACTGCTTTATCACCACCAGGTAGTCATAAATGAGTTCGTGGAAAACCCTGAAGACGGCAACCGGTGCCAGCCAGGCCAGGGCCACGGCAGCCGGCGCCCACGCCTCCCCATACAACAGCGTCACGACCGGAACAGCGCAGGCAGTCAGGACTGCCGAAACCGGCAGCATGGCTGATGCAACCACGGCAACAATTGACAGCATGGCTGCACGCATCTCCGCGGGAGCATCCTGCAGCCTGGCAAATGTCGCAGGTGCCACGCTGCGCAGAGGCTGCGACAACAAGCTGGCTGGCCAACCTGCCATATTCGTGGCCATCACATAAAACCCCAACACCACCGGACCGAGCATCTTTCCAGCAACCAGTTGGTCAACGTAACCCACACCAAAGACCACCATGCTCGCGCCCGCCAAGGGCAAACCGAACCCCAGCAGCTGTTTCGCCAGCTTCCTGGAGAACCCAAAGCGATAGGGCAACGGAGAGTAGATCAGGAAAAGGACAGCGGAAACAAGGCTGGCCAGCACACGTCCTACGGCAAGACTCATGGCACCCATGCCCATGATGACGAGAACCAGGGAGACGCCTGCCCCAAGCCAAACGTTGACCTGGTCAATGATCATGCGTTGGCCCTGGCGGAAGTTCCGCTGTAGAACGGCCGCAGGCGTAGCCACCAGCCCATTGAGGACGATGCAGAAGGCGAGCGCCCTGACGACGTCGGTGGCGGCTTCGTTTCCCATGGCTGCTGTGAAGTATGGCGCCATCATGTAGGAGCCTGCGAAGAGAACAATGCTGCATGCCGTTGAAATCGTAGTCACGGTCGCGGCGATTTCCTTGGGATCCCCTGGCCATCGAACGATCGCCAGGCTGACCCCAAGTTCGTTGAAGCTCAGTACAGCCATCAGCGCTACAAAGGCCACAGCGTATGTTCCGAACTGCTCGGGCCCCAGTAACCGCGCGAGTGCTATGCCGATTGCGATTGTTCCCAGGCGTGTCACGACTGCGTTCAGGACGCTGATGACGAACGCCCGTGTTGGAGTGGGCGTTCGCGGGTTTGCAGCACGGCTGCGGAGGGTCACAGGGCGTCCTCCAGTTCGGGTGAATAGCCGCGGCGGATGACGCGTGCGGGCACGCCGGCCCATGTTTCTTCGTCGGGAACATCGGTTAGTACTGCCGCTCCCATGCCGATGGTTGCCCCGGCGCCGACGGTGCGGCGCTCGCGGACGCTGGCGTTCATGCCGATGTAGGCTGCGCGGCCGATGTGGACGTTCCCGCCGAGGGATACGCCTGCGGCCAGGGTGGCGAAGTCGCTGACGACGTCGTCGTGGGTGAGCGTGACGCCGGGCATGGCTACTACGTGGCTTCCGACTGTGACGGAGGCTGTCATGGTGACGTTGGCCAGGAGGATGCTCCCGAGGCCGATTCTGCATCCTTCCGGTGGATGTACTGATGAGTCGATCGCTGTCGCATAGCGGTCCTCTGCGAGGCCCAGGGTGCGTAAGCGCATGACGACGCTTTCGCGTCCCCGGCCGGATCCAATACAGACAAGCAGCATGGCGTGTGGGAAGGTCAGGGCATCGCGGATGGGGCCCAGTACGTGGGCGCCGTCCACGACGCGTCCTAGTTTGTCTTCGTCGTCGTCCAGGATTCCGATGACGTCGTATTGTCCGGTGTTGCGGACCATGGCCAGGACCTCGCGGGCGAGTCCGCTGGCGGCGATGAGGAGGAGCTCGGTCATCTTCCCTGTCCTGCCGCGCGAAGTACTGAGTCGATGACCCGGACCTGGTCACCCAGGGTGAGTTGGTGGTAGAGAGGCAGGATCAATGTGTGGTCTGTCAGCCATTCAGTTGCTGCCAGCGAAACCGCGCCGTTGGATGTCGCGGCGTAGGCAGGTTGCCGGTGTGCGGCCATGATGCCGCGTCGTGCCGATATTCCCTCCTCTGCAAGGCGGGTCATCAGGGCGTCTCTTCCCAGGGGGAAAGCCGTGCCTACTTCCAGCCAGCAGGATTGGAAGTTTCCGGTTCCGTATCCGGGGTCGTCCACTAAACGGAGGCCTTCGATACCAGCGAAGGCCTGTGCGTAGTTGGCGGCCAGTTCGCGCCTGCGTTGTACTGCTTGGTGCAGGCGGCCGAGTTGGACGATCCCGACGGCGGCCTGCAGGTCAGTCATGCGGTAGTTGAAACCTATTTCGAGGTATTCCTCGGCGGGGGCAAGGATGCTGGCATGACGGTCCGCGGCGGAGACGCTCATTGCGTGTTCGCGGAGCCGGCGGGACCGGTCTGCGAGGTCCTGCCGCGGTGTGGAGAGCATCCCGCCCTCGCCGGTGGTGAGGATTTTGCGGGGGTGGAAGGACCAGGCCACCAGTTCAGCGCCGGCTCCTACTGGGCGGCCGCGGTAGCGGGAACCGATGCCGCAGGCTGCGTCTTCCACCACGGTGATGCCGAGGGGGTCGCACAGGGCCCGGATGGGATCGAGGTCCACGGGTACTCCGCCTTGGTCCACGGCTATGACGGCCCGTGTGGCGGGCGTCAAGGCGGCGGCAATCGTTTCAGCGGTGACACAACCTGTGAGTACGTCGACGTCGGCGAAGACGGCCCGGGCGCCCACGTAGGTGGGGGCGTTTGCCGTGGCAATGAAGGAGAAGGAGGGAAGGACGACGTCGTCTCCCGGACCGACGCCGGCGACGGCGAGTGCCAGGTGCAGGGCTGAGGTGCAGCTGGAGACCGCGACGGCGAAGGAGGCCTGTTGCTCCAGGGCGAAGGCTTCCTCGAACTGCTTGACTTTGGGGCCTTGGGCCACCCAACCGGAAGCGATGACCTCGGCCACTGCTTGGGCTTCTTCTTCCCCAAGCCATGGTTTCATGACGTCGATGCGTGCCAGGGAGGTTTCGGAGGTGGTCATCGTGCACCTACTGAGGGTGCTTCCGGCCGGGCAAGCTGCCGGGAGGCTGCGATTTCTTCACGGAGCGGACGCCACCATGTGACGAGTGAGCGGAGTCCATCTTCCAGTTCTATTGCGGCTTCAAAACCGAGGTCCCGCTTGGCGGCGGTGACGTCTGCGAGGCGGCGGGCAACGCCGTTGACTGCCCGTTCAGGTCCGTGGTCAAGGTGCAGTGGGGACTGCATGACCCGTAGCAGTGTTTGCGCGAGTTCGGCCAGGCTGGTTTCCGTGCCGCTGGCCACGTTGTACACGCCCTCCCGGACGTCGCTGGCGGCTGCGAGAATGTTGGCCCTTGCGACATCGGCGGTGTGGATGAAGTCCATTGTCTGGTGGCCGCTGCCGAAGATCAGGGGCGGAAGGCCATCGACTATCCGCTCCATCCAACGGACAAGTACCTCTGTATAGAGGCCGTGGACGTCCATGCGGGGTCCGTACACGTTGAAGTACCTCAGGAGGACGTACTCCAGGCCGGACATGGCCCGGAAGCTCCTGGCCATTCCCTCGTTGAAAGATTTCGCGGCCCCATAAAAGGTGTCGTTGTTGTGGTGGTGGTGTCTCTCGGTGGTGGGGAATTCTTCTGCCATTCCGTAGACGGAGGCACTCGACGCCGCGATGACCTTTTCCACGTTGTGCTCAACGGCGGCTTCGAACACGTTGAAGGTTCCATCCACCAGGACCTCAAGCGCCAACCGTGGCTCCTCGGCGCATTGGGTGATACGGATTGCAGCCTGATGGAAAACCAGATCCTTGCCTCTGGTGAGGTCGTGGACAAGGTCCCGATCCCTCAGGTCACCTTCCACCAGCTGTACGAGTCCGGTAGCCAAGGCATCGTTGAGGTTGGCCCGGCGCCCCCTGACGAGGTTGTCCAGGACGTCCACGTGCGCCGCACCGGCGTCGAGCAGTTGATCTACCAGGGTGGATCCGATGGTTCCGGCGCCTCCGGTGACCAGGACGTTGGCGCCGAGCAGCTTCTTCACTGTGCGACCTGGAGAGCGACCTCGTTGCCGGCAACGATGGTTGACTGGCCGTCTGTTCCAAGGCTTTGGGTGACGGCTTCCAGTACGGAGAGGACCCTGAGCCCGGATTCGCCGCTGGTGCGCGGTATCGTGTGGTTCCGGATGGATCCGGCCAGCTCGGCGACCACCTGGCCCAAGGGTTCGCGTTCCTGCAGCGCTGGTGACCAGGTGTCGCCCAGGCGATAAGAAATGGCCGAGTTCTTTTTGTCCGCCGCAGACCGTGGCTGCTGTTCCAGGCTGACGCCGCGATCGTAGACGCTGAGGCGTTGTTGCGGGTTCAGGTCGTCCCAGACGAGCGTCCTCTTTGAGCCGCCAATGATCATCTGGCGGATTTTGGTGGGACTGAGCCAGTTCACGTGGATATGGACCATGGCGTCGTTTGGCAGGCCGAAGGTCAAGTGGCCTACACAGTCGCGGCCCGTTCCCAGCGGATCTGCGCCGTGGGCGGAGATCTCGGTGGGGTGCAGGCCTCCCGGGAGGACGAAATCCAGGATCGACAGATCGTGGGGTGCAAGATCCCAGAACACATTGACGTCCGGTTGGACAAGTCCGAGGTTGATGCGCACGGAGTCGACGTACAAGATGTCGCCCAATGCCCCACTTGATACGAGCTCCTGGATCTTCAAAACCGCGGGAGTAAAACAATAGGTATGGTCTGCCATGAGGACGAGGCCGCGGGCCTTGGCTTCCTCCACCATTTCCAGGCCCTTGACACGGCTGTCCGCGAGTGGCTTCTCGACGAGTACGTGCATGCCGGCACGCAATGCAGTCATCACTACTCCGTGATGCGTGTGCGCCGGGGTCGCCACAGCGACGGCGTCCAGGTTGTACGTGTCCAGAAGTTCGTCCAAGGACTCGACGACGGCGACGCCGCCTACCGTTTCGGCCAGCCGAAGTCCGCGCTCCACGTCAAGATCGCAAATTGCCACCAGTTCCCAATCCGGGCTGGCTTTGAGGTTCCTGGCGAGGTTCGGGCCCCAATATCCCGCTCCGACCACGGCGATCCGTAACTTCGGGGTCATCCCGTGGCCGTTAAGGTGGCCTGATGGAATAGTTCCTATGCTCATTTTCCACTCGGATTCTGTGTTGGATAGCTCGGTTCTTTCTCAGGTAATGCTTGTTGTTCCGCTTGGCGTGCCCCGGGTCAGCCAGTAAGTTCACGCCGGCCCATCAGTAGGCACCCGAGGGCTGGATCATGGCCCTGAAGGTCCGCCACATGATCATCAGATCGCCCGCTATCGACCAGTTTTCGACGTAGTAGAGGTCCAGCCGGACGGCTTCATCCCAGGGGAGGTCCGATCGTCCATTGATCTGCCACAAGCCAGTAATTCCGGGTTTGATGAGCAGCCGGCGGTGGGTATGCCGTTCGTAACCACTGACTTCGCGAAGAAGCGGCGGACGGGGGCCCACCAGGCTCATGTTCCCTGCCAGCACATTCCAGAACTGGGGTAGCTCGTCCAAGGAGTACTTGCGCATCCAACGGCCGCACTTGGTGATGCGGGGATCGTCACGCATTTTGAAGAGAACACCCGCGCCCTGGTCCTTTCCGCTGAGTTCTTCCAGCCGCGCTTCGGCATCAACCACCATGGAACGGAACTTCAGCATCTGGAAGGTGGTTCCTCGCCTGCCAATCCGTTCCTGCCGGAAAAGCACGGGACCCGGACTGTCAAACCTGACTATCAGCGCCAAAACAGCCAGCAGGGGCGCCAGGCAAAGCAAAGCAGCAGCCGAGACCACAATGTCCATGAGTCGCTTGAGCGTGTGTTTGCCGCCGGAGTAATGCGGAATATCCACGTGCATCAAGGGCAGGCCCTCAACGGGGCGCCAGTGGATGCGCGGGCCGGCCACATTGGTCAACGTTGCCGCCAGGACCAGTTCGGCGGAATCTTCTTCCAAGCGCCAGCCCAACTCCTGGATGAACTGGTTGCCCCCGGGGACCGGACCGGCAACGATCACCGCGTTGGCGCCCGTCTGACGCACAGTATGGGCAATGCCGTAAATCGATGACAAGACGGGAACCCGTACGTTATCCACCACCAGGACGGCGCCACGCCGAGCCCCTGGAAGGCATGCCCCCAGGATGTTGTACGCGGCACCGGACTTCCGGTTGATTTGCTTGATGACGTATCTGACGTCCTGTGGCTCCCCCACCACAATGGCGCGGGAGAGGCAGCGGCCGCGTGACTTTTCGCGCGTCAGCCAGCGGCGGAACATCCACCGGCTGCCTGTCAGGGACACCAAGCCCACGGGCAGGGACACCAGGACGAATGAGCTTGCGGACTCCAGTCGGAAGACGACTGCCACGAGCCCCAGGAAGCCAAAAACGCGCAGGCTCGCGGAGAAGACACGCTTGTATTCTTCGGGTCCAACCCCGAGTACTTTCGGATCCCGTGTCCGGTAGACCTCCAGTGCGCCCAGCCAGGCAATGCCAAGTATGAAACCGAGCATGAGGTGCCGCTCATGTCCCGCGCCGCCTGCCGCAACGGCAAGACCGTCAGTGTTCAGAAGGAAACCTGACGTGACTGCTGCCGCTACAAGGGCGGTATCTGCCAATCGAAGGCTGTTGGTGAGCAGCCGTGTCCAGCCGTATCGGCGGGCCAGGGCGGAGGTGCGGCGGGAGCTGCGGTGGGTGACTGGCGGCTTGAGGTCCAGGGTGACATCTGCCCTCAACGCCGCCAGTCCCGCCTTTTCAGCCCGTTGTGCAGCAACGGACTTGTCAATCCAGGGAGACACCGGCGGATTGACATCGACAACAGCCGGTTTCGCTGTGAACGCCGCGCCCAAGGAAAAGTCGTGCGCACCTTGTGGTGCTGCCACCTTGCCCGAACGCAAGACTGGAACTTTTACCATGTCAGCCTTCTTCGCAGACCTGCCGTTGCCTACATCCCAGTGAAGCGGCGGCTGTCAGGAGGCGCACCAGTAGTCGGTACTCAAGTTTGCGCAGTTTTACCCATGGCTCCTACGTGCGAGTACCTAGCCGGATGAGGCAGGACTACGTGCTTTAAGCCTCACGGAACCACCGAAAACCGCTACATTTCGGGCTGGAAACAGGACAAAGAGGTCGCGAGACGACACAAAAAACCGGCCACCGTCGGTGGCCGGTTGGTTGCCGCTTATTGAAGGTTCCTAGTCCTCCAGGCTTTCGAGGTCTTCGTCAAGGATCTCGTCATCGTCCTCTTCCTCGTCATCAAATACCTGCAGCGGAGTAACCTCGGAATATGCCTCGTACAAGGCGTCTTCATAAACCTCGAAGGCATCTGCGACGGCGAAGAACGCCGCCTCGACGTTGGGGTCACCCTCGCCCCGACGGGCGGAAGCGGCGGCCAAATGCTCTTCCAGGGCAGCAGTCAGTGACTGAAGCGCGACACGCGGATCGATGCTCATGACTTCACGTTAGCCCGAAAAGGACGAAAATGGAGAGGGATGAAGGAACAATTTCGAGGCAGCTCCGAAGAGCGCCAACGCGACTATGCACGTCAGTACGAGTACCTCGTACTGACGGTGGGACCTGACGATTCACTGCCCGAAGCCCGGCGTCGGCTCGCAGAGCACTCGGAGTACGGGAAGTGGGAGTTGGAACGCAGCCGGCTATACCTCGGCGGCGGCAGACGCTTCTGGTTGCGCCGAAAAGTCTATTCCGTGCAGCGCACGGTTTAGTCAGCTGGTTTCCTCAGCTATCCAGGGGGCCCAACCAGGCGTTCGCCACCGTATTGTGCGCCGATTCGTCATTGGACGGATGGAAAATTCCAGCGAGTACGTCCCGGTAGAGGCGTTCCAGTTCCGAACCGCGGAAGTAACTGGATCCTCCCGTGACCCTGATCGCCAGATCCACCACGTAGCGGGCATTTTCCGTGGCCCGCGACTTGAGTCCAACAAGCTTGGGGAACCACTGGGTTCCATGGTCCACCAGGTTGTCGATGTCGCGCGCTACTGCCGACAACTGGGGATAGATACCGTCCATGGCAAGGGCTGCGTCGGCAACTTTCCAGCGGATGTCCGGGTCCTGGGCGAAACTGCGTCCGCCGTGCTTCGCCGAGACCCGTCGCTTGACACTTTCAATGCCCAGCATGAATGCGCGCTCCGCCAATCCCGTGTAGACGGCCGCCAACAAGGTCTCAAAGCAGGCAAAGATCGCGAAAATCAGTAAGTCCTGGTTGGGCCCGACAGGCAGTTTACGGAAGATCCGCTCCGCAGGAACCGCCGCTCCCTGCAGCAGTGTGGTGTTCGAAGCACTGGCCCGCATGCCCAGAGTGTCCCAATCGTTAAGGGTTTCGTGCCCCGGTTCATCACGATGGATGAATCCAAAAACCAACTCGCCCTCTCCGTTTCTGGCGTTGGCGTCCTTGCCGAACGTTCCCAGACGTGTCCAACCATGGGAGAGGCTCGTGAAGATCTTCCGTCCGGTGAATCGATAACCACCGTCGGCCAGCGGCTCCGCAAGGGTAGTGGAATCGAACAGCATTGAATCGTTGCCCGCTTCCGAAATTCCGAAAGCGAAAACTTCCCCCTTGCCGGCTTCCTTCAACACGAAGTCCAGCGAGTCCTCTCCCCTGGCGGCCATGACATGCGCGACGCCGGTCCAGACCAAGTGCATGTTGACTGCCAACGCTGTGGCAGGCGCTGCCGTGGCGAGGCGCTGCTGCAACGCAGCTACCGCTTCCAGACCGAGTCCCATACCGCCGTCGGCAACTGGCACGAACAATTTCAGGTAACCGGCGGCTGCCAGCTCTTCAAGGTCTTCATGGAAGAAGAGATTGTTGTGGTCATAACCGGCCGCCCGTCCGCGCAGCCGTTCCAACAGCACATCCGGAAGGATTTCCTCTGGAGTCATCGCGAACCGTCTTTCTTGAAGATTGCGTTTTAGTAGTTGCTCAGCAGCCTGTTCAGGACGCGCGCGCCGAACTGCAGGGACTCTGCCGGTACTCGCTCGTCCACTCCGTGGAACATGCCTGTGAAGTCCAGCTCGTCCGGCAGCATCAGTGGAGCGAAGCCATAGCCGGTGATGCCGATCTTGCTCAAGGACTTGTTGTCCGTGCCTCCGGAGAGGGTGTAGGGAAGCACCCTGGCGCCCGGGTCCTCTGAGTGCAAGGCGTCGATCATGGAGTCCACGAGGTTGCCGGCAAACGGCACCTCCAGCGAGACGTCCTTGTTGACGTAGCTGATCTCAATGCCGTCCCCAGCGAGCTCCTTGATGGTCTCGAACACCAGTTCCTGCTGGCCGGGCAGCGTGCGGCAATCCACGAATGCCTCGGCCGATTCCGGGATGACATTGTGCTTGTAGCCCGAGCGGAGCAGCGTGGGGTTGGAAGTATTTTGCAGCGTTGCCCCCACAAAGCGGGCCACGGTGCCAAGCTCCTTGAGCAGGATGTCCGGGTTGTCGGCATCAAACTCCACGCCAGTGAGTTCGGTCACGCCGTCCAGGAACTGCCTGGTGGTGGGAGTCAGTTCCACAGGCCACTTGTATTCGCCGATTCGGGTGACGGCCGCCGCAAGCCGGGTGATCGCGTTGTCCGTATTGATTTGTGAGCCGTGGCCAGCCCGTCCATGGGCCACCAGCCGCAACCAGGACAAGCCCTTTTCGGCAGTTTGCAGCAGGTAGGTTCGCTGGCCACCGATGGTCGCGGAGAAGCCGCCCACTTCGGAGATAGCCTCGGTGGCCCCATCGAACAATTCGCGCCGGTGCTCCACGGCATACCGGGCGCCATAAGTGCCGCCGGCTTCCTCGTCTGCGAAGAAGGCGAAAATGATATCCCGCTTGGGCCTGCGACCCGTCCTGGCGAAGTCCCGCATCACTGACAGGATCATGGCATCCATGTCCTTCATGTCCACGGCACCGCGACCCCAGATCAGTCCATCCTTCAGCTCACCACTGAAGGGGTCAACGCTCCACTGATCTTTCAAGGCCGGTACAACATCCAGGTGTCCGTGGACCACCAGCGCGTCAGCTGAGGGGTCCTCCCCCGCCATACGCGTGACGACGTTGGCGCGTCCCGGTGCAGACTCGAAAATCTCGGCCTCAAGACCCACCTCAGTGATCAGGCCGGCCGTGTACTCCGCAGCAGCGCGTTCGCCCGGTCCGGTGTCGTCGCCGAAGTTGGAGGAGTCAATCCGGATGAGCTCCTGGCAGATCCGGACAACTTCGTCTTCGGGGCGGATGACAGACATGGAAATTCTCCTTGCGTTGGCTGGGCTGCAGGTGCCGGCGACGCGCACTGCGGACCCCGCAGCTCTACCGTCCCGTGTTCCACCAGCCTACTCACCGGAAGCGCCGTCGGTTGAGCAATTCCGGGCGCCGCCACGCGTTGAAAGCCCGCAGCCCGTCCTGACCAGCATCGATTTTTTAGTTGCTTCAAACCGTGTTAGAGTTTTTCTCGCTGCTTCGGAGGAAAGTGAAGCACCGGAAGGTGCAGAATGGCTTCTCTGAACACCACCTGCGCGGGTGGCGGAATGGCAGACGCGCTAGCTTGAGGTGCTAGTCCTCGAAAGGGGGTGGGGGTTCAAGTCCCCCTCCGCGCACAAAGAAGGCCCCGGGAAACCGGGGTTTTTTTGTGCCCTCAACCACGCCGAGGCCCATATCCAACCACGAGGGCCCATTTCCAACCATGGGTTTACTAAGCCAACGGCCAGCCCCTCCATGAGTCCTGGGCCACCCGTTTGATCTGTCCGGCTGGAAACCATTCCACATGATAGTCCCGCCGATCATCCATCCACTCCACAAGGCCGTAGGTCCGTGTGTACTTGATCGCCCTTCCATACACCTCACCAACACGGACAAGCGGTTGGGCACCCGGCTCCAGCTCCATGATTTTGCCATCGTCAGGTTTGGGGTGCTTTGCCTCCGCCTCGGTCTGCAACATCATGCGGGCGAAAGCTTTGGAGTCTTGCTTGGGTCTCATGGACTAAGAATAGAACATATATTCGAATATGGCTGAGGGTCCGCGCAAGGGCATCACCTCTCAGTTGCCCTGGCGGGCAGCCTTCTCGACCGCCGCCAGCATACTTTCGAAGGTCGCCGTCAGCATTCTGTCAATCAGGGGGCCGGTCAGGCGGCCAACGGGCCCACCCCTGGGCACATAACGGTAGTCAAAGGCCATCGCTGTCCCCTCGCCATCTTGCTGCAGGACGAGCCTGGACTTCGCTTGTTTGAAGGGCACCAAGGCCGACGGCTCGTTCTTCGTTGCGAGGGCGCGGCCTTCCTCCCATTCGGTGACAGTTTCGATCATCGAGCCGACGGGCGACAGGTGTACCTGACGGCGGGCGCCCAGCCCTTGGGTCTTGATGCCGACGGCTTCTGATGCCCTTAGGCCGTTCCAGACGTCGGCGAGGTTCCCGAAATCCGCTAACACAGCCCAGATGGATGTACTGGATGCAGCCGCTTGTCGCCGTACGGTCAGGTGGCGTTCCCTCATGATCATCACTCCCGGCTGAACTGGAATGCGCGGCGTCCAGGCAGGATTCCCAGCGCTAGGTGAGTGTATCCAGAGGATACTTCCGAAGTCACCAGGTTCCAGCAGGCTCCTACAATGGAGCCACGCTGCCCCTGAAGTGACGCCGACCGCTGCGTGGGTTCCACGCCACGTAGTCCGAACGCTGCCAAGCCCCGGTTTCCGCCTGGATGGTGGAGATGTCCAGCGCCACCCGGGCCGGCAGGAACACCGGCGCCTCAAACGTCACGTCCCAGGTGAAGGCATCAGACTTGACCGCTCCGACGTCTGCCAACGCTCGGGAGGCAAGGTACATGCCGTGGGCAATGGATCCCCTCAAACCCAATGCTTTGGCCGATAGGACGCTCAGATGGATGGGATTGAAATCGCCGGAGACGGCGGCATAACTGCGTCCGATGTCCAGGTCCAGTTGCCACAGGGCCGTGGGGTCCGGCGGGGAAAAGTTGCCATTATCTCCGGAGCCGCTTGGGTTTCCCGGCTTGTCGATACCAGGCAGGAAGACCCCTTTCGCAAGGTATGTGGAAATTCCCCGCCACAGAAGCACGCCTAAGGTGCTGGAGCGCACTTCAGCGATGACATCCACTTGCGTACCCGCCCGATGACCCGAAAGGTTCTCCGACCAGGACCGGATGTCCAGGGCTTCTGTGAACTGGATGGGAATCCGCTGCTCTACATGGTTCCTGAGGTGGATCATCCCGAGCAGTGGCAATGGAAAATCATCCCTGTTCATCACGCTCATGGACACCGGAAAGGCCAGTGCGTGAACGAATCCTGCCGGCAGGATGTCACTGGCGGTCTCTCCCAGAAGGTGCTGGTAAGCGGTCAGGTTGGCGACGTCCGCCTGGACTCCCTTGACCTCGTGGCTAACCGCGGGCAATGTTGCCTGGCCCGCCGATGACCCCAGCACGCGCCGGCGGGCGGCAGTTGCCGCGGCATTCATGTAGAGCTTGGACAGCGACGGCAGCTCCCCAAGGATGACCGGCTGCGGTTTGCTCATGCTCCCACCAATTGCTGTCCGCACACGCGAAGGACTTCGCCCGAGATTCCTCCCGCGGCGTCGCTCGCCAGGAATGCGATGGCTTCCGCCACGTCCTGTGGCTGGCCACCCTGCCTGAGGGAATTGGCCCTTCGCGCAGCTTCCCGAATGACGAACGGCATCCGGGCGGTCATCTCTGTTTCAATAAACCCCGGTGCTACAGAGTTGATCGTCCCTCCGAAGGACTCCATGAGCGGCGCTGTTGAGCGCACCATTCCGATCACGCCACCCTTGGACGCGGCATAGTTGGTTTGGCCCCTGTTGCCGGCAATGCCGCTGGTGGATGCCACCGAAACGATGCGCGGCTTCTCCTTGAAGTGCTCCGATGCCAGGAGGGTCTGATTGATCCTCAGTTGCGCGGCGATGTTGACGGCGATGACAGACTGCCAGCGGCCCTCATCCATGTTGGCCAGGAGCCGGTCGCGGGTGATGCCAGCGTTGTGGACTACGACGTCGAGCCTGCCATGGCGTTCCACTGCGTGGTCGATGATCCGGTGACCGGCGTCGTCCCGGGTGATGTCGAGCTGGAGGGCGGTCCCGCGGACCTCGTTGGCCACTGCCGCCAAATGATCCCCCGCGGCAGGGACATCCACCAGCACAACCTTTGCCCCATCACGGTGGAGCGTCCGGGCGATCGCGGCACCAATGCCCCGCGCTGCACCAGTGACCACGGCAACTTTTCCGGCAAGGGGTTTGTCGGCGTCAAAGGGCAGGCTGCCGAGCGACGAACTGACAGTCAGGAACTGGCCATCCACATAGGAGGAGCGGCCGGAAAGGAAGAACCGGAGGGCTCCCAGTGCGGACGGGCTGGTGGTGGCTAAATCCTCGTCGAGAAGAATGCCGTTCGCGGTGGCTCCGGCACGCAATTCCTTGGCCAGTGAACGCAGCAGGCCATCGACGCCCTGCCGGGCGGCAGCGGAAGCGGGCGCCGGTGCCGACTGGGCCGTTCTTGAGAGGGTAATGACACGTCCGTTGGGTGCGAGGTCCCGCAAGGAAGCACCAATTGTCAGCACTGGTTTGCCCAGGTCCTCCGGGTGCTGCACGGCGTCGAGGACAACAATGATGGCCCCGAGCTTTTCCTTGGGCAATGCATGACGGCGGATGTCCAGGCCCCAACCAACAAGCGTGGTGGCGAGGTCATCTGCGCCCCGGCTGTCGCCGTTGACCAGCACCGGCCCAGCCACAAGCGGTGCGCCTGGTTGGTGTCGACGTAGCTCAACCGGCTGCGGCAGGCCGAGCCTTTTGGCGACGTCCTTGCCTAGGCCCTTGCTGACCATTTTGGCGTACTTGTCTGTCATCACGCTCCCCTAGGCTGCTTCCAGAATGGCAACAACGCCCTGCCCGCCGGCGGCGCACACGGAAATCAGGCCACGTGCCGGCCTTCCATCCACAGCTCCCTTGTCATGGAGCATCTTTGCCAGCGAGGCCACGATCCTGCCACCGGTTGCTGCAAATGGGTGACCGGCAGCGAGTGAAGAACCGTTGACGTTGAGCTTGGTGCGGTCCACCTTTCCCAGCGCACCGTCCAGCCCCAACCGCGTTCGGCCGAAGTCCTCATCTTCCCAGGCAGCCAGGGTGCTGAGGACGGTTCCGGCGAAGGCCTCATGGATTTCGAAGAAGTCGAAGTCCTCCAGAGTCAGCCCATGGCGGGCGAGCAGGCGCGGTACGGCAAAGACCGGCGCCATCAGAAGTCCGTCCTTGCCGTGGACGAAGTCGACGGCGGCCGCCTCACCGTCCAGGACGGTGGCGAGCTTGGGCAGGCCGCGGCTGTCCGCCCACTCTTCGGTGGCAAGGAGGACCGTTGCGGCGCCATCGGTCAGCGGCGTCGAATTGCCGGCGGTCATTGTGGCCTCGGATCCCAGGTTCTTGCCAAAGACAGGCTTCAGCGTGGAGAGCTTCTCCAACGTGGTGTCCGCGCGAAGATTAGAGTCCCGGTTGAGGCCCCGGTACGGAGTAATGAGGTCCTCGAAGAAGCCGCGTTCGTACGCGGCGGCGAGGTTGCGGTGGCTGTTGAAGGCGAGCTCGTCCTGTGCCTCCCGGCTGATCTTCCACTGTGCCGTGGTGAGGGCCTGGTGTTCGCCCATGGACAGACCGGTACGTGGTTCGCCGGTGTTGGGAGCATCCGGGGCCAGATCCTTTGGCCGGATGCGGGCCAGGATCTTCAGCTTCTGGACGGAGGTCTTGGCGCGGTTGAGGTCCAGCAGGATCTCCCGCAGCCCCTCGCTGACAGCGATCGGGGCATCGGACGCGGAGTCAACGCCACCGGCGATCGCCGATTCGATCTGGCCGAGCTTGATCTTGTTGGCCAGCCCAAGCACGGTTTCCAGTCCCGTTGCACATGCCTGCTGAAGATCGTATGCGGGTGTCTCTGGAGATAACGCCGAACCCAGTACAGCCTCCCGGGTGAGGTTGAAGTCCCGTGAATGCTTCAGCACGGCTCCAGCCGCTACTTCACCGATCCGCTCATCCTGCAACCCGAAGCGGGCGATCAGTCCATCCAGTGCAGCAGTAAGCATGTCCTGGTTGGAGGACTTCACATAGGCGCCGCCCGTCCGGGCAAAGGGGATCCGGTTGCCTCCGACGATGACGGCAGAACGCGTCCCTTGAATGCCGTTGTTCCGCTCTCCGCTTGCGAAGCCGTTTGTACCTGTGTTCGTGCCCGCGGGTGCGTCTGCTGCAGCCATGCTTGACTCCTTCGATGAATACCAGTTACCGATACCCAGCGTACCTGATACGCTGGGTATCGTGAACCGTCGTCGTACAGATTTTCCGCACGAACCTGCCTCTTCCGGGGCTGGTGCTGTTGATACCGCCGTAGAGTCCGGCAACGCCCTCCCGGACCCTGCGGTAGATGGGCGTGCCGCCAGATGGCAGAGCCATCGCGAGGAGCGTCGGCGCGAGCTCATCAAGGCAGCACGCAGGGCTGTGCACGCCTTGGGCAGTGAGGCGTCAATGGAAGACATCGCCGGTGCCGCAGGCACCTCAAAGTCGGTGTACTACCGCTATTTCGGCGATAAGGCAGGCCTTCAACAGGCCATGGGAGAAGTGGTGCTGGGGCAAATGCAACGCCGCATGAAAGAAGCGGCACAATCGGCGCAGACGCCACGTGAAGGGCTCTACGCCATGGTCTCGGCCTACCTGCAAATGGCGGAGTCCAGCCCCAACGTTTATGCGTTCATCACCCGGTTGACGCCCGGGGAAGCTTCCTCGCAGGATGCCATTGCGGCGTCGGGCGCTCTGGGAAACTTCTTCGAACAAATCACCGACATGATCGCCACGCCCATGCGGCAGTATCTCGGTGCAGAGAAAGAGGCGTTGATCGAGTACTGGCCCACTGCAGCCATCGGGCTCGTTCGGAACGCCGGCGAAATGTGGCTGGGAAGCCCTGCCTCCGACAGCAAGCCGAACCAGGCAACCATGGCCGGGCACATTACGGACTGGCTCTGCCTGGGCATCGCTCCTGAGCTCAAAGCAACAACCTGACATGAGCAACGACCCATCAGTTGTAAGAACCACAGAAGGAATCAACATGACTGAAGTAGTGGACCGGGCGCCATCAGCCCATCAACCGTCCGGCCGCGAGGACGCGGCCACGCGCACCAGTGGCTCCGGCAACACTGCATCCGGCAAGCACGGTGCGGACCCCGTGGTGGATGTCGCGGCGCTGGGTGAGCAGCTCTTGGGCAAGTGGGCCCACATCCGGCACCAAGCCCGCGAGGTAGCGGGTCATCCCGATGTCCAGAAGATCGAAGGCCTGCACCACACGGAACACCGTTCCCGCGTGTTTGAACAGTTGAAGTTCCTGGTGGATAACAATGCTGTCCACCGGGCGTTCCCCACGCGCCTGGGAGGCTCTGATGATCACGGCGGCAATATTGCCGGATTCGAAGAGCTCGTCACTGCCGACCCGTCACTGCAGATCAAGGCCGGCGTTCAGTGGGGCCTCTTTGGCTCCGCTGTCATGCACCTTGGTACCCGGGAGCACCACGACCAATGGCTCCCCGGCATCATGAGCCTGGCAATTCCGGGGTGTTTCGCGATGACCGAGACGGGCCACGGCTCCGATGTCGCAAGCATCGCCACTACGGCCACCTATGACGAAGCGACCCAGGAATTCGTCATCAACACCCCCTTCCGGGCAGCCTGGAAGGACTACATCGGCAACGCCGCGAACGATGGCTTGGCCGCCGTCGTGTTTGCACAGCTGGTAACCAAGAACGTTAACCACGGCGTCCACGCCTTCTATGTAGAGCTGCGCGACCCCACTACCAAAGAATTCCTGCCAGGCATCGGCGGGGAGGATGACGGCATCAAGGGCGGCCTCAACGGCATCGACAACGGCAGGCTCCATTTCACTGATGTCCGTATCCCCCGCACCAACCTCCTGAACCGATACGGCGATGTAGCTGCCGATGGAACGTATTCATCAACCATCGAGAGTCCGGGCCGCCGTTTCTTCACGATGCTTGGAACCCTGGTCCAGGGCCGGGTCTCCTTGGACGGGGCAGCTGTGGCGGCCAGCAAGGTGGCGCTCAAAACAGCCATCCAGTACGCCACCGAGCGCCGTCAGTTCAATGCTTCCTCCCCCACTGACGAAGAAGTCCTGCTGGACTATCAGCGTCACCAGCGGCGCCTGTTCACCCGGCTTGCCACGACCTACGCCGCCAGTTTTGCCCACGAGCAGCTCCTGCAAAAGTTCGACGACGTCTTCTCCGGTGCCCACGACACCGACGCCGACCGTCAGGATCTGGAAACCTTGGCGGCCGCGCTGAAGCCCCTCAGCACCTGGCATGCGCTGGACACGTTGCAGGAATGCCGGGAAGCCTGTGGTGGCGCAGGCTTCCTGATCGAGAACCGCTTCGCCTCGTTGCGCGCGGACCTTGACGTTTACGTCACTTTTGAAGGCGACAACACCGTACTGCTGCAGCTGGTGGCCAAGCGTCTCCTGGCTGACTACGCCAAGGAATTCCGCAGTGCGGACTTCGGCGTGCTTGCACGCTATGTAGTGGACCAGGCCGCGGGTGTCGCCTTGCACAGGACGGGCCTTCGCCAGGTTGCCCAGTTCGTAGCGGACACGGGTTCGGTGCAGAAAGCAGCACTGGCTTTGCGCGACGAGGAAGGCCAGCGGACCCTGCTGACTGACCGCGTGCAGTCCATGGTGGCAGAAGCAGGTGCTGCGCTGAAGGGTGCCAATAAGCTGCCGCAGCACCAGGCGGCGGCCCTGTTCAACCAGCACCAGCATGAACTCATCGAAGCCGCTCAAGCCCATGCCGAGCTCCTCCAGTGGGAGGCCTTCACGGAGGCACTGGCCGAGGTATCCGATGAGGGAACCAAGCGGGTCCTCACCTGGCTGCGGGATCTGTTCGGGCTTTCGCTCATCGAGAAGCACTTGTCGTGGTACCTCATGAACGGCCGGCTGTCGATGCAGCGCGGCCGGACCGTAGGGACGTACATCAACCGGTTGCTGGTCAAGATCCGTCCGCACGCGCTGGACCTCGTGGACGCCTTTGGCTACGGACCCGAGCACCTGCGGGCAGCAATCGCGACCGGCGCTGAAGCAAGCCGCCAGGATGAGGCCAGCACCCACTTCCGTAAACAGCGCGCCAGCGGCTCCGCACCGGCGGACGAGAAGTCACTACTGGCACTGAAGGCGTCCAAGTCCCGGTAACAGTACAAGACATCCGGTCAGTGAACTTTTTCGGAAGTTTCGCCAAACCACGACGGCGCCGTCCCCACTCAAGGGGGCGGCGCCGTCGTGGTTTTGACTGCTTTTCCGGACGGGCCGGGGCTGAATTAAGGCTGCCCAGGTAAGAGTGCTCAGTTGAGAACGGAGCGGTATACCTCAAGGGTGGTTTCAGTGATCGATTCCCACGAGAAGTGTTCCTCGGCGCGGCGCCTGCCCGCCATGCCCATCTTGCGGGCGCGCTCTGGATCTGCCACTACCTCGTTCAGGGCTGCAGCGAAGTCGGCCACAAATTTCTGTGGATCCAGGGGCGTTCCCGTACCGTCGGTGACCTGCTCCAAGGGGACCAGCAAGCCGGTTTCGCCATGCTGGACCACCTCTGGAATGCCGCCGGTTGCGCTTGCCACCACAGCGGCGCCGCAAGCCATTGCTTCAAGGTTCACGATGCCCAGCGGTTCGTAGATGGAGGGGCAGGCGAATGCCGTGGCATGGCTGAGGACCTGGATGAGTTCCCGGCGCGGGAGCATCCTCTCAATGAGGATGACGCCCTCGCGTTTGCTTTGGAGCTCCTCAATGAGGCGTGCTGTTTCAGCTGCCAATTCGGGGGTGTCAGCTGCGCCCAGGCAGAGGACCAGCTGAACGTCGGCGGGAAGGCTGGAAGCGGCGCGCAACAGGTAGGGGACGCCCTTTTGGCGGGTGTTCCGGCCAACGAACACCACACTTGGCTTGCCGGGATCTATACCCAACGCGCGGATGGCGTCGTCCTCTTCGTCTCGTTCCCACAGGGAAACATCGATCCCGTTATGTACCACCCGGACCTTGGCGGGATCAACGTCAGGGTAGCTGCGCAGGATGTCCTGCCGCATTCCATCGGACACGGCGATGATCGCCGCGGCAGCTTCATAGGCTGTCTTCTCCACCCATGAGGACAATGCGTAGCCGCCACCGAGCTGTTCGGCCTTCCACGGACGCAACGGCTCCAGGCTGTGGGCGCTCAGTACATGGGGGATGCCATGCAGCAGCGAAGCGAGGTGTCCTGCCATGTTGGCGTACCAGGTGTGCGAGTGGACGAGATCCGCTCCCGCAATGTCCGGAACGATCCGAAGATCCACGCCCAACGTCTGCAGGGCAGCATTGGCGTCGCCGAGGTCCTGGGGTGTGGCGTAGGAGGCCACGGTGGCCCCATGGTAGTCGGCATCACGTGGGGCGCCAAACGCCCGGACATGAAGATCCACGTGCTTCGCCAGCACACGGCTGAGCTCGGCAACGTGGACACCGGCACCGCCATAAATTTCCGGAGGGAATTCTTTAGTCACAATGTCTATTCGCACGTTACCCAACGTAGTCGTTCCGGCTTATGTGTTCTAGTGTGAAAGGGTCCGGAAAATCGGACTTTTGGGGGCTACGAAGACGTACGGGGAGCTATGACCATGGCGTTGAAGAAAGTATTGGCAATCGTGTTGGCTGGCGGCGAAGGCAATCGCCTCATGCCTTTGACGGCGGACAGGGCGAAGCCAGCGGTTCCGTTTGCGGGGGGCTACAGGCTTATTGACTTTGCACTATCGAATCTGGTCAATTCGGGATATTTGAAAATCGTGGTTCTGACGCAGTATAAATCGCACAGCCTTGACCGCCATATCTCCGAGACGTGGCGCATGTCCACACAGTTGGGCCGCTATGTAGCTTCCGTTCCCGCGCAGCAGCGCGTCGGCAAGAGCTGGTTCCTTGGCAGCGCCAACGCCATCTACCAGTCTCTGAACCTTATTCACGATGACGCTCCGGACATTGTGGTTGTGGTCGGCGCAGACCACGTTTACCGCATGGACTTCTCACAGATGGTGGAACAGCACATTGCCAGCGGCGCGAAGGCTACCGTAGCAGCCGTCCGGCAGCCGCTGAACATGGCCAACCAATTCGGTGTGATTGAGGTTGACCAGAACGATCCCCAGAAGATCGCGGCATTCGTGGAGAAGCCGGCCAGCACGCCCGGACTTGCGGCCGATCCCACCCAGTTCCTCGCCTCCATGGGCAACTATGTCTTCAACGCGGACGCCCTCGTTGAGGCGCTTCATGTTGACGCCGAGCGCCTCGATACAAAGCACGACATGGGCGGGGACATCATTCCCTACTTCGTGGACAAGGGTGAAGCCGGAGTCTATGACTTCACGCTTAATGACATCCCTGGTGCGACGGAACGCGACCGTACCTACTGGCGGGACGTTGGCACCATCGACTCCTTCTACGACGCCCACGTTGACCTCATCTCCCCCGTTCCCATCTTCAATCTCTACAACTCCGAATGGCCCATCTACACCCGCCAGAGCATCTCCCCTCCCGCCAAGTTTGTCCGTGGCGGGAACAGCACGGTGGGTACCGCCCTGGACTCCATCGTGGCCAGCGGAGTGGTCATCTCAGGCGGCATTGTTGAAGGATCCGTGCTCTCCAACGACGTCTTCGTGGAGGCGGGCAGCCGTGTCCAGGACTCAGTACTGATGGATAAGGTCCGCGTCGGCGAAGGTGCAGTGATCAAGCGGGCCATCCTGGACAAGAACGTCAAGGTCCCTGCCGGCGCCGCGATCGGACTGGACCCGGCCTTGGACAAGGCCCGTGGCTACAAGGTCACCGAATCCGGGATCACAGTCCTTGCCAAGGGACAGCTTGTTCCTGAACCTGGCGAAGAGGAGCTCGCGTTGTCCGCAGAGTACCGCCGGGGCCTGCCGGAAGCCGTTAAGGCTGCCACGCAGGATGACCCCGATATCCGGGATTCTGCAGAAAAGGTGGCTGCCGGCATCCAGGCACGGGTGGTAGACGCAGCATCACAGGGCGCCGGCCGCTAGGTTCCCGCCCGGCACCGGCTGCGCTGGTAGAACCCGAGGCAGGCCTCAGGCTCCCAAGGCTGTAAAATCAGGTCAATGAGCTCCACCGATCTGACGCCTGAAGAGATCCAGGCCTGCCTCAAGGTTCTGACCACAATCCACGTCTACGACGAGGAGCACCCGGACTACGTCGCGGTCCGCCGTGCAACGGGCAAGATGTTCAAAGCCGTCAAGCGGCACCGCCGGGTCACCAAGCGGGACCTGATCGCGGAAGCCGACCGTGCAGTCCTTGCCCTCACTGCGACAGCTGCGCCGGACCGCATCGATGACGAAACCCGTGGCAACAAGCTTGCTCCTTCAGCCACCGGCGAGGTCGCGGGCCACCTGATCCGTTCACGTCCCTGCTATATCTGCAAGCAGCACTACACGCAGGTGGATGCGTTCTACCACCAGCTGTGCCCCGAGTGCGCTGCGTTCAGCCACAGCAAACGCGACGCCCGCACGGACCTCACGGGTCGCAACGCCCTGTTGACGGGTGGCCGCGCCAAGATTGGTATGTATATTGCGCTGCGCCTGCTCAGGGACGGCGCCCACACCACCATCACAACACGATTCCCCAAGGACGCAGCCCGTCGGTTTGCTGCCATGGAAGACAGCGCGGATTGGCTGCACCGCCTGCGGATCGTTGGCATCGACCTCCGTGATCCCGCCCAGGTGATGGCCCTGACGGACTCCCTGAACAAGGCCGGCCCGCTGGACATCATCATCAACAATGCCGCGCAAACCGTGCGACGCTCGGGCAACGCCTACAAACCCTTGGTTGACGCCGAGGACGAGCCCTTGCCGGCCGCATTGGAGGCTGTCAACGGAGGCCCCGAATTGGTCACGTTCGGCCACGCCCATGACAAGCATCCCCTGGCCCTGGCCAGCAGCGTCACCGAACATCCTGTCCTTGCCGGAGACGCGATCACTTCCCTGGCGCTCTCTACAGGTTCGGCGTCTTTGGCCCGGATCGAATCCGGAACGGCTATCGATGCCGGTGGGCTGGTCCCTGACCTCGCCACCATCAACAGCTGGACGCAGGTAGTGGACGAAGTGGATCCGCTCGAAATGCTCGAGGTGCAGCTGTGCAACGTCACAGCTCCGTTCCTGCTGGTCAGCCGTCTCCGCGATGCCATGAAGCGTTCAACGGCACGGCGAAAGTACATCGTGAACGTTTCGGCCATGGAGGGGCAGTTCTCCCGTGCCTACAAGGGTCCGGGGCATCCACACACCAATATGGCCAAAGCTGCCTTGAACATGATGACGCGCACCAGTGCGCAGGAAATGTTGGATTCCGATGGCATCCTCATGACTGCCGTGGACACCGGTTGGATCACCGACGAACGTCCGCATTACACCAAGGTGCGGCTGATGGAAGAAGGATTCCATGCGCCCTTGGACCTGGTGGACGGTGCTGCCCGCGTGTACGACCCCATCGTGATGGGTGAGAACGGCGAGGACCAGTACGGTGTGTTCCTCAAGGATTACAAGCCCTCACCCTGGTAAATCCAAAAGTCTTCGAGTGTGTTTACAGATATGGCCCCCAAGCGCTTCTTGGGGGCCATATCTGTTCACAAACTACTTATGCGAGGCGGGTGATCTCCACGGAAACGGATAGCCCCGAACCTCCGCCGCCGGAAAGAATGCCTTTCAGGGGCGGAACATCCCGGTAATCCCGTCCCCTCGCCACAGTCACGTGGTAGTCGCCGGCAGGCTTATGGTTGGTGGGATCCCAGCTGCGCCATTCGCCGTCCCACCACTCCAGCCAAGCGTGGGACTGACCGGCAACGGTTTCGCCGATGTCAGCGGACGATCGCGGATGGATGTAGCCCGAAACGTAGCGCGCTGGTATGCCCCGGCTACGCAATGCGCCAATGGCCAAATGGGCAAGGTCCTGGCAGACACCCTGGCGTTGCGTCCACGCCTGTTCGGCATTCGTCGTGACACCTGTGGTGCCCTTCATGTACGTCATCTCGCCGGCCATCCACGAAAAGACCGCCAAGGCCGCCTCATGGGGGTTCTTACCGTCGACCACGCCTGGAATGATGCCGAGGACTTCCTCACCCGGACCGCTCAAGCGGGACTGGGGCAGCCAATCGCTGAATTCGTCCTGGATCTTCTCCGAGGCGATGACGTCCCAGCCGACGATGTCGTCCTCGGTTGCCACGCGCTCGGTGCGGTGCACTTCCACCGTGGCCGTGGCAAGGACCTCGAGGCTCTCGTGGGGCATCTGCATATCGAAGGCAGTGACGCGAGTGCCCCAGTAGTCGCGGTAGGTGCTGACCGAGGCCTGGTTGGGCGAAACCTTCAGCGAGGATTCCAGGACCACCTGCTGGCCGTCCGTCAATGGAGTCATCCGGGCCTCGTTGTAGGACAACGTCACGCGTCGGTTGTATTTGTAGGCCGTCTTGTGGACGATGCTCAGCCGGGTCATGAAACTTCTCCCACCCAGGCGTGCTCATCAGCCTGATTGAAGTACTTACGGGAAATCGCGTCCGAAGCCTGGGTAACGGCCTTCTGCACACGTTCCATATGCTCGGGCAATTCGGACATCAAGTCATCCGTCCTGTGGAACTCCAGGAACGTTCTGGCCTGCCCAACAATCCGGCGGGCATCGTTGATGAAGCCGACCCGCTGTGCTGAAGGATCCAGCTTTGCCAGGCACTCGTCCGCGTCGCGCAGGGCGTAGACGATCGAGCGCGGGAACAAACGGTCCAGAAGCAGGAACTCGGCTGCGTGCTGGTCGCCAAATGCGGCCCTCCGGGTCCGGATGAAGGACTCGTACGCGCCGGCGCACCGCAGCATGTTCACCCAGGACATTCCCGCGGACTGGACATCCCGCGTGGACAACATGCGTGCTGTCATATCGGCCCGCTCAAGCGACCGCCCGAGTACCATGAACAGCCAGCTCTCGTCATGGCTGACGGTGGTATCCGCCAGTCCGCGCACCATGGCGGTCCGCTCAAGGACCCAGTTGCAGAAACGGTAGGTTCCCACGACGTCCTTGCGATGCTGGCTGAGGCCGTAGTACGTGGTGTTGAGGCTTTCCCAGAGTGACTGCGAGACGGTCTCCCGCGCCCTGCGTGCGTTCTCACGTGCGGCGCCAAGCGAGCCCGCGATGGAGGACGCGCTCTGCTTGTCATAGGCAAGGGCATGCAGCAACTCGGGCAAACCGAAGTCTTCGCTTTGTGGTTTCGCGCCCATTACGGCGAGGAGTTCACGGGCAACACTGCGTTGCTCTTCAAGCGGCAGGTGGTTCAGGCGCTCCAGGTGCACGTCCAGGATCCTGGCAGTGCCGTCGGCCCGCTCTACATAGCGTCCGATCCAGAAAAGTGACTCGGCAATACGGCTCAGCATGAAACTGCGCCTCCTTCGCGTGGTGCTTGTCGAAGTTCAGGGGTCAATGCAGCAGGGGTCCCTCTGAGGCCTGCAATCCGGATCACTGCTGCTGCTCCGTCTGGCGGTCCCGCCAATTGCTTTCCACGGGCCACACAGAAACCTGTTCGCGCACCGTCACGGACTGGCGCGGAATGATCTCGGCAGGCATCTGTGGCGAATTGGCCAACACCCAGGTGTCCTTGGAACCGCCGCCCTGGCTGGAATTCACAATCAGGGAACCTTCCTTGAGCGCCACACGGGTCAGGCCGCCGGGAAGGACCCAGACGTCGTCGCCGTCGTTGACTGCAAAGGGGCGGAGGTCCACGTGCCGCGGGCCGAATTTGTCTCCGGAGAGCGTGGGCACCGTCGAGAGTTGAAGAACGGGCTGGGCGATCCAGCCACGCGGATCTGCAATCACGCGCTTCCGCAAAGCGTCAAGCTCCTCCTTGGAAGCATCCGGGCCAATGACCAGGCCCTTGCCGCCTGAACCATCGACGGGCTTGACCACCAGCTCCCCCAAGCGGTCCAGAACATGTTCCCTGGCTTCCTTTTCCTCGAGCCGGAAAGTGTCGACGTTGGCGATGATCGGCTCTTCGTGAAGGTAGTACCGGATCAGGTCAGGCACGTAACTGTACACGAGCTTGTCATCGGCCACGCCGTTGCCAACCGCGTTGGCGATGGTTACGCCACCAGCGCGGGCGGCGTTGACCAGGCCAGGGCAACCGAGCATGGAATCGGAACGGAACTGCAAGGGATCCAGGAAGTCGTCGTCGATGCGCTTGTAAATGACATCCACGCGCTGTTCGCCGGCGGTGGTCCGCATGTACACACGGTTGCCGCGGCAGATCAGGTCCCGGCCTTCCACCAATTCCACGCCCATGAGTCCGGCAAGGAGAGTGTGCTCAAAATAAGCGCTGTTGAAGACACCAGGCGTGAGGACCACAACCGTGGGATCGTCGACGCCGGCCGGTGCGGTCTTGCGCAGCGCTGAGAGGAGCCGGCGGGGGTACTCCTCTACGGGCCGAATGTGCTGCTGCCCGAATGCCTCGGGCAGGCCTTTGGCCATGGCGCGGCGGTTCTCCAGTACGTAGCTCACTCCGGAGGGGACACGGACATTGTCCTCAAGGACACGGAAGGTGCCTTCGGCATCACGGACGACGTCGATGCCGGAGACGTGGACGCGAACACCACCGGAAGGCTCGAAGCCGTGAACCGCACGGTGGAAATGGGCGCTGGTGGTGACGAGTTGCCGGGGAATGACGCCATCAGTCACTACAGCCATCCGGCCATACACATCGTTGAGGAACGCTTCGAGGGCCTTGACCCGCTGTGCCACGCCGCGCTCAAGGACGTCCCACTCGTCAGAGGGGATAACGCGGGGAACGATATCCAGCGGGAACGGCCGCTCCTCCCCCGCGTAGTCGAAGGTCACGCCGCGGTCCAGGAACGTGCGTGCCATGGAATCGGCGCGGGCGGTGACATCGGCCAGGGAAAGCTCGCGCAGTGCACCGGCAACCTGACCGTAGGATTTTCTGGCGACGTGGCCGGGGGCGAACATCTCGTCGTAGGCGCCGCTGCGCGCAGCGGCCTCGGAATAATCCTGAAATAGGTCAGACATGGGAATTAGACAATCACCTTTTTGAGTCAAGCGCATTTCGCACTGATTGTGTCGCGGTTTCCGGAGACTCCCGGTTCGCCTTTCGGTGCCCCCATCCGGCAGGGTTGAGGCATGCCCTTGAACAGTCTTGCCCTCCAACTGTCCCGGCTGGGGCCGGGGTTGGTCCTGAGTATTGCCGCAACGGGGGTCGCCTTCACCGTCCACGCGGTATTTCCGGCATTGGGGGTCATTCCCGTCATGACGCTTGCTGTTGCACTGGGCCTGCTCTCTGCAAATATACCGGGCACTGCTGTCTGGGCGGCGGGGCGCGCCCGGCCAGGCCTGGACTTCGCCGGGAAGCACCTCATGCGTGCCGGAATCGTCCTGCTTGGACTCAAGGTGAGCATGGGCGACGTCCTCGGATTGGGGTGGTTGTCACTGCTTCTGATTGCAGCCGTGGTGTTACTGAGTTTCGCAGGGACCTACGGACTCGCGAAGATCCTCCGCCTTCCGGATGAGGCGGCACTCCTGATCGCCACAGGGTTTTCCATTTGCGGGGCGTCGGCCATCGGTGCCATGGCAGCGGTAAGGCGGGTCAAGCACCAGGACACTGTTCTTCCCGTGGCGTTGGTGACATTGTGTGGCACCCTGGCGATTGGAGTGCTCCCCCTCCTCATGCACCCCCTGGGCTTGAACCCGGAACAATTCGGAGCGTGGACCGGTGCGTCAGTACATGATGTCGGCCAAGTGGTTGCCACCGCCCAAACTGCGGGGACAGCGGCACTGGCTGTCGCCGTCGTCGTTAAATTGACGAGGGTGGTGCTCTTGGCGCCCATCGCGGCGGCGGCAGGGCTTCACCAGCGGGTGATGCACGTGCGGCGGCGGGTTAACGGCGTGTCAGGTCAATCAGGAGAGCACGACGGCGATGGCCGGTTTCCGCCAATTGTCCCTCTGTTTGTCCTCGGCTTCATCGCGATGGTGGGCGTTCGTACCTTGGGGTGGGCGCCGCCGGCGGCTCTGGAAGCCGCCGCCGGAGTACAGGACATCCTGCTCGCGACCGCCCTGTTTGGGCTCGGTTCCGCGGTGCGGGTGCGCACCCTCGTTCATACAGGGGGCCGTGCCGTTGCTGTGGCACTGGGATCGTGGCTGCTGATCGCAACGCTGGGCCTGGGCGCCGTTTGGATCATGATTAGATAGCTGTGTGTCGAATCACAATCTCTCGCGCGACGAAGCCGCAACACGTTCAGCCCTGATCACCACCCACAGCTACGACGTCACCCTCGATGTCCGCGACGCGGCAGATCCCGCAACCGCAGGGTACCCGAGCACCAGCACCATCAGGTTTTCAGCCATACCCGGTGCAGCTACTTTCCTGGATTTCATCAGCGGCGGAGTGCAGTCCGTGGTGCTGAACGGCAAGGCGCTTGATGTTGAGCGTGTGGTGGACCGGGACAGGATCATCCTGGAAGGCCTGGCTACCGAAAACACTGTCACTGTGACCGGCACAGCGCTCTACAGCCGCTCCGGAGAGGGCATGCACCGGTTCGTCGACCCCGCCGATGGCCAGTGCTACCTCTACACCCAGTACGAACCGGCCGACAGCCGCCGGGTCTTCGCGAACTTCGAGCAGCCCGACCTCAAAGCAGAATTCACTTTCCACGTGATCGCTCCGGCAGTCTGGGAAGTCGCCTCCAATGGCATGGAGACCGCCCGAACGCCTCTGGCGGATGATGCGTCGGCCCACCGCTGGGATTTTGCTACCACCAAACGGATGTCCACCTACATCACCACCATCCTCGCCGGACCCTACTTCAAGGCCACTGATCATTGGGGAGCAAGGCTCGACGACGGCACCCGCCTTGACGTGCCACTGGCCCTTTACTGCCGCGCGTCTTTGGCGGAGTCGTTCGATGCCGATGAACTCTTCCGGTTGACCAAGAGCGGGCTGGCGTTCTTCAACGAGCTTTTCGACTACCCCTATCCTTGGGGCAAATACGATCAGGCGTTCGTGCCCGAGTACAACCTCGGGGCCATGGAAAACCCCGGGCTGGTCACCTTCACTGAGAAGTATGTCTACGCTTCGCGGGCAACAGACGCCCAGTACCAGGCGCGCGCCAACACCCTGATGCACGAGATGGCGCACATGTGGTTCGGCGACCTCGTCACCATGACCTGGTGGGACGACCTCTGGCTCAAGGAATCCTTCGCTGACTACATGGGGACCCTCGGCGTGGACCGGGCCACTGACTGGGATACCGCATGGGTGAACTTCGCCAGTAAACGCAAAGCCTGGGCCTATGTACAGGACCAGCTGCCCACCACGCACCCCATCGTTGCCGATATTCCGGACCTCGAGGCGGCCAAGCAGAACTTTGATGGAATCACGTATGCCAAAGGGGCCTCTGTTCTGAAGCAGCTGGTGTCTTACGTAGGCTTTGACGACTTTATCGCCGGGTCCCGTCAGTACTTCCGGGACCACGAGTTCGGCAACACCTCGCTGCAGGACCTTCTGCAGGCGCTCAGCGTCGCGTCGGGAAGGGACCTTGCCGGCTGGGCGCGCCAGTGGCTGCAGACATCGGGCATTTCCACCATCACCGCAGACATTGTGGATGACAGCGGGATCATGGGCGCCGTGACGCTCCAACAGGATGCGACCGACCCCCTGACGGGCAAGCAGGAGTTGCGGCCCCACCGACTCCGGTTGGGCCTGTATGACCTTGATTCCTCCGGCCACCTCGTCCGGAGAGAGAGCATCGAGCTGGACGTCTCCGGCCCGAGCACGCTGGTGGCCGAACTGGCAGGGAAGCCCCGGCCCGCCCTGCTGCTGGTCAACGACGAGGACCTCAGCTACGCGAAGGTGCGGCTGGACGCCCTTTCGGAGCACACGGTCCGCAGTTCCCTGGGCACTATCGAAGACCCCATGGCACGTGCGCTGTGCTGGACCGCCCTGTGGGATTCGGCTCGGGATGGCGCTACGCCAGCGGTTCGGTACGTTGCCGCCGTCGAACAGTTCGCTCCCGCCGAAACCGGCATCGGCGTCCTCCTGAACGTGCTGGGCAACGCAGCCACCGCTATTGAACGTTATGTCCCGGCTGTCATGCGGGAAGGCGTGCGAAAGGACTTCCTGGCAGTCGCCGCCGCCCAGTTGCAATCCGCAGCCCCTGGATCCGACCACCAGCTTGCGTGGGCCAGAACCCTGGCCGATGTTTCCAGGCACGGCGACAGCGAGCTCCCCCTGCTGCGGGGCATCCTGGAAGGCGGCACGATCATTGACGGCCTGGCCGTCGATGCCGAACTGCGCTGGAGTTTCCGGCAGGCCCTCGCCGCCCACGGACAAGCCATGCAGCGCGAGCTGGATGCTGAACTTGAGGCGGACAAGACGGCCTCCGGCCGCGAAGGCCATGCAGTAGCCTCCTCAGCACGCCCTGACGCCTCCGTAAAGGCGGCAGCCTGGGACGCAGCCGTCAACAATACCGACCTCTCCAACGAGATCCTCAGTGCAACAATCACGGGTTTCACCATTGCACCCAGAGACCTCCTGGAGCCATACATCGAGCCGTACTTTGAATGCCTGGAACGTGTCTGGGCGGAGCGCAGTATCGAAATCGCAGGCAGGATCGTCAGGGGCCTCTACCCCGGCGCCCAGGATCTGGCGGCCGGCATGGAGCCGATCACGCATCCAGTGCTGGTAAAGACTGACCAGTGGCTGCATGAGCATACCGATGCACCCCGTGCTTTGCGCCGCATCATTATCGAACAGCGCAGCCACCTGCTGCGGGCCCTGACGGCGCAGGCGGCCGGTTAGGGAACCCTGTTCAGCCACTCCTCTGTGCCAAACTTGGTTTCTACCCGCTTCCTGGCTTCCAAAAGTTCGTCGTCCGACAGACGCGACTCAACTGCGCCGTACCGTTCCGTAAAGACTTCCTGCATGGCCTCAATGATGGCGGCGCGGGCCAAGCCGGTCTGACGGCGCAACGGGTCCACTCGCTTCTTGGCGCTTCGCGTGCCTTTGTCTGAGAGCTTTTCCTTGCCGATGCGCAGGACCTCCACCATCTTGTCGGCGTCGATGTCATAGCTCATGGTCACGTGGTGCAGCATCCCTCCGTTGGCGAGCCGTTTCTGGGCCGCACCCCCGATCTTGCCTTGCTCAGTGGAGATGTCATTGAGGGGAACGTAGAAGGCCGTGATGCCAAGCTTCTCCAGCGCCGCCATGACCCATGCATCAAGGAAGGCGTAGGAATCAGCGAAACTGATGCCATCCACCAACGTCTGCGGTACGTAGAGGGAGTAGGTGATGCAGTTGCCGGCTTCCATGAACATTGCACCGCCACCACTGATACGGCGGACTACCGTGATGCCGTGCCTGGACACGCCTTCAAGATCGACTTCGTTGCGAACAGACTGGAAACTCCCGATGACCACTGAAGGTTCTTCCCAGTCCCAGAAGCGCAGGGTGGGATTTCGGAGTCCCGCGCCGACTTCTTCCGTGAGCACCTCGTCGAGTGCAACGTTAACCTCGGTGGGCAGGACCGTCGGCGGGATAATTTCCCATTGGTGGTCGGACCAGCCCGTGGCTTTGGACAGCGCACGGCGGACAGTCACGGCAACCGCCTCTGCAGAGAATCCAAACAGTACGGACTCTGGTGACAACCCTGCTGAGACGGCCGCAGTGATGTCTGCAGCCGGGGTCGTCACGGGCAGGCCAGTCAGCGCGGCATTAATGTCCTGCAGCGCTTCGTCGGGCTCCAGGAAGAAGTCCCCGCTCAGTGAAACGTTGGCCAGCCGGCCATCCCGGACATCCAGGTCCACCACCACGAGTTTGCCCCCGGGAACTTTATACTCCCCGTGAAGGCGCGTGACGCCGTCGTTGATGTCGTTGATGTCGTTAAGGTGTTCTTCGTGTGCGGGCTGGGGCGTCATGCGTTCCATCTTGCCGGAAAACGAAAAAGCCCGCACTGCCGGAAATTCCAGCGATGCGGGCCTTCGAAAAGCCTTGGGGTGAAGTGGTTACTTCGAGCCGCCGAAGCCCTTGAAGCGAGCGTTGAAGCGCTCGACGCGGCCAGCGGAGTCCATGATGCGCTGCTTGCCCGTGTAGAACGGGTGGGACTCCGAAGAGATTTCGACGTCGATAACCGGGTAGGTGTTTCCGTCTTCCCATTCGATGGTCTTCGAGGAAGACACAGTCGACTTGGTCAGGAACTTCGTGCCGGAAGCCAGGTCGTTGAAAACAACAGCTTCGTACTTCGGGTGGATATCAGACTTCATAATGGGACCTTTTGTTCACGCAACTGGATTTTGCCAGCTGCCAGGTATGAATGGAGGTGGTCCGCCTGCTGCCATGTAGAAATTTCAGCGGCCGGGCCAACAATCAATCATAGCCGAAACCAGCCGGGTGCACGAACCAGGCTCAGTCCTGCGGACGTTCCCCGAGTTTGGGTATGTTGCGGGCAGCGAGTTCGTCACGATCAATGGCGTCCTCGGTCAATTCCATGGCGGCAACAGTGAAGCCCTTTTCCCTGCGGAGACGGCCGGGTTTACTGTAAGTGCATGCGCGGGCGCATCGAAGCCGACTATCTGGTGGTCGGCGCTGGGACAGCGGGGATGGTCTTCACCGACCGGATCCTCGCGCATTCGGATGCCACGGTCGCAATCGTAGATCGTCGGCACGCGCCCGGGGGACAATGGCAGGACGCATATCCGTTCGTTCGGCTGCACCAGCCCGCGAGCCTCTATGGCGTCGAATCCGTGCCATTCGGAGCCAGCAGGCGCGACGTCAGCGGCACGAATGCAGGCATGTACGAGCTGGCGGGCCCGAGCGAGATCTGCGCGCATTTCGAAGAGGCGATGACGCGGGTCTTCCTGCCGACCGGTCGTGTAGTGTACCTGCCCGAGTGCGAGTTCGTTGACGAGGATCGGATCGTCTCCCGCCTGGACGGCCGCACCGTGCCCGTCACCGTGCGCCGCCGCGTGGTAGATGCCAGGTATCTCGAGGGGCGCATCCCCGCTACCTCCGCCCCGCCGTTCGCCGTGGCCGATGGAGTCCGCTGCATCCCAACCGGTGGGCTCGCCCGACTCGCCCACCCGGCCGGACGCTTCACCGTGATCGGCGCGGGAAAGACCGCCCTCGACACATGCGTGTGGCTTCTCGAGCGGGGTGTGGATCCCGCCGACCTCACGTGGATCAAACCCCGCGAGGGCTGGTGGCCGAATAGACGCTACCTGCAGCCGCACGACCTGGTCGTCGACCAGTACGTCGCGAACGCCGCACAGATCGAGGCCATGGCCCAAGCAACGACGGTTGACGATCTCTTCGCACGGCTCGACGAACAGGGAATCCTGCTACGGGTTGA
Organism: Arthrobacter sp. 2762; assembly: GCF_040548745.1. Taxonomy (NCBI): domain Bacteria; kingdom Bacillati; phylum Actinomycetota; class Actinomycetes; order Micrococcales; family Micrococcaceae; genus Arthrobacter; species Arthrobacter sp. 2762. Next base: position 324,212 of record NZ_JBEPSI010000003.1, read on the forward strand.
TCCCTCGGTGCCACCCACGATGTTCCACGGCGCGATCGTCGGAGAAGCCGAGATCGCCCTCCTCCGGCAAATCGCGGATGTCGTCCGCCTCGGCCACGTGCGTACTGTCGAGCGCGACCGCATCATCCTCGACGACGGTGTCATCCCCACGACACGCGAAACGCTGCACGTCCACTGCGCGGCGTCGGGGCTCGTCCGGCCTCCACTTCGTCCGATCTTCGAACCTGGCCGCATCACGCTTCAGCCGATGTTCTGGGGCACCGTCTCGTTCCAGTACGCGATGCTTGGCGTCGTCGAAGCCGAACTCCACGACGACGACCAGAAGAACAAGCTGTGCCGCCCGCTGCACCTCTGGGATCGGAATGTCGACTTCCTCATCGCCTACGCCGCGCTGATGGCGAACGCCCGGGCACGCGGCCAGCATCCGGCCGTGTCCGCATGGTCGCGCACGAGCCGGCTGTATCCTTTCGCCGAGCTGGAGCGTTACGCCGACGACCCACGCATCCCCGAGGCTCACGAGCGCAGCCGAGCCCATGCCGCCGGAGCGCTCTCCAACCTCCCCCGCCTCATCGCCTCGGCGTGACCCGGCCGTCGTCGGGCCGCGATCGCTGAGGGGCCACTACTTTGTCGCGTAGAACGCCACAGCGGATGACGCGGCAACATTCAGCGAATCCACGCCATTCATCATCGGAATTGTTACGCGCGCGTCGAGCACCTGGTCAGTCTCCGGCTTCAGCCCATCGCCTTCAGTTCCGAAAACCAGCGCCAGGTTCGGATGGTCCTGGGCGACCAGCTCATCGAGTGTAATGGCCCCTTCGCCAAGCGACATGCCGGCAACGAAGTAGCCTGCTTCCTTAAGGACCTCAAGGTCTCCAGGCCACGACTCGATCCGCGTCCACGGCACCTGGAACACGGTGCCCATCGACACCCGGATGGAGCGCCGGTACAGCGGGTCGGCGCACTGGGGCGAGACCAGTACAGCGTCGACACCGATGGCTGCCGCGCTGCGGAAAATCGCTCCTACGTTCGTATGGTCGGTAAGGTTTTCAAGGACCGCGATCCTCGATCGTCCTCGAAGAGGAGCCCTTTCGTCCCCCTGCACTTTGGAACCACCCACGTTGGTGCGGTCCACGATGTCTTCCAGTACGGCAACCCGGCGCGCGCCCGCGAGCAGCTGCGAGAGCGGCACGGGTGCCGGACGGTGCATGGCTGCCATCGCTCCGCGGTGCAGATGGAAACCCGTGATTTCTTCCAGCAGCTTGGCTTTGCCGATGAACACCGGAACGTCGGGATAAGCCTGGAAGACGTCGTCGAGGTCTTCCAGCCACTTCTCCGCCAGGAAGAACGAGCGTGGCTGATGACCTGCTGCCAATGCACGGCGGAGGACCCTGGAGGATTCGGCAATGTACATGCCTTCTTCAGGCTCGCGAACCTTGCGAAGGTGCACGTCGGTCAGCGTGGTGTAGTCGGTCACGCGGGGATCATCGGCGGACTCTAGGTAGTGGAACGTCACCGGCCGATTATTTCAGCAGATTGGCGATCATGAAGCCAAGGGCAACAATGCCAAGGGTAAAGATAACCGCCCTCAAGACACGCGGGGAAAGCCTCCGGCCAACCTTGGATCCCACCAGGCCACCGATGGTTGAACTCACGGCAATAAGCAGGACCACGAGCCAGTTAATGCGATCGAAGGCAAAGATCAGGTAGGACACAGCGGCCACCATGTTGACGCCGAGCACCAGGATGTTCTTCATGGCGTTGGCGTTCTGCATGGTCCCGGTGAGGAACACGCCAAGTATTCCCACGAGCAGAATCCCTTGTGCCGCTACGAAGTAGCCCCCGTAAACGCCGGCGAGGTAAACCAGGACCACGAGGAGGATGCCGTGGCTCCGGTCCCTGAGGGCATGCTCCGGGTTCTGTTCACGGTTTCGCACCGAGGCCTGGAGGCGAGGCTGGAACACCACCATCAGCAGCGCGAGCACCAGCAGGACGGGGGCCACATAGTGGAAGACTTTGTCCGGCAGATGAAGCAGCAGCCAAGCCCCCGTGATACCGCCCAGCAGAGAGGCCGGAAGTAGCTTCATCAGCTGCCTGCCGCGGCCCGCGAGTTCGCGGCGATACCCCCACGCTCCGGCGGCAGTGCCGGCCACCAGGCCCATGGCATTGCTCATGGAGGCAACCACTGGAGTCACGCCCAGCGCGATGAGCACAGGAAAAGTCACGAGGGTGCCGGAGCCGACCACCGCATTGATGGTGCCGGCCCACAAGCCCGCGAAAAAGACCAGGATGCTGCTAAGAATCTCCACAGTCGACCTCGGGCCCGCCTAGCGGCGGGCGGTTGCCGTGTAACGCCCGGCGTTTTCCGTGACGTCCAGGGCCAGCCCGAAGGTGTTGCTTAGGTGCTCGTCCGTGAGGACGTCCTTGATGGCACCGGCTGCCACCACTCCACCTTCGCGCAGCAGCATGGCGTGGGTGAATCCCGGGGGAACTTCCTCAAGGTGGTGGGTCACCAGGACCATCGCCGGAGCTGCCTCGTCCTTGGCAAGTTCACCGAGTTTGTGCACGAGCTCTTCGCGCCCCCCAAGATCGAGTCCGGCAGCCGGTTCATCCAGGAGCAGGAGTTCGGGATCGGTCATGAGTGCGCGCGCGATCTGCACCCGCTTCCGCTCACCTTCGGAAAGCGTGGCAAACGTGCGATTGAGCAGTGGGCCCATCCCCCAGTCATTCAGGAGGCTAAAGGCACGACGCTCGTCGTCGCGCTCGTATCCTTCACGCCAGCGGCCGGTGACGCCGTAGGCCGCAGTCACTACGACGTTGAGGACGTTCTCGTGTTCCGGGATCTGGGTAGCGAGTGCTGCCGAGGAAAGGCCGATGCGGGGGCGCAGTTCAAAGACGTCAACCCGGCCCAGGGTTTCGTCAAGGATCCCTGCCCTTCCGCTGGACGGGTGCATGCGGGCTGCAGCAATCTGGAGAAGCGTCGTTTTGCCTGCGCCGTTGGGGCCAAGAATGACCCAGCGTTCGCCTTCGTTGACCTGCCAGTCAACCTTGTCCAGCAGGGTCTTCTTGCCTCGGACAACGCTGACGGAAGCCAATTCCAGAACATCACTCATAGCACTAGACACTAGGACAAAAATACAGATGACTGATAACCGGGCATATGTCCTCGTTGCTGCGGAGAAACGAATTCGGGTGAACGTAGCGCGCTCAGTAGGATTGATGCCATGACTTCGAACTTGGCTGCGGTCAGCTATGGCGTGAATTTGTCCCCTGAATCGCTTGATAACGTGCGCAAAGTGCTGGCTGATGCCGGCGCGGCAGTGTCATCGGAATCACAGTCCGGAGACGACCGCTTTGGTGTTCACACGGCCGGTCTCGCCGTTGATGCAATCACGCCCGAAGACCTGACAGCCATTCGACGGCGGGTGGCTGAGGCCGCGGATGCCGGAGTGGATACTGCGATCGTTCCGGAGGCCCTTCGCCAGGCTCCGAGGAAACTGCTCATCATGGATGTGGATTCCACGCTGATCCAACAGGAAGTCATTGAGTTGCTTGCCGCTTATGCAGGCAAGCGCGACGAAGTTGCAGCTGTTACCGAAGCAGCCATGCGTGGGGAGCTGGATTTCGCACAGAGCCTTTACGCCCGCGTTGAGGTCCTCGCAGGGCTGCCGGCAGCCGTCGTCGACTCTGTACGTGCGGAAGTGCGCCTCAGCCTTGGCGCAGCAGAATTGGTGGCCGCATTCAAGGCGGCGGGCCACGTGGTGGCTGTGGTTTCCGGTGGCTTTAACCAGATCCTTGGGCCCATAGCTGAAGAACTCGGCCTGGATTACTGGATTGCCAACGAGCTGGAAATCGTCGATGGCGCTTTGACCGGCAGGGTGCTGGGCGACGTCATTGACCGCGCAGCAAAGGAGAAGTACCTGCGTAAGTGGGCAGCTGCCGAGGGGATCGACCTTCAGCACACCATCGCAGTGGGCGACGGCGCCAACGATCTCGACATGCTGGGAGCGGCCGGAATTGGCGTTGCCTTTAACGCCAAACCGGCCGTCCGTGCGGTGGCCGACGCCGTCATCAACATGCCGTACCTTGATGCCGTGCGGCACATAGCCAACGTCTGAACCCCAGGTGCCTAGCTGTTGTTATCTGCCCTGCGGTTGCGGACGAACAGCAGGCCGGCACCAATGACCAGAAGAGCGCCGGCTGCATAAAGCAGGGCCGAACCTACGCCACCGGTCAAAGGCAGCTCGAACCCGGCGTTGGACGGCATGTTCTTGACGCTCAGGTCAATGCCGACGGCTGTGGTGGTGGAGTTGATCAGGAAGGACACAGGCTCGGCAAGCAGTTCGTAGCCTGCCGGCGCCGTGGTCTCCACCAGATAGTAGGTGCGGTAGTCCGCGTCCCCAGGTGCAACGGCCGCACCGTTGGCCCAATCCGAGTAGCGCAGGCCTGAAATGGTCAACATTCCATCGCCGGCAACGGTGAAGACACTTTGGCCGTCAATATCCACGGGGTTGGTGCCTGCCCTGGCATCAGCCTCATTGCTGTAGACCGAGAAAGAAGCGCCGGCCAGGGCGGCAGCATTCTCGTCGACCTTCTGCAACGTCATCCCGCCCCATTTCGTAACGACAGGCGGCGTTACTACCGGCCCGCCGGGCTGGCCGGGGGTGATGTTGAAGCTCGCAGCGTTCGGGTAGGCAAGTGCGACGTTTTCAATCTCACCTATGGTGTTGACCTTGGTGCTCACAACGATCTGCACACGGGTTCCGGTGCGGGAGGCCAGGAAGGCACGGCCGTCATCGGTGAAGTCCACCGAGACGGTGTTGGTTGTGGCATCGAACCTCACAACGTACTCGGTTCCTTCAGCAAGTTCAGTACCGTCTTCCAGGCTGACTGTCGTACCGACGTAGGTCAGTTTGGTGTCGAGCTGATCCACCACCTTGTAACCGTCAATCACAGCCTCGTTCGGGATATCAGCCGTGATCGTCCAATCGACCTGGTCGCCGAGCTTGACGTCGGGAGCATCAGTGACGATCTTCTCCGCACCGGAAACAGAGTTCTTCGGGTACACGTCGACGTCGTAGATCCAGTTGTCCTGGTTATCCGGATCGGTCATCGGCACCGAGATAAGGAATGGAGCCGACGGGGTGACACCGGCAGGATAGTTTGTCTCGGTCACCAGATACAGGCCTATGGGCAAGTTGGCGAAGATGGCAGTGCCGTCGGCAGCAGTGACCTGGGCGTGGCTGGCACCCAGGGTGTATCCAGCGGCAGTGATGGACCCGGACGGATCTGACGATGCAAACACATAGCTAAGGTTGTGTGCCGCGTCCCAGCCAGCATTGGTGGATAGATCAATGGTGTTGACCTGCTGGATCGTGAACTCGATACCAGGCAGGGGCGTCAGGCTGGTGGTGTCAGGAACGGCGCGGGAAAAGTTATTGCCGCCACCGTCGTGGCCTCCCCCATTCCCGCCGCCGCTGTTGTTGCCGCCGCCACCAGGGATCGGCTTCTCGAACTTGTGAACGGTGATGGAACCGGTTTGGTCACTATTGATCACCGGGGCTGCCGAAGCCGGCGCGACGGAAAGCGACACAGCCAGCACCGTCCCGATCAAGGTGGCAGTGGCCGCTCGCCAATGTCGTGAGGCGCGTTGATTGATCACTCTTTTCCCCTTCGATTGATGGTGCCCCGACACTTGGCCAAGGACCTCCACCATGCGAGTAGCGCTGGCGCAGTGTTCATGTTGCGGATTCAACAACGTTTTCAGCGAAACGATTGGCGCTTCCAGGACACTCATCAGATGTGACGCCTGCCGGTTGGCGCACGTCGGCTTGCCCATCCGAAGGAGATGCGTTGCTGGAGCATGAAACCCTTTGCAGGTCTGTTGTTTCTGCAGATCCTGACGGTGTGCTGAGGAAGCACTTCACCACCTGGTGTGCGCGGTTCAAGATCTTTCCAACAGAATCGGGCTTCGCCACCGAAACCGGCCACGTCGTCTACCCGGCTCACGGAGTTGTCGAGGCAGATGGAACTGTGTGGTTGTCTACTTTGGCATCCTTTGATCAATCCGGGATCCGTGGGCACGTGGAGAACCACCCGGGTTTCCGGGACATGCTGGCAAATGCGTCCAAAACGCCGGACAGGGCTCCTGACGGGATAGCCCTTTTGATTGGACGTACTCCGTATCAAGTCATCTTCCAAAATACGATGGAGGCTGGAGCAGACCACATTATTAACGTCGCTTTCATTAATCGAAAGGCGCTGCACAGAAACACCTCGGAGGCACGTGGTCGCATTTCGTGACGCCAACTTCGGAATAATTTATGCGATTGTCACTAACTGGTTCACTTCTTGAGACAGTGCGTTCCAGTGGCTTCTCAATGTGTAAAGTTGGAAACTCCAAGACGGAGCCGTGATGCATTAGGCAGCCCGGGATCAATACCAGCAGGGGCAGAAAGTGAATAGTTCGGGGCACGCACGGAGATGGTGGAAACGTCAGGAAAAGTCTGTGCCTGCTGAAGTGCATGCCGGTGAGGATGAATCACTCCTCAATGCGCCTATGTACCAGGAAACCCGCGCGGTCTACTTCACACATATCGGTGATGATAAAAAAGAAAAGGAAGAACAAAATATGAGCACGCTTGACGAATCCATAAAGCAGTTGCTGTCCATAGAGGGCGCAACAGGCGCGGCCGTCGTGGACTACTCCAGCGGAATGGCCTTGGCCCAGGGCGGAAACCCTGGCTTTGACCTGGGTGTGGCAGCAGCCGGCAACTCAAATGTTGTCAGTGCAAAACTCCGCACCATGGCGGACCTCCACGTGGACACCGATATCGAAGATATCCTCATCACGCTCGGTTCGCAGTACCACCTGATTAACGTTCTGAACTCAGGTGGTGCCAAGGGCCTGTTTGTCTACTTGGTGCTGGACCGAACGTACGCAAACCTTGCACTGGCGCGCCACAAGCTCAACAACCTCGCCAAGGGAATTACCATCTGACCTTCCCAGGAAGAGTGAAGGGGCGGCCGCGCATTCGCGGTCGCCCCTTTCGGTTTCATGTCAGGAAGGGCACAGTGCCGTCAACTCTTCACGCGGCGGGCTTCCCCACTGCCGGAAGTGAACTTCTCGCCCAGCATATGGTGCACCAGGGCGTCTTCATTGGTATTGGCATTTGCCTCGATGGCCACCATTTCGCCGTTGCGCATCACACCAATCCGATGGCACCAGCTGACCAGTTCCGACAAATCCGACGACAAGAGGATGATGGCAACCCCTGTGCGGCTGAGCTCCTGGAGCATCCTGTACACCGTCTCTTTGGCCCCAACATCTATGCCGCGGCTGGGGTGGCTAAGAATCAACACATCGCAGTCACTGGTCATCCATTTGGCAAGCTGCACCTTCTGGCGGTCGCCGCCCGAAAGAGTGGTGATGGCGCCATGAATGTTTGTCGTGTTGATGCGCATGCGGCGAACCAGTTCGATCACGCCACGAAGCTGAGTGATCTCATCCTGTAAATTCGCTCCGGCAGCATCGTCACTGCGCTGAAGGCCTTCAACGATTCCGCTTGCCGATTCCAGGGTATCTGCGGTGTCTGACAAGTAGCCGATCTTCAAACGGAGTGCATCCTGCAGCCCCCGGATCTGTACAGGCTTTCCTTGCATGAAAATCTGGCCCGAGGTGCTCGGGCGAATACCTACCAGCGCTTCAAGCAATTGATAAATGCCTGAGCGATGTGTTCCGGCCAAACCGAAAATCTCACCCTTGGATACGCTGAAGGAAATATCGCGGATACTGTCTTCCACAGTGAGCTCCAGCACCCGCATAGCCTCATCTCCGGGTGCCGGATCAGTGGGCCTGGAGTTATTTGCCAGCTTGTGCTCAAGCAAGAGGAAAGCGAGTTCGTCGACGTCGGTCCGGCTGGCTTCCAGGATTTTGTGAACCTTGCCATCCCGCATGACGGCGATGCGGTGGGCTACGGATCGGACTTCATCAAGGCGGTGCGTGATGTAGATGATCGCACGCCCCTGCCCGACCAGCATCCTCAAGACTTGATGCAGGACGGCGACGTCATGATCAGGGAGCGACGCAGCAACCTCGTCCATGATAACGAGTTGGGCTTCTTCGGCAACCATTCTCAGAACTTCCACGAGGGTCTGCTCGGCACGAATCAGAGTGCCCACTGTCGCGTCGGGATCCAAGGTGATTCCAATGTCCTGAATGAGTTTAATTGCTTGAACCCGGAGTTCATCATGGGATTTATCGGCTTGAAAAGTTCCCCGAAAAATTGCCTCGGCGACCGTCAGGTCAGAGTTGAGCCGGAAGTTCTGCGGGATGAGGCCTACGCCGCAAGCCTGGGCCTCCTCCGTCGAATCCGGTCCATATTTCTCGCCAGCCAGCATGATTTGCCCGCCATCGTGCTTATGGGATCCGGCCAATACGCTCATCAGAGTCGTTTTGCCGGCGCCATTGGTCCCGATTAATCCCAGGATCTCGCCGCGGTGGAGTGAAAGTTCAACGCCTTTGAGGATGCGTCTTTGATCGTAGGACGCGTGAATATCATCAGCATGCAGTAACAGGTCCAAAGATGCTCCTAGTTCACAGTAGTGGGTTCGACCCTGGACACTGCCATAAAGTTCCTGCCTTGGCTTAATACAGTTTGCTTACATTTAGGGACGATGACGCCTTGGAGATTCAACCAGATGAGCCGCATTAACGCAAAAGGAGAAACGTGAAACAACTAATCGCATTTCGTGTCGCGAGAATCTGAACTATTTATCAAGATCGTCCTGGCTCCCCTTGGCTTTCCCATGAACGGTTAAACAGTTGCGGCCCGGACGTGTGTCCGGGCCGCAATGAACTTGAAGGTGCTACTCGGCGGATTTGCCGAAGTAGTCTGCTCCACCCACGTATTCGGTGTGGCCGGTTTCGACGTCGGCCGTCACCATCTTGGCGACCTCTGCCGCAAATTCTTCAACCGAATACAACTTGCCGGCTTCTGCGCGTCGGGCCTCGATGGCGCCCGGGTTGGAGCGGTCAAGCAAAGTGGCCGTGACGGTGCCCTCGATCATGTCACCGGAAACAACCACCAGCGAGATGCCTTTGTCAGCAAGGTTTGGCAGGAGTGCGCGCAGTGCGTCCTCGCCGGCCCGCTTGCTCTTTGCCACCGGCTCGTATTCAGGCATGGTGGGAACGGTCTCCACGAAATGAGCCTGGTGGCTGGTCACGAAGACGACACGCGAGCCTTCGCGCATGAGGGGAACAGCCGCATTGAGCATGTTGACCTGGGCATCGCGGTTGAGCTTGAGGGCGTAACCCTCCTCCATTCCGGACTCCATGCCGCCGGAAGCATTCAGTACCAGGACATCCAGCGAACCGAACTGCTCCATGGCGGTGCTGGCAAGAGTGTGTACGCCTTCGTCGGTGGTGAGGTCTGCACCGACGGCCGCAGCGCGGCCGCCGGCTGCCTGGATCTCAGCAACTACCTTGTTGGCGCGCGGTGCCTTCTGGCGGTAGTTGACGACGACGGCCGCGCCCTCACCCGCGAGGATCTTGGCGACTTCAGCACCGATGCCACGGGAAGATCCCGTCACGATCGCGGTCTTGTTATCCAGCATTCCCATTCGTGCTCCTTTTGTTCACTTCATCTAAAAATCTGCGGGCCTGGGTTCCATCATGCCAGTGGCGGGCTCGAACCCCTTTGTCGGGTAACGACAAAAACTGGCTGATGGCCTCAGAGCGTGGCGCTTTAGTGGCCCATCCCGAGACCACCGTCAACGGGAATCACAGCGCCCGAAATGTAGGCGGCCTCGTCGCTGGCTACCCAACGCACAACATTGGCTACTTCGGAAGCCTCGGCGAAACGGCCTGCCGGCACGTTTGCCAAGTAGGACTTCTGGGTTTCCTCGGGCAGTTCTGCCGTCATGTCCGTGTTGATGAATCCGGGGGCTACCACGTTGGCCGTGATCCCCCGGCTGCCCAGTTCGCGGGTCAGCGAGCGTGCGATCCCCACCATGCCCGCCTTCGATGCGGAGTAGTTGATCTGGCCCGGAGCTCCGTAGAGGCCGGACACTGATGAGATGAGGACCACGCGGCCTTTGCGGAGCCGGATCATGCCTTTGGAAGCACGCTTAATGACGCGGAACGCACCGGTGAGGTTCGTGTCCAGCACAGAGGTGAAGTCGTCCTCACTCATGCGCAGGAGCAGCGTGTCTTTGGTGATGCCCGCATTGGCAACCAAAACCTCCACCGGGCCGTGCGCTTCCTCTACTGTCTTGAAGGCGGCATCGATCGAGGCTTCGTCAGTGACGTCGGCTTTGACTCCCAGGATGCCTTCAGGCAGTTCTGTTTCGCTTCGATAGGTCACTGCCACCTTGTCACCGTTTGCGAGGAAGGACTCGGCAATGGCCAGACCGATGCCCCTGTTGCCGCCGGTAATGAGGACGCTACGGCCGGTGGATACTGCTTCAGACATACTTTCGCTCCAGGTTCTGCGGCATGGGTGTGCTGCGGTGAAGAGGGGATTTCCTGCCTTGATCTTATCGGGCACCTGCTCCAACCCGCGGGTAACCGCCCTGTCCCGCGGTTTGGGCGGCTACCGCCTTGGTGAGAGAATTGAGAGAAGCCTTTGGAGCGTGATGATTCAGCTGTGACACGAGAAAACAGTCCCCTGCAGCAGGTGCCCGGGGATCCGGACGCTGTCTCCGGCGACCCCGAAGTCCACAGCATCACCGATGCCGCGGCTGCCCACTCGGAAGACATGCGGGAGCGCATGATCAAGTACGCAGTGGCTATGGGTATTCGCATGGTCTGCATCATCCTGATTTTCGTGGTGGACGGCTGGTTGAAAATAATCGCCGTGGCCGGCGCGGTGTTCCTCCCTTGGATAGCCGTTGTCATAGCCAATGGCAGCGATAAAGCCGAGGACCACAGCGATTCCCTGCTGGACTACGTGGAAGCAGCTGAAATCGAGGGCTCTCCGAAGAGCACTGAAGACCACGCGACGGACAATGTCACGGTGCTAAAAGGCGAAGTGGTGGACGACGCCGAGCCACCAGGTCAGGGCGCAGAATCTGACGCGACTCATACACCCAAGGCCGGGGATGCCGGCAACGAACGGGCGGCTTCATGAACATCTTTAACCTTGGCGACGCCGGTTTGGGCAGCCAGGAGCCCGATCGCGCCATCGGCCCCGCTCTCTGCTCCCGTAAGGGGTGCCGGGAGGGCGCAGCCTGGCAACTCCTGTGGAACAACCCGCGGATCCATACCCCTGAGCGGCGGAAGGTTTGGCTTTCCTGCAACGAGCACCGCGATTGGCTTGAGGACTACCTTCAAACCCGAGGCCTCTGGAAAGAGACCGTCCCTTTCGAGGCAGATGACGCTGCCGTTGGCGAGGCCCGCTGAATGTATCGTTTCCTTTTCTCCAGCAAGTGGCTGGGCTATTTCGTTCTGGCCGTTATCTTCGCCACAGCATGCGTGTTCCTCGGCCGCTGGCAAATGGATCGGCGGGCAGAAACGCTGGCTGAGATCAACCGCGTAGTGAGCAATTACTCCGCGACACCCGTCCCCTTCGCTGACATCAAGGACCAGTTCCGCACCCTGGACCCCGAGCGGGAATGGACCCAGGTGGAGCTGCGGGGTAGTTACGACTTGAACGGCCAGCGCGTTGTACGAAACCGTCCGTTGAATGGGCAGCCAGGTTACGACGTCGTGGTTCCTTTGCGCCTCACCACCGGTGAAGCGGTGGTCATAGACCGCGGCTGGTTGCCCATTGGCAACAACACGCCCGGCCGTCCCGACGTCGTTCCGGCACCTCCCGTGGGTGAGGTCACCGTGGTTGCCCGCCTCAAGCCAACGGAACCGAAGCTGGACCGCGGTGCCGTGGATGGACAGCTGCCATCCATTGACCTGGCCAGCTTCGCAAGCGAACTCCCCTACCCCATTGCGACGGGTGCCTATGGGCAGTTGGCCAGCGAGGATCCCGCGGTCCAGCCCATGCCCACGCCCTTCCCCAAACCAGCCACGGAAGAGGGCACACACCTCTCCTACTCCCTGCAGTGGTTTGCCTTCGGCGTCCTGATGTTCATCGGCTTCGGTTACGCGGCCCGGCAGCAGGCGCGTAACGCTGCCATCGACGCGGAAGAGGACGAAGATGGCGAGGACGAAGTCATTGCCGTCAGTGGGCCGCCCAAGCGTCGTGTGCCCACAAACCGAAAGAACAAGCGCCCCACGTCAGAAGAAGAGGAAGACGCAATCCTGGATGCCCAAGGTTACTGAAGCGATTCCGGACCCGGTGCTCAACGTGAAGTCGGCCCTCATGGCCGCAGGCGTTGTGGACACTGTCCGGATCTTCGAGGAAAAGGTGCCCACGGCTGCAGCGGCCGCCTCTGTCCTTGGATGCGAGGTTGCAGCGATCACCAACAGCCTGATTTTCGAACTCGACGGCAAACCCTTGCTCATTCTCGCCAGCGGAGCCGCGAGAGTAGACACAACACTGGTAGCCAAACTACTGGGCACCGGAAAGATCCGCCGGGCGAAGCCCGATTTTGTGCTCAAACACACCGGCCAGGAAGTGGGAGGCGTCGCCCCGGTCGGTCACCCCGAACATTTAAAGACGATCCTGGACACCTCGCTGCAAGAACACCCACTACTGTGGGCCGGCGCCGGAGACCACAATTCAATGTTCTCCATCACCTACGACCAGCTGCAAAGGATAACGAACGCCGAGCCGTTGCAGGTCCGCTAGCCCCCGCGAAGGCGACTGACTCACGAGCGGAGCAGCGCGGTGGCACCCAGCACGGTGCGCAGCGGCACATCAAGCATGCCGCACAGCGGACGGCGAGGCGGACTAGGCCAACGTAATCAGGTCCAGGTAGTCCTCGTTCCAGTGATCTTCAACACCATCGGGGAGCAGGACCACGCGTTCCGGATTCAGGGCCGAGACAGCGCCTTCATCGTGGCTGACCATGACGACGGCGCCACTGTAGTTCTTCAGTGCGCCAAGGATTTCTGCACGGCTGGCTGGGTCCAGGTTGTTGGTGGGCTCGTCGAGGAGCAGTACGTTGGCGCTCGAAGCAACGATGGTTGCGAGGGCGAGCCGGGTCTTCTCGCCACCGGACAGAACACCGGCCGGCTTTTCGACGTCGTCACCTGAGAACAGGAATGACCCCAGAATGCCGCGGACTTCGGCGTCCTTCATGTCCGGCGCGGAGGAACGCATGTTTTCAAGGACTGTGCGATCGTGGTCCAGGGTTTCGTGTTCCTGGGCGTAGTAGCCCACCTTCAATCCGTGTCCCGGGATGATGTCGCCGGTGTCCGGCTTGTCTACGCCTGCAAGCATTCGCAGGAGGGTGGTTTTGCCCGCACCGTTGAGGCCAAGGATGACCACCTTGGAACCGCGATCGATCGCCAGGTCCACGTCAGTGAAAATCTCCAAGGAGCCGTAGGACTTGCTGAGCCCTTCGGCTGTGAGCGGAGTCTTGCCACAGGGTGACGGATCCGGGAAGCGCAGGGCGGCGACGCGATCGTTTTCACGAACGGCTTCCAAACCGCCAAGGAGACGCTCTGCACGCTTTGCCATGTTCTGCGCTGCGACGGCTTTCGTTGCCTTTGCGCGCATCTTGTTGGCCTGGTCGATGAGGACCTGGGCCTTCTTTTCCGCATTGGCCCGTTCGCGTTTGCGGGCCCTTTCATCCGTTTCGCGCTGCTGGAGATAGCGCTTCCAACCCATGTTGTAGTAGTCGATCTGGGCTCTGTTGGCATCAAGGTGGTAGACCTTGTTGACCGTGGCCTCCAGCAATTCGACGTCGTGGCTGATCACGATCAACCCACCCTGGTGGTCCTTGAGGAAGTCGCGCAGCCACGTGATGGAGTCGGCGTCGAGGTGGTTGGTTGGTTCGTCCAGGAGCAGGGTTTCTGCCGAGGAATAAAGAATGCGGGCGAGCTCCACGCGGCGGCGCTGGCCACCGGAGAGGGTCTTCAGCGGCTGGTTAAGGATGCGTTCCGGGAGCGCAAGGTTGGAGGAGATCGCGGCTGCCTCAGCTTCAGCGGCGTACCCGCCGCCAGCCAGGAACTCAGCCTCCAAGCGATCGTAGCGGTTCATGGCTTTGCGCTGTACGGCTTCGTCCTCGCTTGCCATCTCAGCCTGGGCCTTCTTCAGCTTCCCCACCACCACGTCCAATCCACGTGCAGAGAGGATGCGATCACGGGCGAGCTGCTCCATGTCCGGGGTGCGGGGATCCTGGGGCAGATAGCCGATCTCACCGCTGCGGGTCACTTTGCCACCCGCGGGAAGGCCTTCGCCCGCGAGGACGCGGGTCAAAGTGGTCTTGCCCGCGCCGTTGCGTCCAACAAGGCCGATCTTGTCGCCTTTGTCCACCCTGAAGTTGACCTTGTCCATGAGCAGGCGTGCGCCGGCGCGGAGTTCGAGTTCCTGGACGGTAATCAATTCGGGTGATGCCTTTCAATGGGGAACGCCTGCGTGACCGGTTGGCCCGGTAGTTGCGGCGGGGACGGCTGTGAGAACAGCCTGTTCAAGTCTACCGGCACCCCGCCCTCCCCCGGACATAACATCGCCCGAGCGGCACATTGTGCCATCTCTCACAGAATTTTCACCCAGGGTTGTGGAGAGGCTCCAAAAAAGCCCTTTCCCATGCTCCGTATCCTCACTGTTGGGGGAAACAAAACTTCAACCTCGCACCCACAGCATTTCCTGATAGGACCCGTCATGAGCCAAACCACCTCCGCCTCTGTGGAGCGCAACTCTTCGCGCAAGCGATGGACCGCCACAGACCTCGGCCTCATTGCCGTCTTCGCAGCCCTGGTGGCAGCGTCCGCGATCGTTCCCGGCATTCCGGTTGGCGCCCTGGGCGTGCCGATCACCTTGGTGACCCTCACTGTGATGCTGAGCGGCCTGGTGCTTGGCCCCGGGCGGGGATTCGCCGCCGTCGGGCTTTATGTCCTCCTTGGCCTGGCCGGCCTGCCGATCTTCAGCGGCGGCCGCAGCGGACTGGGCATCCTCGCTACAGCTTCGGCAGGCTACATCATTGCCTTCCCCCTTGCGGCGGCCGCCACGGGATATCTGGCGGCCCTGATTATCCGTAAAACGGTGCGGAACCGTTCCCTGCTGCTGTTTGCTGCCGCCATGGTCAGCAGCATCGTCCTCATCCACGGACTGGGCGTCCTGGGCATGATGGTCAATGGCAAACTGGACTTCACCAAAGCCTTCATTGCCGATCTCGCCTTCTACCCCGGGGACATCCTGAAGAATGTCCTCGCCGTGATCATTGCGGTGGCTATTCACAAGGCCTTCCCGGATGTCCTGGTCCGCCGGGTCAAATAGCCTGCATCAGGCAAAGTCAGAAACAATATATCTATGAACTCCATCAGCTTCAGCAGGGTCTCGGTTCGTGTAGCCATTGACGGCAGCAGCACGTCCAAGACCCTGCTGGAGGATGTTTCCTTGAGCCTTACGGAGCGGCGTATCGGCGTCATCGGAGCCAACGGTTCCGGTAAGTCCACGTTGTTACGGCTGTTGAACGGTTTGGTGGAGCCCAGCGACGGAACCGTTGAAGTCCACGGCGACGACACAGTCAAAGCTGTCCGCCGGGTTCGTGCGAACGTCGGATTCGTCTTCACTGATCCCTTGTCGCAACTGGTGATGCCTACCGGCCGTGAAGACGTTGAACTCTCCCTGCGGCGCTCCATTAAGAACACCCGCGAACGAGCCGCACACGCAGAGGCAGTTCTTGACAGGTTTGGCCTGCTGCCACTGGCAGACCAAAGCATCTATGAGCTCTCCGGCGGGGAGCGCCAACTGCTCGCCTTGGCCGCAGTCCTCGCCGTCAATCCCCAGGTGCTGGTCCTCGACGAGCCATCCACCCTCCTGGACCTGCGTAATCGCGAGCTGCTCCGGCGCACCTTGGCGGGCCTGGAGCAGCAAGTTGTCATGTCCACCCACGACCTCGACCTCGCACTGGAGATGGACCGCGTCCTCGTGGTGGAGTCGGGGCGAATAGTGTTCGACGGCGATGCCGCCGAAGGTGTCGCCCGGTACCGGGAGCTGTGCGCAACTGCGCTCGACGAGGTTCCGGGCCTTGGGGACCGTCCGGGGCGAGGCCAATTATGAGGGGCCACGGCTTCCTGATAGCAAACTATGTGCCGGGCAACTCGCCCATCCACCGAATCCCGTTGTGGCTGAAGTTCCTGGTGGTTGCAGGCTGCGGGACGGCGTCCTTCCTGATTGTCGACTGGGCAGTGTCGCTGTTGGTCTTCGCCATGATGTGCGGCTTGTTCCTTCTCAGCGGGGCCGGTTTGCACCGCCTGATGCGTGCCATATGGACGGTGACGCCCATCCTCGTGGTTATTGGATTGTTCCAGTGGTGGCAATTGGGTGGCCCCACGGCTGCACGCATCGTCCTGAACGTCCTGGTGTGCGTGGTCGCAGCCTCGGTTCTGACTGCCACCACGCCCGTCCAGGACCTTTTGGACGGCGTTGTCTCCCTCGCCAAACCATTCCAGCGCTTCGGCGCCGATCCCGAGCGTTTCGCGCTCACCATCGCCGTGATGCTCAGGAGCATCCCCTTCATTGCAGGAGCCTTTTCGGACGTCAGGGATGCGGCCCGTGCCCGTGGACTGGAACGCAATCCCAGGGCACTGATACTCCCTGTCTTTATTACCACGGTCGCTTATGCGCGCCAAACCGGCGACGCCTTGGCCGCTAGGGGGCTCGGGGAACCGGACGAGCCCAAGTAGGTCGCAGCAGATGCCGTTTTGAGGGCTCAAAAGGGCATCTGCTGTTACTCAGATGGGCTGGAACCGGGAATAGCGCAGCAGGGCTGCCGTTCCCATGCCCCCCGCGATGCTGATCATCGCCAAGCCCAGCGGTGCTGCTCCGGAATTTTCAGCGAGGCCACGAGCCTGGGTAAGCAGGCGCGTCACCAAGACAGCCCCCGAAGCACCGTAGCCATGGCCGAGCGCCAGCGCTCCGCCCTCTGCATTGGCTTTCCCAGGATCGATGCCCAAATGATCAAGGCAAGCGATGGTCTGGGAGGCAAAGGCTTCATTGAATTCGATGAGGTCTACGTCCGTGGCGGCCACGCCATGTTGAGCCAACAACCGCTCGGCGGCGTGCGCGGCCCCGATACCGAGCAACTCCGGATGCACTCCCGTTGTCTCACAACCCAAAACCAACAAGCCGTCAACCGCGCCCATCTCACGGGCGCGCTTCAGGGACGTTATGACGACGGCGGCAGCGGCGTCGGCGTCAAAGCATGAGTTCGCTGCCGTGACAGTTCCATCGGGGACGAAGACCGCCGGGAACCGCGACATCAGTGAGGCGCGCAACGAAGGCTTGGGACCGTCGTCGACGTCGACAATCGTCCCGGCATTTTCAAGCGGCACAATTTCGCGTGCGAGCTTGCCCGCTGCAGCAGCCTCAAGAGCCCGTCGATGGCTGCGGAGTGCGTACTCATCCTGCCGCTCACGACTGATGCCAAACGTGCGGGCTACATTTTCCGCAGCCACACCCATGTCAGGGTCACCAAACACGGGTGGCACAAAGGCGGCCCGCGAGTAAAAGTCCAGGGCGCCGTCGTCGGTCCTGTTGGCACGGGCCGGAGCGGTACTGATGCTTTCCACCCCGCCGGCAACATACAGCGGATCTCCACCGGCGCCAACCAGACGCGCAGCAAGCGCAATAGCATCCAACCCGGAACCACACTGCCGGTCAATCGTCAGCCCCGGGACCGTGACAGGCAAACCGGCCTGCAGTGCGGCGAAGCGCGCTACGTTTCCACCACCACCAACAGCATTGCCCATGATGACGTCGTTCACGCCGGCCGGGTCAATGCCTCCCGACTCAATGAGGGAACGGATGACCGGCGCCAGGAGATCCGGCGCCCGGAGCTGCCTCAGCTGCCCGTTTGCACGGCAGATCGGAGTGCGCAGCGCCGCGATGATGACCGGCTGGCGGGACTCGTCCACCTCCTGCATCGAAGCGCCGCTACCCAAGGGGACGCGCCCGGGCATCATGGTTCTTGATCCAGTCAAGCAGCACCATCCGGCTGACCTTACCTCGATCCGTCATCGGTAACTCGGACAGGACGTAGTACTGCAGGGGCCACTTGTCCCGGGCGAGCAGGCCATCAAGGCCCGTGCGGAGCTGTGTCGCCGTGACGGCACCGAAGGCAGGAACGACGCCGGCAATCACCTTTTGACCGCGGATGTCATCCGGAGCGCCGGCTGCTACGGCAACTTCGATGCCTGGAACGGAGGCGAGGGCGAGTTCCACCTCGTGCGGGTACACGTTCTTCCCCGCAGTGATGATCATGTCCGAACGTCGTCCCAGAATGTGCAGGGTCCCGTCGTCGAGATAGCCCTGGTCCCCCACTGTGTACCAGCCGTCCAAGCAGCGGAGGGCCTGGCCGTCGTCGCCCCACAGGTAGCCGTTGCTGACCATTCCACTGCGGACGCTGATGTTGCCGTGCTCCCCGTGCGGGAGATTCTGGCCGGCGTCGTCCAGGATTCGCAATTCCACACCAGGAAAAGGCCGGCCAATCCCCGTACCCCCAACGTCGAGGGGCTCGCCGGCAGCCAGTCGCGTGCCGGAGACAAAGCTCAATTCGGAGGCTCCGTAGTACTCAAAGATGGCAGCACGCGGGGCCCAGCGGCGCGCCGCCTCCAACGTACGGCCATCAAGCTTGGAACCCGCGCAGATGATGCTCCGGATGCCGGAAGCATCCACGTCTCCAGCTAAGCCGCGTTCGCTCAGCAAACGAAGCATGGTGGGTGTAAGCACCAGTCTTGTGATGTTGTCGTGGCTGATCGAAGCGTGGGCGTCACCGACGTCGAAGGACTCCAGCGTGTGGAATGCAGAGCCCGCATACATGCACTCAGACAGGGCGTAGAGGTTCAAGCTGGAGGAGAGCGGACCTGCCGCCAGGGTCCGATCGTCCTGGGACAGCCCGAAGAACTCGATCGAAGCGTCGAACGAAACCTGCCACGAGCGGCGGGACCGCGTGAACGCCTTCGGCACTGAAGTTGTACCGGAGGTAAGCCCAATCAGGAAGGTCGTGGAGGGATCCCCGTCCACAAGTTCCACGCCAGTTGAGATGGTGGAGTCGGCGATACGGGACGTCACTTCCTCCACCATTGCTGCAGGCCACTGTGGGTCCAGCACCGCACAGCGGCGCTCCCCCGCCACCGCTGCAGCAAACTTCACGACGAAGTCAGTGGAGTTGGGTTCGGCAAGCACAGTGGTGGCCATCGCATGGCCAAGCAGGGCCGCCGCGGCGTCGCGGAGCTCGGCCCAGTTGAGCCGGCTGCGACCCACAACGACGGCGGTGTCGTGGGGACGCTCATCGGCCCAGAGCTGAATTTTGTCCAGGAAAGGCATCCCCGCAATTTTACGGCAGTGTCCGCCCTCCAGCACCAATGGTGACGTCTATTCTGACTGTATGAGTTTCAATGACGGTGCGCAGCTTGACCCATCCCAGGTAGAAGACCGACGCGGCGGAGGCATGGGCCGCGGGACGAAAATAGGTGGCGGGATTGGTGGTGGCATCGTCGTGCTGCTTCTGGCCCTCTTCGGAATCAACCCCAACATCCTTGGCGACCTTACTGGCGGCGGAACCCAGCCACCCGCCGTCGAAGGTGGGAGCGGCGGTGTGCAGGAGTGCCAGACGGGCGCTGATGCGGACAAACGACTCGACTGCCGGATTACAGGCACCGTGAACAGCCTTAATGCCTTCTGGCCGGAATACCTCGCCCAGTACAACGTTCAGTATTCCCGGCCCGGAACGGTCATCTTCGATCAAGGGACCAATACCGGATGTGGCCCTGCCACCACGGCTGTAGGACCCTTCTATTGCCCAGCGGACACCAAGGCATACTTCGACCCCGGGTTCTTCGACGAACTCGTGACCCGTTTTGGTTCATCAGGGGGACCACTGGCGCAGGAGTACGTGGTGGCCCACGAATTCGGCCATCACATCCAAAACATCCTGGGCAACCTGGATCGGGCACAACAGGATCCACAGGGGCCGCAGTCCGGTGCAGTCCGTGTTGAATTGCAGGCGGATTGCTACGCAGGACTCTGGGTTCGCCATGCCACCACGCAGAAAGACCCGGCGACAGGCAAGCCGTTCCTTGACCCCCTCACCGAGCAGGACCTGCAGGACGCGCTGTCGGCCGCGTCCGCCGTCGGCGATGACCGTATCCAGGAAGCCGCAACCGGACGGGTCTCGCCGGAGTCCTGGACCCATGGCTCAAGTGAACAGCGGCAGAAGTGGTTCTACCAGGGATACGCCACTGGCGACATCAACAAATGCGACACCTTTGGTGTGGCGGCGCCGTAGCTCCTGAGTCATCCGCTGAACGCAGAAATGGTCCCGAACCACAGGTTCGGAACCATTTCTTTGCCCCTGGAGGGCGAAAACTGCTGATCAGATGTTGAAGCCCAGGGCCCTCATCTGGTCCTTGCCGTCATCGGTGATCCGCTCGGGACCCCATGGCGGCATCCATACCCAGTTCAGGCGCCAGTCATCCACTACTCCATCGAGGGACTTGCCTACCTGCTCTTCCAGCACGTCCGTGAGCGGGCAAGCCGCCGTCGTCAGTGTCATGTCGATCAGGAGTGCGCCGTCCTCATCCGAGTACTTCAGGCCATAGAGGAGGCCCAAGTCCACGACGTTGACACCGAGCTCCGGGTCAATGACGTCCTTGAGCGCTTCCTCGACGTCCTCGAGGCTGGTGCGCGCCGCGTTGATTTCGGTCATGGAACGATCCTAACTAGGCCTGTACGGCAGGAGCAACGGCAACGCCTGCGCCTGCGGCGTAGCGGTCGTAGCCCTCTTCTTCAAGACGGTCGGCCAGCTCCGGGCCGCCCTCTTCAACGACCTTGCCGTCGACGAAGACGTGGACGAAGTCCGGCTTGATGTAGCGCAGGATGCGGGTGTAGTGGGTGATGAGCAGCGTGCCCATGTTTCCGTCTGCATGTGCGCGGTTGACGCCTTCGGAAACTACCTTGAGGGCGTCGACGTCCAGGCCTGAGTCGGTCTCATCCAGAACGGCGAACTTGGGCTTGAAGAGCTCAAGCTGAAGGATCTCGACGCGCTTCTTCTCGCCGCCGGAGAAGCCTTCATTGACGTTGCGCTGTGCGAAGTCGGCGTCGATGCGCAGCTGCTGCATGGCAGCCTTGACGTCCTTGGTCCACGTGCGCAGGGCGGGCGCTTCGCCGTCGATCGCCGTCTTGGCGGTACGCAGGAAGTTCGTCATGGTGACGCCGGGAACCTCAACCGGGTACTGCATGGCGAGGAAGACACCTGCACGGGCGCGCTCGTCAACGCTCATTTCGAGGACGTTTTCGCCGTCGAGAGTGATGGTGCCGCTGGTCACCGTGTAGCGCGGGTGGCCGGCAATGGTGGAAGCGAGGGTGGACTTGCCCGAGCCGTTGGGGCCCATGATGGCGTGCGTTTCACCGGTCTTGATGGTGAGGCTGACGCCCTTCAGGATCTCCTTGGTGCCCTGCTCCGTCTCGATGCTGACGTGCAGGTCCTTGATCTCAAGAGTAGACATGCTCTTCTTTCTTTTCCGTTCGTAAGTCTGGTGATACCGGGCGCTCAGTAGTTATCTACCGAAGCACCGTTCACAACGTTGGTCACGTCCACGTAGACGTCGTCACCATCGATGGTGACCGCGAAAACCGGGACGGGGTCGTAGGCAGGCAGCTGGAGAGGCTGTCCGCTGCGGAGGTCGAACTGGGAACCGTGTCCCCAGCACTCAATCGCACAGCCTTCAATCTCGCCTTCGGACAACGAAATGTCCGCGTGCGAGCAGGTATCGCCGATGGCGTGGATCTCACCCATCGAGTCCCTCACGATGGCTACGGGATAGTCATCGATCAGGACACGCAGCGCCTGCTTGACCTGGATGTCATTGGCGTTGCATACCAGTTCGCCCTTGGTTTGTTCACTCATGGTTGTCCTGCCTGGTCTGTGCTAGTTGTCGGTCGCGGCGAGTTCGCGCTCAACAGCTGCGGTCAGGCGTTCTTCGATTGCCGGGACGTTGATCTGCTGGATGATCTCGTTGAGGAAGCCTCGAACCACCAGGCGGCGGGCAACCTTTTCAGGAATGCCGCGTGCCATGAGGTAGAAGAGGTGCTCGTCGTCGAAACGGCCGGTGGCGCTGGCATGGCCGGCACCCTCGATGAGTCCCGTCTCGATTTCCAGGTTCGGCACAGAGTCCGCACGCGCACCATCCGTCAGGACCAGGTTGCGGTTGGCCTCATAAGTGTCGGTGCCTTCTGCTTCCTTACGAATCAGGACGTCGCCCACCCACACAGTGTGGGCATTGCGGCCCTGCAGCGCGCCCTTGTACAGCACGCGCGACTTGCAGTTGGCCACTGCGTGGTCAACAAACAGGCGCTGCTCAAGGTGCTGACCGGCATCGGCGAAGTACAGGCCAAACATTTCGACGTCGGCACCAGGTGCGGTGAAACGTGTGGACGGCGTAACGCGCACGACGTCGCCGCCGAGGCTGACCACAATGTGTTTGAATTTCGCGTCGCGGCCGATCTTGGCCTGCTGGGCGGATGCGTGAACAGCGTCGTCGGCCCATTCCTGCAAGGACACGACGGTCAGCTCAGCGCCATCTTCGACGATAATTTCAACGTTCTCGGAGACAACAGCGGTGCCCTGGTGGTCCAGGACCACTACCGCCTTGGAGAAACGCTCTGCCACAATCACGATGTGCTGGGCAGCCGGAGCCTCGCTGGATCCGGTGATCAGGACGGAAACTTCGCTCTCGGCCTGGAGTTCGGCCGGAACCGTGACAACGGTAGCCTCGGCGAAGTTCTCCCAACCGTTGGCGGACACGCGGTCCTCGGGGATGGCTGCCTGGCCGATCCGCTTATCCTCGCGGCCAACCGTTTCGACGACGACGCCGGCCGGTGCGGTCACGCTGACGGCAGGAGCGGCACCGTTAAGGACCTCGGTGTGAAGACCGCGCAGGCGCTTCAGGGGCGTGAAACGCCAGTCTTCTTCAAGGCCCGTCAGGGGCTTGAAGTCCCCCAGCTTGTAGGACGTGAGGCGACCGGCGCGGGAGCTGTCCGGGATGCCGACGCCGCCACCATGCGAGTGGCTCTTTACCGATGCGCCACCGAGCGGACCAGCAACAGGCTGCTCCGACGTCGTGCTGGTGTTGGTTCCGGTGTTTACGGGCGAAAGGTTTTCGCCTTCCTCGGTGAAGCCGTTGATAAACGGCTGGGCCGAGGGCGCGCCGATGCGTGCCTTTTCAGTAGTGATATCAGTCATTGTTAACCGACGGACCCTTCCATCTGCAGTTCAATCAAGCGGTTCAGCTCAAGGGCATATTCCATGGGCAGTTCACGGGCGATCGGCTCAATGAAGCCGCGCACGATCATGGCCATGGCCTCGTCCTCAGGCATGCCGCGGGACATCAGATAGAAGAGCTGCTCTTCGCTGACGCGGGAAACGGTGGCCTCGTGACCCATGACGACGTCGTCCTCGCGGATGTCGATGTACGGGTACGTGTCCGAGCGGGAAATGGTGTCCACCAGGAGGGCGTCACAACGGACCGTGTTGGCCGAGTGCTTTGCACCTTCGCGGACCTGGACCAAGCCGCGGTAAGCCGCACGGCCACCGCCGCGGGCCACGGACTTGGAAATGATGGAGCTCTTGGTGTTCGGTGCGATGTGCACCATCTTGGAGCCGGTGTCCTGGTGCTGGCCCTCGCCTGCAAATGCGATGGACAGGGTTTCACCCTTGGCGTGCTCGCCTACCAGGTAAACGGCCGGGTACTTCATGGTCACCTTGGAGCCGATGTTGCCATCGATCCATTCCATGGTGGCGCCCTCTTCGCAGATGGCACGCTTGGTGACGAGGTTGTACACGTTGTTGGACCAGTTCTGGATGGTCGTGTAGCGGACGCGGGCGCCCTTCTTCACGATGATCTCCACAACGGCGGAGTGCAGCGAGTCCGAGGTGTAGATCGGAGCCGTGCAACCTTCGATGTAGTGAACGTAGGAGTCCTCATCGGCGATGATCAGGGTGCGCTCGAACTGGCCCATGTTCTCCGTGTTGATACGGAAGTAAGCCTGGAGCGGGATGTCCACGTGCACGCCCTTGGGCACGTACACGAACGATCCACCGGACCATACTGCCGTGTTCAGGGAGGCGAACTTGTTGTCGCCCACGGGGATGATGGTGCCGAAGTACTCCTGGAAGATCTCCGGGTGTTCCCGCAGGGCGGTGTCCGTGTCCAGGAAGATAACGCCCTGGGCTTCGAGGTCCTCGCGGATCTGGTGGTAGACAACTTCGGATTCGTACTGGGCCGCGACGCCGGAAACGAGCCGGCTGCGCTCAGCTTCCGGGATGCCGAGCTTTTCGTAGGTGTTCCGGATGTCTTCGGGCAGGTCTTCCCACGTTGCCGCCTGCTTCTCAGTGGAACGCACGAAGTACTTGATGTTGTCGAAGTCGATGCCCGAGAGGTCTGCGCCCCACGTAGGCATGGGCTTACGGTCGAAGTACTTCAGGCCCTTGAGGCGCAGATCGAGCATCCATTCGGGCTCGTTCTTCTTCGAGGAGATGTCGCGGACAACCTCCTCGTCGAGGCCACGACGGGCGTTTGCGCCTACGTCGTTCTTGTCGGCCCAGCCGTACTCGTAGTTTCCGATACCGTGCAGTTCGGGATTCTTCTCCAGAATCTCCGAGATCACAGTGCCGTCAGCTACCGCTTTCTCTGCTAGTTGGTCCGTCATCACGGCCTTTCTTGCTGGTTGTTTGATTCCTGGTACGGGTTCCCGGACTGCTCTGCGGTGCTGTGATGCACCGTGGCAGCTGGTCGCCCGGTAGGTATGTGGGTGGTGCAGACGTGCCCGCCTTGCGCCAGGGTTGAAAGGCGCCGGACATCGACGCCCACCAAGCGGGAAAAGACTTTGGTCTCGCTGTCACAAAAAACAGGGAATTCCGCTGCGAGCTGCTGGATGGGGCAATGTCCCTGGCACAGCTGGACACTGGAAAATTCTGCCGGCAGAGGGGCCTTGGCCTCAATGGAATGGGCAGAGGCTACATAGCCGTCCCGGCTGAGGGCCTTGGACAAGGCCAAGGCGCGGGCGGCGATGTCCTGCCCGGCAGCCGCAACTTCGGGCGCATACCGGCGCTCCATTTGAGAGAAGCGCTCTTCAGCATATTCGCGGACTGCATCCTCGCCGGCGATTTCCTGGAGTCGTCGGAGCGCGGAGCTGGCAATGTTCAAGTAGTCATCGCCAAGCTTGGATTGCCCCTGTGAACTCAGGACATAGCGGCGCGCAGGGCGTCCCGCCCCGGCTCCTGCCTTGGCGACGCGCTTGACTTCGATAACGCCATTCCGCTCCAGGTGATCGAGGTGGCGGCGGACCGCTGCAGGCGTGAAGCCAAGAAGGTCACCCAGCTCGGCAGCACTGACGGGGCCGTTCTCCAACACTGCACCAAGGACGCGGTCCCTTGTACGGTCTTCCGCGTCCGGCAGCGCGGAAGACGGCGCAAAGGCCTCCGCCGCTGCAGCATGCCGCCTTGCGGGCATGGAAATTGGACTGCTCATGGAATACACAACACAATCATGTCGTAATTTGTTTCATGCATCCAGTAAGGCAAGACTGACCTTAGTCACCCGCCAAGTGTGACCGTACTACTTCACGTAGAATACTCTGGTGCGATCCACTGATTCCCCTGTCCTCACTATAGACGGACTCATTAAGGATGTAGGGCCCCTGGCCTCCCTTGACGGCAAAATGCTCCGGGTTGTTGGTGGGCTGTCCATGGTGGCTGAGCGGGGCCGGATTACGGCCCTCCTTGGAGCCAACGGCGCCGGCAAGACCACCACCCTTGAATGTGCGCAGGGTTTGCAGAAACGGACCGGGGGAACCATCTCACTCCTGGGTGCGGATCCGGACACCGCCGGCGCTGACTTGAGGTCCCGCGTAGGTGTCATGCTTCAGGACGGCGGCCTCCCGCCGTCGGCCCGCCCAATCCCCCTCTTGCGTCATGTTGCCGGCATGTACCGTAACCCCATGGACGTCGATGCCCTCGTGGACCGACTTGGCATTGGCCAGTTCAGCCGCACCAGTGTGCGGCGCCTCTCTGGTGGCCAAAAGCAACGGCTGGCGTTGGCCGCAGCATTGGTTGGGAATCCCGAGGTCCTCTTCCTCGATGAACCCAGTGCGGGATTGGATCCGCATTCGCGGCAAGTGGTTTTCGACCTTATTGCGGAACTGCGCGACGCCGGCATGGGCATCATCCTCACGACGCACCTCATGGACGACGCCGAGCGCCTGGCTGACTACGTCTACATCATCGACGGCGGACACAACGTCGCCGAGGGAACAGTCGCCGACCTCCTGCGGCACGATCATTCCACCGACACCGCGATCACTGACCGGACCCTCTTCTTTGATGCGCCGCCGGGACTCGAGTTCAAAGACGTCCTTGGCGCAGGTCTGCAGGTCCTTGAAACCCGTGCCGGCAGCTACTCGATCACCGGTGCCCTGGGGCCCGACGACCTGGCCGCGCTGACCGCCTGGTGGGCCGAACGGAACATCATGCCAGCCTCGCTGAGACTCGAGGCGCGGAGCCTCGAGGACGTTTTCCTGGACATTTCCGGAAGGGACCTCCGATGAGCAAGCTGCTGTCCCCCAACGCCGGACCCGCTTCCCTGCCTCGCCGTATTCTGCAGCAAGGCCGCTACGAGACCATCACGATGCTGCGGAACGGCGAGCAACTGATTCTTGCCGTCGTCCTGCCGCTGCTTGCATTGGCCGGCCTGACTGTTACTCCCCTGCTGGATGGGCTCGGAGGCTCTCGTGTCGACGTGGCCACGCCGGGAATCCTCGCCTTATGTGCCATGTCCACCGCCTTCACCGGCCAAGGCATCGCTACGGGATTTGACCGGCGTTACGGCGTTCTTCGCTTCCTTTCCACCACCCCCCTGGGGCGTGGTGGACTGATCGCGGGCAAGATACTCGCTGTGCTCGTCGTTCTCTTCCTTCAAGTACTGGTAGTGGGGGTTGTCGCCGGATTCCTGGGCTGGCAGCCGCGGCCGGAGGCATGGCTTCCAGGCCTTGGGATCCTCGTCCTCGGTGCGGCTGCGTTCACGGCGCTGGGACTCCTGGTCGCCGGAACGGTGCGGCCTGAAGCTACCTTGGCCATCACCAATCTTCTGTGGATCCTCCTCGGAGCGTTGGGCGGGATCGTTGTCCCGGCGGAGAGGCTTCCAGCTTTGGCCCAGGGCATCGTTCACTTCCTGCCCTCGGGTGCACTGGGCCAGGCATTGCGGGACGCGTTCCTGCTGGGCATGGTGCCCTTCCCGGCCGTCCTGGTCCTCCTGACGTGGACCCTGCTGGCCGGCGCGGCAGCTATTCGCTGGTTCAAGTGGAACTGACAACAAGCAGAACTGAGAGTTGAGCAAACTGTGAGCACGGCATCGCGCCTCCCCAAATCCGTCCAGCGATTCACCACCAAGCTGCCAACGGAGGTAAACCGCACTATCCGCCGGCTATCTGTCCTTTCCCTGATCGGACAGACAGTACTCGTGGTGACCGGTGGTGCAGTTCGCCTTACGGCTTCGGGCCTCGGTTGCCCCACGTGGCCGCGGTGCACCGACGAATCCCTCGTCAACACCCCTGAAATGGGGATTCACGGCTTTATCGAGTTCGGCAACCGTATGCTCACGTTCGCGTTGGCGGCGGTTGCAGCGCTCATGCTGGTTTACTTGTGGAATCTCCGCAAGGAACGTCGCGACCTGTTCATGCTCGCTCTTGGCCTCCTGGCGAGCATCCCGGCTCAGGCCATCATCGGCGGGATCACGGTCCTGTCCAACCTCAACCCCTGGGTTGTGGGCCTGCACTTCCTGGTATCCATGGCCTTGGTTGTCTTCGCGACGCTGCTCGTGAACCGCGCCTTCGGCCGCACCGGCCGATTCATGAAGCAGGCACTGCCTGCACTGCCTTCGGTTGCCCGGCCTGTAATGCTGGCGGTCGCCGTCTTCTCGGCCATAGCGGTCATGCTCGGCGTAGTAGTCACAGGTGCCGGTCCGCACGCGGGCGATGCCGATGCGCCCCGCAACGATCTGGACTGGGACCTTTTCTCACACATTCACGCTGTGCCCGCTTACCTGATCACAGCCGGGACACTATTCGCTGTATACCTTGTGGTCCGGCATAAGATCGGCGGCCCGTTCCGAACCGCTTCGTTCTTGCTGCTCGCCGTGACGCTACTCCAGGCCGTCATCGGGTTCACCCAGTACTACAACGGGATCCCTGCGCTGCTCGTGGGTGCACACATGCTGGGGGCAGCCCTCCTGATGAGCGCATCGACCAACGCGGCCGACATCGCAAAGTCCAGCCCCGCCAAGTAGCCTTCTCTCACATCCGGGGCCCTTTGGGCCGGATGTTCTCTCACGTCCAGGGCCTTAGGGCCGGATGTTCTCTCACATCGGGTGGCGCTGGGCGGGATGTTCTCTCACATCGGGTGGCGCTGGGCGGGATGTTCTCTCACATCGACCCCGGGCTTTCGAGACCCACCCTTATCCCGACGCTCCCCCCCTGGGCCGTTTGTTCAGTCGGTGGGTGAGAGAAGATCGGTAAAAACCGCGGTGGGACGTGAGAGAACATCGGCCGAAAACCGGTGGGACGTGAGAGAACATCGGCCGAAAACCGGTGGGACGTGAGAGAACATCGGCCGAAAACCGGTCGGACGTGAGAGAACATCGGCCGAAAACCGGTGGGATGTGAGAGAACATCCGGGGGAAACGAGAAGGCGCGACGCCGGAACTCGGGTGAGTGCCGGCGTCGTGCCTTCTTTGTCGTGCCTCTTTGGGGAAGCGGTCGCGAAGGTCAGCCGCCGATGATCGGTGATCCGATGAACGGGTCTACTGCCAGCGCGATGAAAAGTAGCGTCAGGTAGCTGATGGAGCCGTGGAAGACCTTCATGGCGCCCTTGTTGGAGACGTCCCCGCCCTGTGCCCGCTTGTAGAGGGCGTGGCTCTCGTACAGGAACCAGGCGCCGGCAGCGACGGCGGCAATTGTATAGACCCAGCCGGCACCGCCAACGGGAATCATCAGCAGTGAGCAGGCCACCATGGCCCAGGCGTAAAGGACCACCTGGACGGACACAACTTTGGCCCCGGCAATTGCTCCGAGCATGGGCACCTTGGCGTTGCGGTAGTCCTCGCCGTAGCGCATGGACAGAGGCCAGTAGTGCGGGGGCGTCCACAGGAAAATGACCATGAACAGCACAATGGCAGGCCACTCAACCGTGTTGGTGACCGCGGCCCAGGCGATCAGAACCGGGAAGCAGCCGGCGGCCCCGCCCCAGACGATGTTTTGTGCAGTGCGGCGCTTCAGGATCATGGTGTAGATGACCACGTAGAAAACGATGGCACCCAGTCCAAGCCATGCGGACAGCGGATTCGCACCGAACCACAGGATGGCGATGGAAGCGGCGCCGAGAATCCAGGCGAAGACCAAAGCCTCCCTGGGCGAAACTTCACCAGTGACCAACGGACGCTTCTCGGTGCGGTGCATCAATTTGTCGATGTCGCGGTCGATGTAGCAGTTGAACACGCCGGCGCTGCCCGCCGCGAAAGCGCCGCCAACGAGAGTCGCCAGAATCAGCCCGATGGACGGGAAGCCGCGCTGGGCAAAGATCATGGTGGGGAGCGTGCTGACCAGGAGCAGTTCGATGACACGGGGCTTGGTGAGAGCCAGATACGCCTTTAACTTACGGGAGATTCCGATGCTTCCCCGGGCCGGGGACGCGTTGAGGGGCGTATCAGTTGTGCTCACGGCGGCAGTCACTCTGTTCTATGCTCTGGGGTTCTCGCAGCGGCTGCAGTCCGGGTTTCCGAGATGGAACCGCAGGCGCATGAACCGCTGGTGGCCTCCAGATATCATACCGTGGCTGGAAGTGGGTCCATGTCCGCAAAATACGCGAATGTTTCGGAAAGTTCACTTCCCAGCGGCGCCATCGTGATTCATATAAGGGAAATTCTGTCCAGTTAGTGGGATTCCCTGAGTCTCAGGACACGTTTGGGGCTAAGCTGTTGAGCAGATCAGCACACGTTGACACTCCGGGAAACCGTATTCTCGGATAATCCGTGCGTCTGGATGAAGGATCAACGTTTCAATGGTGAACGGCTGGTAGACACATTGCAGCGGGCGCCATCCTGTGCTTCCTGCGTGCCGTGTCCTTCCGCCTGCCGTCAGCACAGAGAGGGGCTCGGTTTTCGTGCCACATTTGGAAGAGCAAGAACTGTCATGGACCGATCTGGACCGGAAGGCGGTTGACACCGTTCGCGTGTTGGCTGCTGACGCCGTGGAGAAGGTTGGAAATGGCCACCCCGGAACGGCTATGAGCTTGGCTCCGGCAGCGTACCTGCTGTTCCAGAAGCTGATGCGCCATGACCCGAAGAACCCTGACTGGATTGGGCGTGACCGGTTCGTCCTGTCCCCCGGCCACACATCACTGACGCTTTACATCCAGCTGTTCCTCTCCGGATACGGCCTGGAACTGAAGGACCTCGAAGCACTCCGTACCTGGGGTTCGCTGACCCCGGGCCACCCTGAGTACAAGCACACCGCGGGTGTGGAGATCACTACCGGCCCGTTGGGCCAGGGCCTGGCTTCGGCTGTTGGTTTCGCTTACTCCCAGCGCCGCCAGCGCGGCCTGTTCGACGCCGATGCTCCCGCCGGTGAGTCGCCGTTTGACCACACGATCTGGGTTATCGCATCCGACGGCGACCTCCAGGAAGGCGTGACGTCCGAGGCGTCCTCGCTGGCTGGCCACCAGGAGCTGGGCAACCTCGTGGTGATCTACGACGAGAACCACATTTCCATTGAAGACGATACCGACGTTGCGTTCACGGAAGATGTCCTGAAGCGCTACGAAGCCTACGGCTGGCACACCCAGCGTGTGGACTGGACCAAGACCGGGGACTACGTCGAGGACGTCCAGGAACTCTACTCCGCACTGCTGGCGGCGAAGGCTGAGACGAACAAGCCGTCCATCATTTCGCTGCGGACCATCATTGGCTACCCGGCCCCGAAGAAGCAGAACACGGGCAAGATCCACGGCTCGGCCCTGGGGGCCGAGGAAGTCGCAGCACTGAAGACCGTGCTCGGTTTCGATCCCGCCAAGTCCTTCGATGTTGACGAAGAGGTCCTGGCACACGCCCGCAAGGTCCTGGACCGTGGCGCGGAATCCCGCGCTGCGTGGCAGTCCTCGTTCGAGGCCTGGCAGTCCGCCAACCCGGACGCTGCTGCCCTGCTGGAGCGCGTTGAGGCCAAAAAGCTTCCCGTGGGCATCGACGCCGCGCTGCCGGTGTTCGAAGCCGGCAAGGACGTCTCCACCCGCGCAGCATCGGGCAAGGTCCTGAACGCGATCGGCCCGGTTCTTCCTGAGCTGTGGGGCGGTTCCGCCGACCTCGCCGAGTCCAACAACACCACGATTGAAGGCTCGCCGTCGTTCATTCCCACCTCGCGCTCCACGGACGCGTGGAAGGGCAACCCCTACGGACGGGTCCTGCACTTCGGTATCCGTGAGCACGCAGCTGCGTCGATCGTGAACGGCATTTCCCTGCATGGACGCACGCGTGCGTTCTCGGGCACGTTCCTGATCTTCTCGGATTACCAGCGCCCGGCCATCCGCCTCGGCGCGTTGATGGGTGTGCCGTCCTTGTACGTATGGACGCACGACTCCATCGGCCTGGGCGAAGATGGTCCCACCCACCAGCCCGTGGAGCAGCTCGCTTCGCTGCGTGCCATCCCTGGCCTGGACGTAGTCCGCCCCGGTGACGCGAACGAGGTCTCGGCAGCGTGGAAGGCGATGCTGGAGAACCACGAGAACCCGGCCGGCATCGTGCTGACCCGCCAGAACATCCCCACCTACGCCCGCGGCGAAGGCACCGCAGAAGGTGACACCTTCGGTTCCACCGCTGGTGTGGCCAAGGGTGGTTACGTCCTGGCTGAGGCCTCCAAGGACGGCGAAACCGTTGACGCGCAGGTCATCCTGATCGGCACGGGCTCCGAGGTCCAGCTCGCCGTCGCGGCCCGCGAAGCACTCCAGGCCGAAGGCATCGCCACCCGCGTTGTTTCCATGCCGTGCGTGGAATGGTTCAACAAGCAGGACGAGGCGTACCGCGAGTCCGTGCTCCCCGCCGATGTGAAGGCACGCGTTTCCGTCGAAGCCGGCCTTGCACTGGGATGGCGCGAATTCGTCGGTGACGCCGGACGTTCGGTCTCCCTTGAGCACTTCGGTGCCTCAGCAGACTACAAGCGGTTGTTCCAGGAATTCGGCATCACTGCCGAAGCCGTTGCCGCCGCTGCAAAAGACTCCCTCGCAGGCCTGAGCGCCTGATACCTCTATCAAGGAGAAAACAATGACCAGCACCCCCACGCAGCAACTCTCCGACGCCGGCGTTTCCATCTGGCTCGACGACCTTTCCCGTAACCGCCTCGAAACGGGCACGTTGCAGAAGCTCATCGACGAAAAGAACGTAGTCGGTGTCACCACCAACCCGTCCATTTTCCACGCCGCCATCACCACCGGCACGGACTATGACGCCACGATCGCCGCGCAGGCCGCGGCCGGTGCCAGCGTCGAAGAGACCATCTTCGAGATCACCACCACGGACGTCGCCGACGCCTGCGATCTGTTCGCACCGATCGCTGCCGCCACCAACGGCGTGGATGGCCGCGTGTCCATCGAGGTGGATCCCCGCCTGGCGTGGGACACCCAGGCCACGATCGCCGAGGCCAAGCACCTCTATGGCAAGGTCAACAAGGACAACGTCCACATCAAGATCCCGGCAACCCTGGAAGGCCTGGAAGCCATCACGGCAACCCTGGCCGAGGGCATCAGCGTCAACGTGACCCTGATCTTCTCCCTGGAGCGCTACCGCGCAGTCATCAACGCTTTCCAGTCCGGCCTGGAGCAGGCCAAGGACAACGGCCACGACCTCTCCAAAATCCACTCCGTGGCATCCTTCTTCGTTTCCCGCGTGGACACCGAGATCGACAAGCGCCTGGACGCCATCGGCACCGACGAAGCCAAGGCCCTCAAGGGCAAGGCAGGCGTCGCCAACGCACGCCTCGCCTACCAGGTCTACGAAGAGCAGTTCTCCACCGAACGCTGGGCCTTGCTCGCTGAAGCCGGCGCCCTCCCCCAGCGTCCGCTCTGGGCCTCCACCGGCGTCAAGGATCCCGCTTACCCGGACACCCTGTACGTCACCGAACTCGTCGCCCCGGGCGTGGTCAACACCATGCCGGAAAAGACCCTCGACGCAACGTTCGATCACGGCGTAGTCACCGGAGACACCATCACGGGCACCTACGCAGAAGCGAACCAGACCCTCGACGCACTCGAAGCCGTTGGTGTCTCCTACAACGACGTCGTAGCCGTGCTTGAGTCCGAAGGCCTCGAGAAGTTCGTGGCCAGCTGGAAGGAACTCCTGGCCGACGTTGAAGGCGCCCTCGCCACCGCACGGAAGGCTTCCTAACCAACCATGAGCACAATCAGCTACGACGCCAGCGGTGCCGCGCAGCAGGCCATCGCCCAGAACATCACCAGCCTGATAGACGACAAGGTCGCCACGAGGATTTTCGCCAAAGACCACACGCTGTGGGGTCCTGAAGCGGAATCCGAGTCGGCCATTCGTCTGGGCTGGGTTGAGGCTGCCGCCGTATCGCAACCTTTGGTGGAGGGCATTCTCGAGCTTCGCGATGCTCTCCGCGCCGAGGGCGTCTCCCGTATTGTCCTGTGTGGCATGGGTGGCTCCTCCTTGGCTCCCGAGGTCATCGCCGGCACCGCCGGCGTCGAGCTGACTGTGCTGGATAGCACAGATCCTGAGCAGGTCAGCGCTGCTTTGACGGACCGGTTGGCGGAGACTGCGATTGTGGTGTCCTCCAAGTCCGGTTCAACTGTTGAGACTGACTCCCAGCGCAGGGTGTTCGAGAAAGCGTTCAACGACGCCGGTATCGATGCCAAGAGTCGAATCATCATCGTCACTGATCCGGGTTCTCCGCTGGACAAGGCATCCCGCGAAGCCGGCTACCGTGCCGTCTTCAACGCCGATCCCAACGTCGGCGGCCGGTTCTCTGCTCTTACGGCGTTCGGGCTTGTCCCTTGCGGGCTGGCTGGCGTGGACATCCAGGCTTTCCTGGACGAAGCTGAGGAGGCTGCCGAGATCCTCAACGAGGATTCGGAGGACAACATTGGTCTTGCTTTGGGCATTGCCCTGGGCGCTACCAATCCTCTGCGCAACAAGATCGTCATTGCCGAGGACGGTTCCGGCATTGTGGGCTTCGCTGATTGGGCCGAGCAGCTCATCGCGGAGTCCACGGGCAAGCTCGGCACGGGTGTGTTGCCTGTTGTCGCGGGCCCGGAGTCACCCGAGGCCCTTGGCGGCGCCGAGGATGTCCTGGTGGTCCGGCTGGTTAGTGCGGACGCCGACGTCGAACTTCGTGAAAACGAAGTTGCCATCGCAGGTGGCCTGGCCTCCCAGATGTTCCTCTGGGAATTCGCGACCGCCGTTGCAGGCCGCCTCCTGGGCATCAACCCGTTTGACCAGCCCGACGTCGAGGCTGCCAAAGTGGCCGCGCGCGGCCTGCTGGATGCCCGCCCCGAGCCCACTCCAGCCGCGTTCACCGACGGCGTCGTGGAAGTTCGCGGCGGCGAATGGCTCGGTAGCGCTTCCACCGCAGCCGAAGCCGTGCAGGCACTTCTGGCCCAGCTCGGCTCTGACGGTTACCTGAGCGTCCAGGCTTACCTGGACCGCATCTCCCATGCGCCCCTTGAAGGCATCCGTGACGAACTCGCCGCTGTCTCCGGCCGTCCGGTGACGTTCGGCTGGGGCCCGCGGTTCCTGCATTCCACAGGACAGTTCCACAAGGGCGGTCCCGCTATTGGTGTGTTCCTTCAGATCACCGCAGCATCGTCTTTGGATCTGGACATTCCTGACCGCCCCTTCACGTTCGGGGAGCTCATTGCTGCACAGGCCTCGGGCGATGCCCAGGTCCTGGAAGGCCATGGCCGTCCCGTGTTGCGCCTGCACCTCACCGAGCGTGCTGCCGGCGTAGCCCAGCTCCAGGAAGTCGTCGCTGCGCTGGCCGGCCAGGCCAGCGCACTCGAAAGCTAAGGCACAAAACCAAACATGCCAGAAACTGAAAACGGCAGGAAGAACGCCGGCCTGCGGAACCCCTTGCGGGATCCGCGGGACCGGCGCCTGAACCGCATCGCCGGGCCGTCCTCGTTGGTGTTCTTCGGAGTCACCGGCGACCTCGCCCGTAAGAAACTCATGCCTGCGGTCTATGACCTTGCCAACCGCGGCCTGCTTCCGCCGAGCTTTGCCTTGGTTGGATTCGGACGCCGTGAGTGGGACAACGCCGATTTCGCTGCGGAGGTGAAAGAGAACGTCAAGGCCCATGCACGGACCAAGTTTGACGAAGCTGTCTGGGAACAGTTGGCTTCGGGCATCCGTTTCGTTCAGGGCGAATTCGACGACGACGACGCCTTTGAGCGACTCGGAGACGTGCTGGAGGAGCTGGACGAGACCCGCGGCACGCGCGGCAACCATGGCTTCTACCTCTCCATCCCGCCCAAGGCGTTCGAGCAGGTCTGTCGCCAGCTGTCCAAGCATGGCCTGGCGCAGGCGAAGCCCGGGCAATGGCGCCGCGTGGTCATCGAAAAGCCTTTCGGTCACGACCTCGAGTCCGCCCGCCAGCTCAACGACATCGTCGAGTCAGTGTTCCCGCCGGATGCAGTGTTCCGCATTGACCATTATCTGGGCAAGGAGACGGTGCAGAACATCCTGGCGCTGCGCTTCGCAAACCAGTTGTTTGAACCTCTCTGGAATGCCAACTACGTTGACCATGTCCAGATCACCATGGCCGAGGACATCGGTACCGGCGGCCGTGCCGGCTATTACGACGGCGTGGGCGCGGCCCGTGACGTCATCCAGAACCACCTGCTGCAGCTCCTGGCCTTGACAGCGATGGAAGAGCCTATTTCGTTCAACGCCGATGACCTGCGTGCCGAGAAGGAAAAGGTCCTCGCGGCCGTTAAGCTGCCCGATGACCTGTCCACCCATTCGGCCCGGGGACAGTTTACCGGTGGCTGGCAGGGCGGCGAAGAGGTACTGGGGTACTTGGATGAGGACGGTATTCCGGCTGATTCCAAGACCGAAACGTATGCTGCGATCCGCGTGGACATCAACACCCGCCGCTGGAACGGTGTGCCGTTCTACCTGCGGGCCGGTAAGCGCCTGGGCCGTCGAGTGACCGAGATCGCCGTGGTGTTCAAGCGTGCACCGAACCTGCTGTTCCGGGACCACAACGATGACGACTTCGGCCAGAACGCCGTGGTGATCCGTGTTCAGCCTGACGAGGGTGCCACGATCCGGTTTGGGTCCAAGGTCCCGGGCACGCAGATGGAGGTCCGCGACGTCACGATGGACTTCGGCTACGGCCACTCGTTTACCGAGTCCAGCCCCGAAGCCTACGAACGGCTCATCCTGGACGTACTTCTGGGCGAACCGCCGCTCTTCCCGCGCCACCAGGAAGTCGAGCTGTCCTGGAAGATCCTGGACCCGTTCGAAGAGTACTGGGCGGCCCTGGAAGAACAACCGCAACCGTACGCACCCGGTAGCTGGGGACCGGCTTCAGCCGATGAACTACTTGCCCGCGATGGACGAACCTGGAGAAGGCCATGATCGTAGATCTTCCCGACACAACCACCTCCAAGATCTCCAAGAAGATCATGTCGCTGCGGGAACAGGGTGGCGTGATCGCCCTGGGCCGGGTGCTGACGCTGGTGGTTGTCACGAAGTCCGGGCAGGAAGAAGACGCCATCGAGGCGGCCAACGAGGCCAGCCGCGAACACCCCTGCCGCATCATCGTGCTTGCCGATGCCGGGGTTGAGGCACCGGACCGGCTTGACGCGCAGATCCGCGTTGGCGGCGACGCCGGTGCTTCCGAAGTCATCGTCCTCCGAGGGTTCGGCCACATGGCCCACGAAAGTGAATCCTTGGTAGCAGGCCTCCTGCTTCCGGATGCACCGATTGTGGCCTGGTGGCCGCACGGCGCACCGGAAAGCGCCTGCGAGACGTCCATCGGCCGCATCGCACACCGCCGCATCACGGACTCGGCCAACGAGCCCGACCCCACCCAGGCGCTGGAGAACATTCGCCGGACATACAAGGCGGGCGACACAGACCTCGCATGGACCCGCCTGACCAACTGGCGCATGCAGCTTGCTGCCGTGTTCGACCAAGTGGACAGCGATCCCGTCTCGGCTGTAGCGGTGGAGGGTGCTTCGGACTCTCCCAGCACCTTGCTCCTCGCAGCCTGGCTGGGCCTTGCCCTGAAGGCGCCGGTGACGATCGTTGCCGATCCGGCGGGTACTGGCATCCGCCGCGTCCGCATGACGCGTGCCAGCGGTGACGTCCAGCTTTTCCGCCCCGGATTGTCCGTGGCCGAGCTAACGCAGCCCGGCCAGCCTGCACAGCGCATCACCCTCCCCCGGCGCAGCCTGAAGGATTGCCTCGCCGAAGAACTCCGCCGGCTGGACCCCGACGAAGTCTTCGGAGAAGTGATTACGATGGGACTGCCATTAACCAGTCAGAGGAGAGTCCAGACCAGTGCACGCTGAGCCCAGAGTAAGCATCCACCCCGATTCCAAGGTGCTCATGGCAGCCATTGCGGCCCGCCTTATCACCAAGCTTGTGGATGTCCAGGACAAGCACGGTGAGGCCACGGTGGTCCTGACAGGAGGAACTGTCGGGATCGGCACCCTGAAAGCGGTGGCGGATTCCGCTGCGGCACCAGCTGTCGACTGGTCAAAGGTGAACTTCTGGTGGGGTGATGAGCGCTTTGTTGCAGCAGGCAGCGATGACCGCAACACCCGCCAGGCACACCAGGCCCTGCTCACTCACCTGCCGGTCGACCCTGCCCGGGTCCATGAGCCCGGTTCTTCGGACGAGTTCGCATCGGCTGACGACGCTGCGGCTGACTATGCCGACAGGCTGAAGGCAGCAGCAGAGGCAGAGCATGCAGCTGACATGTCCGATACCCGTCCGGAGGAGCCCGGTATCTTGCCGCGCTTCGACGTACTGCTGCTCGGTGTTGGTCCAGACGCCCACGTCGCTTCCCTTTTCCCGGAGCAGGCAGCCATCAGGGAGAAGAACCGTACGGTGGTGGGCGTCGAAAACTCACCCAAGCCGCCGCCGTCGCGCATTTCCTTGACTTTGCCGGCCATCAACACGGCGCAGGAAATCTGGATGGTAGTAGCGGGCGAGGACAAGGCCGGTGCGGTGGGCCTTGCCCTGGCAGGCGCCAACCCTGTTCAGGTCCCCGCAGCGGGCCCGGTTGGGCGCTCCAGGACCCTGTGGCTCATCGACGAGAACGCAGCGTCACGTGTCCCCCAGCAGTTGGTCCGGAAGGACCCCGCGGGCGCGTAACCGCTCCAACGCTCCGGCCAGGACGATTTCGGCGTCCTGGCTGGAGCGTCTTTCTTTAACGTAATCCAAGTGGGACTTGAAAAGGTCGTCTTCCGGCCGGGTTTCCGCCACCTGGCCTGGGTCTCTCGATGCAAGGAGGCCGCACTTGGGACAGTCCCAGTTCTTGGGTATTTGTTCGTCCGGCAGTTTAAGGAAAACAAGCCGCGTCTCGTGTCCCTTGGCGCACCAATACGGGACACGAATACGCGGCAGTTGTTCTCCATCGCCGTGGTCGCTTTGATGTCGAGGAGCAGATCCGAGTGCTACACCAACGCGGGTGCCCCGGTAACCAGGCGTGCCATGAACCATTTTCGAACCCCTAGCGACTCGGTGGTTGGCCGTCACGGCCCGTAGGCCTTACAGCCAACAGGCCCAGTCTAATGCGAGGGGTACGACGGCGGCACTGGTGTTTGGCGCCGATTGATTCAGAAGTGCAAGGAAGGCTCCCTTGGAGGAGCCTTCCTGCGCGAACTATTAGGAATCGCCACCCGAGGTGAAGCGCATGATCAGGCCCAGGCCGATGATGACGACTCCCCACGTGACACCAAGAATGATGGTGAAGCGGTTCAGGTTCCGCTCAGCGACGCCGGACGAGCTCAATCCGGAGCTCATGCCTCCACCGAACATGTCGGACAAACCGCCTCCACGTCCTTTGTGGAGAAGAATGAGCAGCGTCAGCAGAAGGCTGGTTACGCCCAGCAGGATCTGCAGAATGACATGAAGAACGTCCACGACGGCCTTTCGAAGAAGCGGAAAACGGGAGCCGGACTAGTCCGTGACGAGGTGGCTCTCGAACCTGACAATGTTAGCAAACTCAGCTGGGTCCAGACTGGCGCCACCCACAAGCAGGCCGTCAACATCGTTTTCTGCCATGATGGCGGCAGCGTTGTTTGCCTTGACGGAGCCTCCGTACAGAAGGCGCGTCTTTTCAGCCACGCCATCGTCGAAGAGCTTGGCAAGTTCGGCGCGGATGGCAGCACACATTTCCTGTGCATCGTCCGGACCTGCAACTTCACCGGTTCCGATAGCCCACACGGGCTCATAGGCGACCACAAGCTCAGCGGCCTGTTCCGGCGTGAGGCCTTCGACGCCGGCGCGCAGCTGGGTAAGCGTGTGCTCCACGTGTGTTCCGGCCTGACGGATTTCGAGGCCTTCACCGACACAAAGGACCGGTGTGACACCGTGGCGGAACGCCGCTTTGACTTTGGCGTTCAGGACGTCGTCGGACTCGTTGTGGATGGTCCGGCGTTCACTGTGCCCTACCAAAACGTATGCGCAGCCCAGCTTGCTGAGGAACTGGCCGGAGATGTCACCGGTATAGGCTCCGGAATCGAACTGGGACAGGTCCTGGCCGCCGTAAACAACGTCAAGTTCGTCGCCCTGTACGAGCGTCTGAACGCCGCGGAGATCAGTGAACGGCGGGAAGACGGCAACCTCTACGCGGTTGTAATCATGCTTGGCGTCCGAGAGGGTCCAGGCGAGCTTCTGTAGCAAGGTGATGCCCTGGACATGGTCCATGTTCATCTTCCAGTTGCCTGCGATGAAGGGCTTTCGGACAAAGTTGCCGTTGGCAGAGGTAGTCACATGAACTCCAAGAATGCGTTGATAAATGGAACAGCCGGCAGGACGCGTGGGCGTCCTGCCGGCCGGCTTGCTGTTTAGCGGTCCAGGACGCTGAGGCCCGGAAGTTCCTTGCCTTCAAGATATTCCAGGCTGGCCCCACCACCGGTGGAGATGTGGCCAAACTGGGAATCCTCGAAGCCGAGGGTCCTTACTGCTGCGGCCGAGTCGCCGCCACCAACCACTGTGAAGGCCACAGTGTCAGTCAGGGCCTGCGCGATTGCCCGCGTGCCGCTGGAGAATGCCTCGAATTCGAAGACGCCCATGG
Source organism: Arthrobacter sp. 2762 (assembly GCF_040548745.1). NCBI lineage: Bacteria > Bacillati > Actinomycetota > Actinomycetes > Micrococcales > Micrococcaceae > Arthrobacter > Arthrobacter sp. 2762. The sequence continues at coordinate 364,636 of NZ_JBEPSI010000003.1, forward strand.
GGCCGTTCCAGAAGACGGTCTTGGCTCCTTCGATCTGCGCCGCAAAAGCGGATGCTGATTCGGGCCCAATGTCCAGTCCAATGCCGGAGGCACCAAAGGAGCTTTCCTCGATGGCATCCGCGCGGACGACTTCGTGCTCGGCATCCGCCGCGAAACGGCTTGCAACCACGACGTCCGTAGGAATCACGAACGACGTACCGGCGTCAGCCGCACGCTTGAGGTAGTCCTGTACCACAGGAATCTGGTCTTCTTCCAAGAGGCTGCCGGCTACCTTGTGGCCTTCGGCGGCCAGGAAGGTGAACAGCATGCCGCCACCAACCAGGATGGTATCTGCCTTGCCAAGAAGGTTGTCGATGACTGCCAGCTTGTCCGAGACTTTGGAACCGCCCAGGACAACGACGTAAGGCCGCTGGGTGTCTGCGGTGAGCTTCCGGAGAACTTCCACCTCGGTGTGCACGAGGTCGCCGAGGTAAGACGGCAGCCGCGTTGCGACGTCGTAGACACTGGCGTGCTTGCGGTGGACCGCGCCGAAGGCATCGTCCACGAACGCGCCGTTGTCACCCGTGAGGGCAACCAGCTCGTCAGCGAATGCGCCACGCTCGGCGTCGTTCTTGCTGGTCTCGCGGGCGTCGAAACGCACGTTTTCCAAGATGAGTACTTCGCCATCCTGCAATGCAGCTGCCAGCTCCTTGGCGGAGTCGCCAACGGTATCAGCAGCCAATTGGACGTTGAAGTCCGCAAGTTCCGCAAGGCGGCTCGCAGCGGGCTTCAAAGAGTACTTTTCCTCAGTGGCGCCCTTGGGGCGGCCGAGGTGGGCGGTTACGAGCACACGGGCACCGGCGTCCGAGAGCTTCTTAAGGACCGGGAGGGAGGCCTTGATGCGGCCGTCGTCGGTCACTGTAGAGCCGTCGAGCGGCACATTAAGGTCACTTCTGACCAGAATGTACCGCCCGCGGACACCTTCAGCGATGAGTTCGTTGAGGGTGTGAGATGTCATGTGTCTACCCTAGCCCAGCTTGGATGCGACGAGCTCCGTGAGGTCGACGAGGCGGTTGGAGTAGCCCCACTCGTTGTCATACCAGGAAACAACCTTGACCTGGTTGCCGATGACCTTGGTCAGGCCGGAGTCGAAGATCGAGGAAGCGGGGTCGCCAACGATATCCGAGGAGACAATGGGAGCATCCGTGTAGCTCAGGATGCCGGCGAACTGATCGGACTCTGCGGCAGCCTTGACTGCGGCGTTGACTTCCTGGACCGTAACTTCGCGGGAAACAGTGACCGTGAGGTCCGTGGCGGAACCGGTGGGGACGGGAACGCGGATGGCGTAGCCATCGAGCTTGCCCTTGAGCTCCGGCAGGACCAGGCCGATGGCCTTTGCGGCACCTGTGGAGGTAGGGACCATGTTGATGGCGGCAGCGCGGGCACGGCGGAGGTCGCTGTGGGGGCCGTCCTGCAGGTTCTGGTCAGCCGTGTAGGCGTGAACCGTGGTCATCAGGCCACGCTCGATGCCGAAGGCGTCGTTGACAACCTTGGCCAGCGGGCCAAGGCAGTTGGTGGTGCAGGATGCGTTGGAAATGATGTGGTGGGCCGCGGGATCGTAGAGCTCGTGGTTCACGCCCATGACGATGGTGATGTCTTCGTCGCTGGCAGGTGCCGAGATGAGAACCTTCTTGGCGCCGGCGTCGATGTGCTTCTGTGCAGCTGCTGCCTTGGTGAAGAACCCGGTGGATTCGATGACGATGTCCACGCCGAGCTCGCCCCAGGGAAGGTTTGCGGGATCGCGTTCAGCAAGGACCGTGATGGACTCGCCATTAACAACGAGGTTGCCCTCTTTGACTTCCACGGACTGGGTCAGACGGCCACCGACGGAGTCGTACTTCAGGAGGTGGGCGAGGGTCTCGGGGCTGGTGAGGTCGTTGACTGCGACGATCTCAAGGTCTGCGCCCTGGGCCAGTGCTGCGCGGAAGTAGTTACGGCCGATGCGGCCGAAGCCGTTGATACCAATACGGGTGGTCACTATGTGTCAATCTCCTTGGTGCTCTTGCAAGCACGCCTAGTGAGTCGGATCAATATTTCCAACTAACAGACCCCGCACGTCATTGGGCAGAGGTGATTATCAGATCGGAGGGCGACCAGCCACGTTGCTGAAGGCTAACCGCCTTCCGTGACCCATCTTACGTTTAACTAAGCCTGCCCCCGCAACTGCGGGGGCAGGCTTTCCAGTATTTGGTCCCATTTCACCGTTAATGTGACTTTTGTTACATCAACGTGAACCGGGCCTCACCAGCTACAGAACGATGAGGCCCGTAGCGTTGGCGCGGGCTGCTTCGAAGCGCTTGGCGACATCTGCCCAGTTGGCGATGTTCCAGAATGCCTTGACGTAGTCGGCCTTGACGTTGACGTAATCCAGGTAGAACGCGTGCTCCCACATGTCCAGCATGAGCAGCGGGGTGGTGCCAACGGCGACGTTGCCCTGCTGATCGTAGAGCTGCTCGATGACGAGGTTGCCACCGATGGGCTCGTACGCCAGGAAGGCCCAACCGGAACCCTGCAGACCCAGTGCGGCAGCGGTGAACTGGGCACGGAAAGCGTCAAACGAACCGAAAGCGTCCTCGATGGCGGCTGCGAGTTCGCCCTCAGGCTTGTCGCCGCCGTCCGGGGAGATGTTGTTCCAGAACACGGAGTGGTTGATGTGTCCGCCGGTGTGGAACGCGAGGTCCTTGGAGAGGCGGTTGATGTTGGCGAAGTCACCCGATTCGCGGGCTTCAGCGAGCTGCTTGAGGGCGTTGTTGGCGCCTGCAACGTAGGCAGCGTGGTGCTTGCTGTGATGCAGCTCCATGATCTTCGCCGAAATGTGCGGCTCAAGAGCTGCGTAGTCGTAGCCGAGCTCGGGCAGAACGTACTCTGTCACGAAATCCTCCAATGTAATGGACCGAAGTCCGGTTTGGTAACTCTCGTTGTGTTCATCCGGCCGGCAGGCCAGCCGGAAATCCTTGGGGAAGAAGCTTGCTCCTGCCACCAACGGGAACAACCCGCCGCGACCTCGCAGTATTTCCTCCACACGTTCTCGATTCTATGGGCGGGAACTACTCGTCCATCATTTCCGGAGTCACATTTGCTTCCGTACCCGGAATTCCGAGATCCAGGGCGCGTTTGTCGGCCATCGCGAGCAAACGACGGATCCGGCCGGCAATGGCGTCCTTGGTCATGGGGGGGTCGGCAAGGCGGCCCAGTTCGTCCAGGCTTGCCTGCTTGTGGGCGACCCGGAGTTCCCCTGCGTACTTCAGGTGATCCGGAACATCGTCGCCCAGGATTTCAAGCGCGCGGTCCACCCTGGCGCCGGCCGCTACGGCAGCCTGCGCCGAGCGGCGCAGATTGGCGTCATCAAAGTTGGCCAGCCTGTTGGCGGTGGCCCGGACTTCCTTGCGCATGCGCCGCTCCTCCCAGACCATCAAGGCGTCATGTGCACCCATCCGGGTAAGGAGCGCGGCGATCGTGTCACCGTCGCGGATAACCACGCGGTCTACGCCGCGGACTTCGCGGGCCTTGGCTTGTATGCCCAGCCGGCGGGCGGCACCCACCAGTGCAAGTGCGGACTCCGGCCCGGGACAGGTTACTTCCAGGGACGAAGACCGTCCTGGTTCGGTGAGGGACCCATGGGCCAGGAAAGCTCCGCGCCAGACGGCTTCGGCATCGGCCGCGGACCCATTGACGACTACGGAAGGCAGGCCGCGTACCGGGCGGCCGCGACCGTCCAGGAGTCCTGTTTGGCGGGCCAGGGCTTCGCCATCGCGGACAACACGGACCACGTAGCGGCTACCGCGGCGCAGGCCGCCACCTGAGACCACGATGATCTCGCTCTGGTGTCCGTAAACCTCGGCAATCGCGGCGCGCAGACGCCGGGCAGTGGAGGCCAGGTCCACCTCAGCCTCGATGACGATTCGTCCCGAAATAATATGCAAGCCCCCTGCAAAGCGGAGCATCGCCGAAACCTCAGCTTTACGGACTGAAGATTTCTTGATGTCCAGCCGGGACAGTTCGTCCTTGACCGACGCGGTAAGTGCCATCGCGTGTGTATTCCTAACTGTTCCCGAAAATATCGTGGTACGCCGCTGCCAAGAGCAGTGGATCATGGACAGGGCGGCGCCTCGAAGCCCCTACTCTACCCAACACCACTTCCGCACCGATCATCCCCGCTGCTTTCTCAAAGGCCTTCAGGTCCTGGATCGCGGAGGGATCGGCGAGTACGACGTCGACGCTGAACTCCGGCGCATAGCGTCGCAGGACATCCAAGTGGTCGGCCGCCGTCATGCCGGACGTTTCCTTGGTTTCGACGTCAAGATTCATGGTGAGGCAGCGCTTGGCTGCGGTATCGCCCAAGGCCTGCCGAAGCTCCGGGAGCAACAAATGGGGCAATACCGATGTGTACCAGGACCCTGGGCCGAGGATGACCCAGTCGGCGAGCTCGATCGCGGTGAGTGCCTCAGTGCAGGCTCGGGCGTCCTCGGGCAGCAGCCGCACTTCCTCCAGTTTTCCGGCAACGGCGCACTTCGCCTGTCCGCTGACGGTCTGCAGTTCATGTCCCCCGCCGGGCAATTCCACCCGGGCCTGGCCCTCAATGGTCAAAGGCACACTGGACATCGGCAGTACCTGGCCGCGCGCACCAAGCAACGCCCCGGCCCATTTGAGGCCGGCCACGGTATCCCCCAGCAGCTCCCAGAGCGTGACGATGAGCAGGTTGCCCATCGCGTGGTGGTCCAGGGAACCGCCCTTGGCGGTTCCTGCAGTGAAGCGGTGCTGCATGACGTCCCGCCATGTCCGGCCCCAATCGGTGTCGTCGCAGAGTGCACTGAGCGCCATCCGCAGGTCACCGGGCGGGAGGACGCCGTACTCGTCCCGTAGGCGCCCGGAGGAGCCGCCGTCGTCAGCTACCGTGACGATCGCCGTCAGTTCTGACGTCAACAGGCGAAGTGCGGAGAGCGAAGCCGCCAGTCCGTGCCCGCCGCCGAGGGCCACCACGGAAGGACTTTTGTTTTGCTGGCTGCCCGGAACGCCCTTCGGCGGGATGAGGGGCAACGGACCCGTAAGGACTCCCATTACTCACGCCCCAGGTCGCGGTGCGTGGTTGTCACCGTAACGCGCGGATATTGCGCAAGGCGTTTGGAGAGCTCGACGGCGACTGCCACCGAACGGTGCTTGCCACCGGTGCATCCCACAGCCAGGGTGGCGTAATGCTTGTTCTCCTGGCGGTAGCCGTCCAGGACCGGTTCCAGGGCTTTGACGTAACGGTCGACAAACTCCTGGACCCCATCAGCGGAGAGCACGTAGTCGCTGACGTCCTCATCCAATCCTGTGTGGGGACGAAGTTGCGGCACCCAGTGCGGGTTGGGAATGAAACGGGCGTCGGCCACGAAGTTGGCGTCTACGGGCAGGCCGTACTTGAATCCAAAACTCATGACATTCAGCCGGAGCGTCACAGGTCCGGTATCGCTGAACAACTCAGTGATGGCTGTTGCAAGGCCGTGCACGTTGAACTCACTGGTGTCCAAGACGACGTCGGCATGCTCCCGCAGTTCGCGCAGGACCTCACGCTCTATGCCGATTCCGTCAAGGATCCGTCCACCGCCCTGCAGCGGATGCGGACGCCGGCCTTGTTCGAAGCGGCGGACCAGGACTTCATCGCTGGCATCGAGGAACAGTACCCGGAACGTGATGCCAGTGGCGCTCAAGGCGCCCAGGGCGGTCTGGATGTCAGTAAAGAGGTCCTTGCTTCGGACATCCACCACTACGGCCAGCTTGGGGATGGATTTAGGCGCGTGCGAGACGATTTCCGCCAAGGTGCCAAGCATCTGGGGAGGAAGGTTGTCTACAACGTACCAACCGTGGTCCTCCAGGGCGTCCGAAGCGGTACTGCGGCCCGCCCCCGACATGCCGGTAACCACCAGCAGTTCCGCCTCCGCCGGCTTGACGGGCGTTAGTCCGTCCTGCTCCGCGCCGGCTCCTGCCGTTGCCTCATCCATCAGTGGTCCCCGTTTCCTTGGAAGTGGTTGTTACAGCCTGACCGGTGGCATCGCAGTTGCGGCCACCGGTCAAGTTCTTACCCTAGCTAAGATTCGAGGATTTCGCCGGTCGTCATGTTCACCGCAGGAGCGGCTTCTCCTGCGTCTTCGCTGGAACCCAGATGCTGCACGACTGCAGCTGCCAACGCCGGACCGATGCCCTTGGCGGAGGTGAGTTCCTCCACACTGGCCGCCCGGATCTTCTTGAGGGAGCCAAAATGTGCCACCAAAGCCTTGCGTTTGGCCTCCCCCAGGCCCGGAACGCCGTCCAGGGCAGAGACTGTCATGGCCTTGCCGCGCTTTTGCCGATGGAAGGTGATGGCGAAGCGGTGGGCTTCATCGCGGATGCGCTGGAGCAGGTACAAGCCCTGCGACGTCCGCGGAAGGATCACCGGGAAGTCGCTGTTGGGAAGCCAGACTTCTTCAAGGCGCTTCGCCAGGCCAACCACGTAGACGTCGTCGATGCCCAACTCAGCCAAAGCACGCGCTGCAGCATTGACCTGCGGCTGCCCACCGTCCACCACCACCAGGTTGGGCGGGTACGCGAACTTGGCTTTGGGGGCCGGCATGGTGGGGTCCGACGGCGGCGCTTCAGTTCCATTGGCAGCTGCGGCGGTGCCCGCACGGGTTGGGTTGATGATTTCGCCGGAGACAGGCACCTGGGCGGCCTTGTCAGTGAGGTAGTGACGGAAACGGCGAGTCAAGACATCGTGCATGGCGGCGGTATCATCGGCTGCGGCCGCTCCCGTGATGGAGAACTTGCGGTAATCGGACTTCTTGGGCAAGCCATCTTCCACCACCACCATGGACGCCACCACGTTGGTTCCTTGGACGTGCGAGATATCGAAGCATTCGATCCGCAGCAGCGGAACCGGAAGCTCAAGGGCCTCCTGAAGCTCCTGAAGGGCCAGCGAGCGGACGGTGATATCCCCGGCGCGGCGGGTCTTGTGCAGCTTCAGCGCCTGCTCGGCATTCTCCCGGACTGTTGACATGAGCGCAGCCTTGTCACCTCGCTGGGGCACACGGATATCCACCTTTGCCCCGCGTAGCCCGCCCAGCCATTCACTCAGCTCGGCATGGTTGCTCGGATTCTCGGGAACGAGTACTTCCCGGGGGATGCGGCCCTGGACCTCGCTGTCTTCCCCGTAGACCTGCTGCAGCAGGTGCTCGATGAGTTCCGGCGTCGTGGCGTCTTCAACTTTCTCCACCACCCAACCACGCTGTCCACGGACCCGGCCGCCGCGCACGTGGAACACCTGCACGGAGGCCTCGAGCTCGTCTTCATGCAGCGCGAAGACGTCGGCGTCCGTATCCTCCGCGAGGACTACGGCGTTGCGTTCGAAGACCTTGCGCAGAGCGATGATGTCGTCCCTGAGCCGTGCGGCGCGCTCATAGTCGAGCTCCGCCACGGCGGCCGCCATGTCCTTTTCAAGCCGGTTAATGAAGCGCTTGGCTTCCCCGCCCATGAAAGCGCAGAAGTCCTCGGCAAGTTGGCGGTGCTCCTCCGGCGTCACGCGGCCGACGCAGGGTGCTGCGCATTTGTCGATGTAGCCCAGAAGGCAGGGGCGTCCACTGGCTTGTGCCCGCTTGAGGACGCCTGCGCTGCAGCTGCGGACCGGGAACACGCGAAGCAGGGTGTCCATGGTTTCCCGGATGGCGCCCGCCGTGTAGGGGCCAAAATACCTGGTGCCCTTCTTGCGCTCGCCACGCATGACCTGCACCCTGGGGTACTTCTCCCCCATGGTGACGGCCAAGTAGGGATAAGTCTTGTCGTCCCGGAAGACCACGTTGAAACGCGGCTTGAATTCCTTGATCCAGGTGTACTCCAGCTGTAGCGACTCCAACTCGCTGCCTACCACCGTCCACTCCACGCTGCTCGCGGCATGGACCATGGCATGCGTCTTGGGTAGAAGCCCCGAGGGGTTGGCAAAGTAGGAATTCAGCCTGGAACGGAGGTTCTTGGCTTTGCCCACATAGATGACCCGGCCGTGGGGGTCGCGGAAACGGTAGACGCCCGGGGTGGTGGGAATTTCACCCGTCTGGGGCCGGTAACTTGCTGGATTTGCCACGATTCCAGTCTAGTGAACCGGACCGACAGCCAGCGCCAAGCGCTCAGTCCACCGACTTGCTTTGGTTGTAGCTTGTGGACCGTTCCTGACCACTGAGGGCGGCGATGGCATCCATGATCTTGTCCGTCACCTGGCGGCGTGCAGGAAGGGAATGGTCCGGGCCCGTCTTGTCGAAGTAGAGCGGCTCGCCAACCTTCATGGTGAAGTGCTGGGGACGGACGGCGTTCTTGTCCGCTGGCTGCAATTTCTCCGTGCCTATCAGCCCCACGGGAATTACGGGTGCGCCCGTGGTGAGTGCCAACCAACCGACGCCGGTACGGCCGCGATACAGGATGCCGTCGCGGGACCGGGTACCCTCCGGGTAGATTCCAATGCCCTTCCCGGACTCCAGGATGTCCAGCAGGGTCTTCAGCGCCTGCACGCTCGCTGCCTGTTCACCGCGTTCCACCGGGATGGAACCGACGGCTTCGAAGAAGGACTTCATCACAGCGCCCTTAACGCCTTTGGTGGTGAAATACTCCGCCTTGGCGAAGAACGCCACTGGACGAGGCATGAGCGCCTGGACAATCACGCTGTCCAGGAAAGAGAGATGGTTCGGCGCCACGATGAACGGGCCTTCTGTTGGCACGTTCTCCAGTCCAATGACCGTGGGCCGGCACGTGGTGGAGATCAGTCCACGCGTAGTCCAGCGGATCGCATCAAAGACTGCCATCGTTTTGTACCTCGCTCAGGGCCGCCGCACGGACAGCGTCAAGTTCTTCAATTTTGGTTCGCAACTCAAGGGCGGTGCCGACCACGGCCACCGCACCGGCTTCCTCCAGCTCGCCGTCTGAGGCGAAGCCCCAACGGACACCAATGCAATCCAGGCCGTTGGCCATTGCTCCGCCAACGTCCTGGTGCCGGTCTCCCACCATCACAGCAGGATTGGAGTGGAGATCCGCCAAGGCTGCGCCAACAATCTCGATCTTGCCGGACGCGGAATTGGCCGCCAGCGATTCGTCGTCGGCAGCTCCCCTAATGGACACAAAGAAATCCGCAATACCGTGATGCTCAAGGACAATCCGGGCAATACCTTGGGGCTTCTGGGTTGCAACGGCGACGGCCCGCCCTGTTTCGGCAAAGAATTCAAGGAGGTCGAAGATTCCCGGATACAACTTGCTCTGGCCAATACCGGTTTCCCTGTAATGCCGCCGGTAGCGGGAAATGGTTTCATCGACCAATTCCGCCGGGACATTCGCTAAATGCAGGAGTGCATCGCTGAGCTTGGGGCCAACCATGGCGTTCAGCACGGCCTGTTCCGGAACCGGGAGGCCCATTTCGCGCAGGGCCGCGGATATTCCTCCTGTGATACCGCCGGCTGGATCGACAAGGGTGCCGTCCAGATCGAAAATTACGGGCACCGTTGTTTGAGTCACCGGGTTAGTTTCTCACGAGTAGCGGCATGCCTGAAACTCGCATGCCGCTACCGGAATACTTCTGCCGTGCTGAGGATATTCTTTAGGCATCCGGCGAGGCAGTTCGGGCTGTTAGCGCAGAATTTCCGCAAGGAACGTTGCGGTGTGGCTGTCAGTGGACTTGGCAACCTGCTCCGGTGTGCCCGTTGCGACGATTTTGCCTCCACCTGAACCACCATTCGGCCCGAGGTCCACAATCCAGTCCGCGGACTTGATGACGTCCAGGTTGTGCTCAATGGTGATCACGGTGTTGCCCTTGTCCACCAGCCCCTGGAGGACCATGAGCAGCTTCCGGATGTCCTCGAAGTGCAGGCCGGTAGTGGGTTCGTCAAGAACGTAGATGCTGCGGCCGTTGGACCTCTTCTGGAGTTCTGCGGCCAACTTCACGCGCTGCGCTTCACCACCGGACAGGGTTGTGGCTGGTTGGCCCAGCCTGACATAGCCCAGTCCCACGTCCACCAAGGTGTTCAGATGCCGCGCGATGGGGGTGAAGGCAGCAAAGAATTCAGCGCCTTCCTCGATGGGCATGTTAAGGACGTCGGCGATTGTCTTTCCCTTGTAATGCACTTCAAGGGTTTCGCGGTTGTAACGGGCGCCGTGGCACACCTCACAGGGAACGTAGACGTCGGGCAGGAAGTTCATTTCGATCTTCAACGTGCCATCTCCGGAGCATGCTTCGCAGCGGCCGCCCTTGACGTTGAACGAGAAGCGGCCGGGCTGGTAACCGCGGACCTTTGCTTCAGTGGTTTCAGCAAACAGTTTCCGGATGTTGTCGAAGACGCCTGTGTACGTTGCCGGGTTGGAGCGCGGTGTGCGGCCGATGGGGCTCTGATCAACGTGGACCACCTTATCCAGGTGCTCCAATCCATTCACGCTCCGGTGCCGTCCGGCAACCTGCTTGGCGCCATTGAGCTTGTTGGCGAGGACCTTGTAAAGGATCTCGTTCACCAGCGTGGACTTGCCCGAACCGCTGACACCCGTCACTGCCGTAAAGAGCCCCAGGGGGAACGTGGCATCCACATTGTCCAGGTTGTTTTCCCTGGCACCGACAACCTTCAACTCACGTTTTTTGTCATACTTGCGGCGCTTGGCCGGGATATCGATCTTGCGGCGGCCGGACAGGTAGTCGCCCGTCAAGGACTCCTTGTTCTCCAGCAGCTCCTTGTACGTACCTGAATGCACCACTTGTCCGCCGTGCTCGCCGGCGCCGGGTCCAATGTCAACCACCCAGTCCGCTTCATGGATGGTGTCCTCGTCATGCTCCACCACGATCAGGGTGTTGCCGAGGTCCCGCAGGCGGGTCAGCGTCTCGATCAAGCGTCGGTTATCGCGTTGGTGCAGGCCGATGGATGGCTCGTCCAGGACGTAGAGGACTCCCACGAGTCCGGAACCAATTTGCGTGGCAAGGCGGATGCGCTGGGCTTCACCGCCGGACAATGTCCCGGAAGGACGTTCCAGGTTCAGGTATTCAAGTCCCACGTCCAAAAGGAACGTCAAGCGGGCCTGGATTTCCTTCAGGACCTGGTGGGCAATCTGCGCCTCGCGGTCGGTCAGGGTCAGGCTTCCCAGGAACGACGCGCATTCACGCATGGGAAGGGCCGCAACTTCAGCGATTGACTTGCCATTGATCAATACCGACAGCGAGGCAGGGTTGAGCCGTGCACCGTTGCACTCGGGGCAGGGAATCTGGCGCATGTACTCTTCGTACCTGTCCCGCGCCCAATCCGAATCAGTTTCGCCGTGCTTGCGGTGAACATATTGAATGGCACCCTCAAAGCCGGTGCTGTACTTGCGTTCCCGGCCGAACCGGTTCCGATACTGGACCACAACCTTGTGGTCCTTGCCGTGCAGCACGGTGTTCCGGACATCCTTGGGGAGCTTTTCCCAGGAGGTGTCCATGGAGAAGCCGAGTTCGTGGGCCAGGCCCTCCAGAAGGCGGTTCCAGTACTCGGTGGTGGCGGTGCCCAGGGACCAGGGAGCGATGGCGCCCTGTCCCAGGGAAAGCTCCGGATTGGGAACAATCAGTTCCTCGTCCACTTCAAGCCTGGTTCCAATGCCACTGCACGCTGAGCAGGCGCCAAAGGGGTTGTTGAACGAGAACGAGCGTGGCTCGATTTCATCGATGGCCAGGGGGTGCTCGTTGGGGCATGCGAGGTTCTCGGAGAAAGCACGGATACGTGCGGGGTCCCCGGCCTCAAGGTCCACGAATTCAATCAGCACCCGGCCTTCTGCCAAGCCCAGGGCAGTTTCAATGGAATCGGTAAGCCGCTGGCTGATGTCTTCCTTGACCACCAAGCGGTCCACTACCACCTCGATGGTGTGCTTAAACTGCTTGCCAAGCTTGGGCGGCTCGCTGAGCTGGACCAGTTCGCCGTCCACCCGGGCGCGCGAATAGCCTTTGGCCGTCAATTCCTTGAAGAGGTCCACGAACTCGCCCTTGCGCCCGCGAACCACGGGAGCGAGAACCTGGAATCGTGTGCCCTTTTCCAGTTCCAACAGCTGGTCAACGATCTGCTGCGGGGTTTGCCGGGCGATGGGCTCGCCACACACGGGGCAGTGCGGACGGCCTACGCGCGCCCAGAGCAGACGCATGTAATCGTAAATTTCCGTGATGGTGCCCACGGTGGAACGAGGGTTCTTGCTGGTGGATTTCTGGTCGATCGACACCGCCGGCGACAGGCCCTCAATGAAGTCCACATCCGGCTTGTCCACCTGGCCCAGGAACTGGCGGGCATAGGCGGACAACGATTCCACGTACCGCCGCTGTCCCTCGGCAAAGATCGTATCGAACGCCAAGGAGGACTTGCCCGAACCTGAAAGGCCCGTGAACACGATCATCGCATCCCTGGGGAGGTCAAGATCTACATTGCGCAGGTTGTGTTCCCGTGCGCCTTTGACTACCAGCCGGGACAGATCCGGCCTGGTGGGCTTGGTATCGGGAACGACGGCTGCGCTCTTCAGGGCATCGATGGCTGCATCTTCAGCTAAGGCTTTGGGCACCTACCAATGCTAATCGAAAACTTCTTCGAATTTCCATGTCGTGCCTCACATGCTACTGATCGGTATCAATCAGCGTCATATGCGGCCGCAAGAAGCTGCACAGCTTCCGCGAAGGACGCTCCTTGGGCTTTGGCCGCAGCAGCATACTGGGCGGCGACTTCCGCAAGCGCGCCCCAGCGGTCATCCCGGGCACACACGATGGTGCCGTTGCGTCCCCTCGTAGCGACGACGCCAGCAGCCTCCAGTTCCTTGTAGGCGCGGGCCACCGTATGTGGGGCAACATCCAACACGCCCGCCAGGTTGCGGACCGGCGGGAGCTTCGCTCCAACTGCGAGGACCCCGGAGTCTGCCAGTTCGATGATGCGCAGCCTCAGCTGCTCGAAAAGGGCAACTCCGCTGCTGGTGTTGGGGCGCCAGTTCCCGGGAAAGCCGTCCATGGCAGTCATCGCGAACACCGGCCTGGTGCCGGGACCCATGCGGGCGTTTGCTGCTGAATGAAGCGTCCATGGTCCATGCCGAGAATTAGACCAGCGACGCGGAAAGGGTACAAGCCACCGACGGCTGGAAACTTAATTGCTACGACCGGCAACAGGTCCTGGCGCCTCATGTGTCTTTCCGGGCCACCGCGAAGATGCGGCGGAACGGGAACACCGTCCCGTGGCTTGTGGCCGGATACGCCTCGCCCAGCAAAGCAGAGTATTCCTGCTCGAAGTCGGCGGCGTCGCCGGGAGACAGCGCTGCCAGTACGGGCCGCAGTCCCGTGCCCCGCACCCATTCAAGGACCGGGTCCTTGCCCGGCAGCAGCTGCTGGTAGGTGGTTTCCCAAGCGTCAGCTGCACAGCCGGCGTCGAGCATAATACCCAGGTAGTCCGCTGGACTGCCCACAATGCCATCATGCCGAAGAACGCCGCCGAGGCGGGAGGACCATTTGGGTGACTCGGCGAGCTCCCTCATGAGCGTGTGCGAAGGGGATGTGAAGTTTCCCGGCACTTGCAGGGCGAACCAGGCACCCGGTTTAAGTGCACTTAGCCAGTGACCGAGCATGGCTTGGTGCCCGGGAACCCACTGGAGCGCGGCATTGGTTACTACGACGTCGGTCTCCTGGTCAGGCTGCCAGTCAGCAATATCCGCCTGCTCGAATTCCAGGTTGGCGGATTTCCGGGCCTGTCCAGCTGCCTTCGCAAGCATTTCGCCGGAGGAATCGAGGCCGACCACGCGGGCATCAGGCCAGCGGACAGCCAGCGTGGCTGTGAGGTTACCGGGGCCGCATCCAAGATCCACCACTTTCTGCGGCGACTCAGCCTGGATCCTGGCCACCAGGTCATGGAACGGCCTGTCCCTGTGATTGCCGAACTCCACATACTTGGACGGATCCCACCTCATATAAGCCTCCTTTCGTTTGGCAGCAGTGCTGGGGCGAGCCTAAACCGTGCGGGCACTAAGCTGGAAACCAATGAAACTTCTTGAGCAGCTCCCTGGTTCCACCCCCTCCAACCCGTTGGGTCCGGACGAGATCTATACACGGTTCGTTGAGTGGACAGAAGGCCGCGGCTTGCAGTTGTACGCTGCTCAGGACGAGGCCATCATGGAGCTCGCCTCCGGCGCCAACGTCATCCTGGCTACGCCCACGGGCTCGGGTAAATCGCTGGTGGCCATTGCAGCTCACTTCGAGGCCATGGCCCGTGGCCAACGCAGTTACTACACCGCTCCCATCAAGGCTTTGGTCTCGGAGAAGTTCTTCGCGCTCTGCGAGATCTTCGGTGCCGAAAACGTTGGCATGATTACGGGTGACTCTGGCGTAAACCAGGATGCGCCCATTATTTGCTGCACCGCCGAGATCCTGGCCAATATTGCCCTTCGCGAGGGAGCTTCCGCGGAACTTGGCGCTGTGATCATGGATGAATTCCACTTCTACTCCGATCCCCAGCGCGGATGGGCCTGGCAGGTTCCCCTGCTTGAACTCCCCCAGGCCCAGTTCCTGCTCATGTCCGCGACGCTGGGCGACGTCAGCCGTTTCGAAGCCGGCCTCACTGAGCTCACCGGGCGGCCCACCACTACCGTCAGCTCTGCGGAGCGTCCGATTCCACTGCATTACTACTATCACCTCACGCCGGTTCACGAGACCCTGGAAGAGTTGCTCTCCACCAAGCAGGTCCCCGTCTACGTTGTGCACTTCAGCCAGGCAGAAGCGATTGAGCGTGCCCAGAACCTGATGAGCATCAATATGTGCAGCCGGGCAGAAAAGGACCGCATCGCAGAGCTCATCGCAGGCTTCCGGTTCGCGGCGGGCTTCGGAAAGACACTGAACCGGCTGGTCCGCCATGGCATCGGCGTGCATCACGCCGGGATGCTGCCCAAGTACCGCCGCTTGGTGGAGCAACTGGCACAAGCCGGGCTCCTGAAGGTCATCTGCGGCACTGACACCCTGGGCGTAGGCATCAACGTGCCCATCCGCACGGTTCTGTTGACGGCCTTGAGCAAATACGACGGCGTACGCACCCGGGTGCTCAACCCGCGTGAGTTCCACCAGATTGCCGGCCGGGCTGGTCGCGCAGGATACGATACCGCAGGCACGGTGGTGGTCCAGGCGCCGGATCACGTAGTGGAGAATGCCAAGGCCATGGCAAAGGCCACGGCAAAGTTCGGCGACGACCAGAAGAAGCTTCGCCAAGTGGTCAAGAAGAAGCCACCGGAAGGTTTCGTTTCCTGGGGTGAATCAACCTTCAAGCGGCTGGTGGAGTCGGTTCCGGAGCCTCTGACGTCGAGTTTTACGGTCACCCACGCGATGCTCCTTAACCTTATGGAACGCCCCGGAGATCCTTTCCAGGCGACCCGGCGCTTGCTCAGTGAAAACCACGAGACCCGCCCGGCACAGTTGAAACTCATGAAGAAGGCGTTGGGCATCTACCGCGAACTGCTGGCCGCGGGTGTGGTTGAACGCATTCCGGAAGATGAACAACAATCCGAAGGCCGTTCTGTCCGCTTGACGGTCCACTTGCAGGCCAACTTCGCCCTCAACCAGCCGCTTTCACCGTTTGCGCTTGCCGCGCTGGAACTGTTGGATCCAGAGTCGCCGTCGTATGCGCTGGACGTTGTCTCGGTTATCGAGGCCACGTTGGAGAAGCCGCGCCAGATTCTCTCTGCGCAGCAGAAGAAGGCCCGTGGCGAGGCGGTTGCCGCCATGAAGGCTGACGGCATCGAATATGAGCAGCGCATGGCCATGCTCGACGACGTGACGTACCCGATGCCCTTGGCGGAGATTCTCGGTGAAGCCTTCGAGGTGTACCGAAAGGCTGCCCCATGGGTGGGCGACTTCGAGTTGGCGCCCAAATCAATCATCCGCGACATGTATGAACGTGCCATGAACTTCGGAGAGTTCGTGCAGTTCTACGGCCTGGCCCGCTCCGAAGGCATCGTCCTGCGCTACTTGGCGGATGGATTCCGTGCACTCAGGCAGACCGTGCCCCAGGACTTGCTGCGCGAGGACCTTGAAGACCTCATCGCCTGGCTGGGTGAACTTGTCCGGCAAGTGGACTCCAGCCTCCTTGATGAGTGGGAGGAGCTCACCTCAGGGCTAATGCCAACACCGCATGACGCTCCCCCGCCACCGCCGCCGCTTTTAACCACGAACATCAGGGCTTTCCGGGTCATGGTCCGGAACGAAATGTTCCGCAGGGTGGAGCTCTTCGCGGACGAAGACTCTGCCGCCCTGGGTGAGCTGGACGTCGACGCCGGCTGGGACGCCGAACGCTGGGAAGAGGTTCTGGACGACTACTTCGATGAACACGATGACATCGGCACGGGACCCGATGCCCGAGGCCCCGGATTGCTCATCATCACCGAAGAACCCGGTACGTGGCGGGTCCGCCAGATCTTCGATGACCCCGCTGGAAACCACGACTGGGGCATCTCCGCCGAAGTGGACCTCGAGGCCTCCGATGAGACGGGCACCGCTGTGGTTCGCGTGACGAACGTCAACCGGCTCTAAGCCAAGCCGCTGAGGGTAAAACCGACTCAACGTCAACCGGCTGAAGGAGGCCTCCCATGGAATCCGTCCCCGATCTCGGCGGCAGCTTGCGGGCGCTGGAGGTAATGAGCGCACAACCTACTGCTCCTTGGACCGGATCGCGTCGATGGTGGGCCTCCGCAGGTGGCGTTCCTGCACTGGACGTGGAAGGGCTGGCTTTGGGCGCGGTGCGGGCTGCAGCTACGGCCCTGAACGCCTTGACGGGAACGGCGCTCAGGTATTCGGTGGCTGCCGGACCCACGGCCGCTGCGTTCGATTCCCTGGGGCACCTGCGGATAGGTGGCCAGAAACCTGAAGGGTTCGCTCCCTTGTCCGGTTTCCGAAGAACCGCTGATGGTTGGATCCGCCTCCACGCCAACTATCCACACCACGCCGCCCGGCTCATGGAGGCGGTCTCGGCCAGCGAACCTGCCGATGTGGACCGCGCATTACTGGCCATGACGTCTTTGGAAGCCGAAGACCTTATTACTGGCAACAACGGCGTAGCTGCCGCCGTCCGTACCAGGGAAGAGTGGGCAGCCGCTCCTATGTTTGAAGCGGCCAGTGAGGGGCCGTGGATCAGTTTCGGCCACCTGGGACCATCCACGGAACCAAGCCGCCCGTCGTCGTGGGTTCCTTCCGCGGTTCCAGACCGCCCTCTGGCAGGTCTCAAAGTCCTTGACCTGACCCGCGTCATTGCCGGCCCCGTGGCAACCCGGCTCCTTGGCGCCCTGGGCGCGGACGTCCTCCGGATAGACCCTGCGCACCTTCCGGAGCTGACGGACGCCTTCATTGACTCAGGCTTTGACAAGCGCAGCGCCGAAGCAGACTTCCGGAATCCGGACGATCTGGCTGCGGTCATGGGCCTCCTGGAGACGGCAGACGTGGTGGTCATGGGGTATCGCGACGGCGGGCTGGATCGTTTTGGATTGACCCCTGACGCGCTGCTGCTGCGCCGCGCCGATCTCGTAGCAGTGGCCTTGAGCGCATGGGGCCACGGAGGTCCCTGGCAGCGGCGACGTGGCTTTGACAGCCTGGTGCAGGCAGCATGCGGCATAGCTGACCGATATGGCCATTTCGACGACGGCGGGTGGAGGCCCGGCGCGCTGCCCGTGCAGGCACTGGATCACGCCACGGGTTATGGCCTTGCGGCGGCAGTGTTCGCTTTGCTGACCCAGCGACTGGGTACGGGGCGTGGCGGAACGGCGCGGCTTTCGCTGGTCCGGACAGCGGAAGAGCTACTTCTCCTTCCGACGGGCACCGGGACTGACGTCGAGCTGCCGGCGCCCGACTACCACGAGGTAGACAGTCCGTACGGCCGACTCCGGTACGTCGGCCCGCCCATTACGGTGGATGGTGTTCCCATTGCTTATCAAGAACCGCCTGTCACGTACGGTTCCTCCGCACTGGGTTGGCGGTAGGCGGTCCGGCCCCTAGTAAGCTCGGAAGCATGAGTGTAATCCGCCCTGCCACCGTTGAAGACGTTCCCACAATACTGCGCATGATCCACGATCTTGCGATCTACGAAAAGGAACCCGACGCCGTCAGGAATACCCCGGAGCTGCTGACCGAGGCGTTGTTCGGAGAGAACCCGCGGGTGTATGCGAGCATGGCCTGTAATGCTGCTGGTACCGTGCAGGGCTTTGCCCTGTGGTTCCTGAATTACTCAACGTGGGAAGGTGTTCACGGCATCTACCTGGAAGACCTCTACGTCGTTCCGGACGCGCGAGGCGAGGGCCACGGCAAGGCGCTCCTGCAGCACCTGGCCGCGACCGCCGTCGAACGTGGCTATGCCCGGGTGGAATGGAGCGTCCTGGACTGGAACGAACCGTCCATCAAGTTCTATAAGAACCTTGGCGCCTTCCCCATGGAGGAGTGGTCTACGTTCAGGCTGACCGGCGAGGCGCTGGAAACGTTCGGGGCAGGTGCCAGCAACGGTAACAAGGCTCTTGCCCATGGCTGAAATGCGAGCCTTGGCCGACGCTCACCGCATCCGCGCCCGGCACGAATTCCGAGGCCTCCGAACCGCCGAGCACTACTTCACGGTCCCCCTGGACCATGGTTCGGCTAAATCCGCCATGGATGACCAGACCACCGGCGAAACGATCACTGTGTTCGCACGGGAGTATTCCTCCACCGATCACTCAGAGGAGGAGGCCGCCAAACTTCCATGGTTGCTGTTCCTCCAAGGAGGACCTGGCGGGCGCGGGAACCGCGTCACGTCCCTTTCAGGTTGGATGAAGGCAGCGGCCAAGGATTTTCGGATCCTGATGCTGGACCAGCGCGGCACGGGCCTTTCCACACCTGTGGAGCGACAGTCCTTGGCGCTCCGCGGTGACGCCGCAGCCCAGGCTGACTACCTGACGCATTTCCGGGCTGATTCGATCGTGGCCGACGCCGAGTTCATCCGGCATGCCTTGGATTCCGGACCATGGTCAGTGCTGGGCCAGAGCTTTGGTGGATTCTGCGCGTTGACCTATTTGTCCTTCGCCCCGAAAGGGCTGCGGGAGGTCCTCATCACTGGAGGACTTGCTCCGCTGGACGGCCCCGCCGAGCGCGTGTACCGTGCCACTTTCCGGCGGGTGGCGGAGCGGAACGCGGAGTACTTCGCCTGGTATCCGGAAGACCGCGAAACTGTCACCAGGATCGTCCGCCACCTCGAACAGCATGAGGAATTCCTGGCCAGCGGAGAACGGCTGACGCCCGAGCGGTTCCAGATGGTGGGATCGTTCCTTGGCGGCAACACACGGGTGGACTCCCTGCACTACCTCCTCGAGGACGCTTTCATCGAAACACCTTTGGGTGAACGCCTGTCGGAGGTGTTCCTGGAGCAAGTGCGGAGCCTCGTGAGCCGCGCAGGGAATCCCTTGTACGCGGTCCTCCACGAATCGATCTACGGGCAGGGCGAGGCCACGGACTGGGCAGCGTGGCGCGTGCTGGAAGAATTCCCGGAGTTCAAGCCGGGAGCAGAGGCACCCCTGCTCACGGGAGAAATGGTCTATCCCTGGTACTTCGAACAGGATCCGGCACTGATCCCGCTCCGCGACGTAGCCGCCTTGCTGGCTGCCAAGTCGGACTGGTGTCCCCTGTACGACCACCAGCAGTTGGCGGTCAACAAGGTTCCAGCAGCAGCCGCCGTCTACAAGGACGACATCTACGTGGACCATGACCTCTCAATGGAAACCGCCGCGGCAGTCCGTGGGCTTCAAACCTGGGTCACGGACGACTTCCACCATGACGGCATAGGGGAAGACGGCGAAGGTATCTTTGGGCGGCTCTTCGGGCTGGTGCGGGGTTCCCGCTAACCCCACGCGTTCCTACGCGGGGATTGGTCCTACAGGGGGATTGAACGGCGCACCCGGGCCGCGGTGACGGCCGTTAAGGCCAGCATTACGGCGGCCAGCACGCCGGCGGCTATGTTCAGCCCTTCGTAGCCGAGCCAGGCGAGGACAAGTCCGGACGTAGCACCACCCGTTGCACCGGCCGCGCCCATGAGCGTATCGGAAACGCCTTGGACGGTTACCCTCTGTTCTTCGGCAACGCTCTCCGCAAGGAGGGTGGATCCTGCGATGGTCGCGGCGGACCATCCAAGGCCAAGGATGATCAGCCCAGTGGTGACCAGCACGGGTTCTTGCTGGCCGATTCCAGCGATCAGCACTGCCACCAGCAGAAGCCCGTGGCCCATGGCGATGGTCTGGATGCGGCCGGCTTTGTCAGTCAGCCAACCCCATAGTGGGGACAGAGCGAACATGCCGGCGATGTGCAGCGAAATGGTCAGCCCAATGACAACCAGGGCGTCGGTGCTGTCAGTTGTTCCGCCGTGATGGCCGGCGTGTGAACCGCCCACCAGCTGCTGTAGGTGCAAGGGGGTCATGGACATTATGGCCACCATGACGCCGTGGGCAGCGACCACGGCTGAAAGCGCAAGGATGGCCCGCGGCGAGGAACGAACAGCCTGAAGGCCGGAGCGGATAGTGCCCCTGACAGGGAGGGTTCCCGTGCGTGCGGACTCCGAGGCCAACCGCCGGGCCAGCAGCAACGGGTCGGGCCGCAAACCGGCAAAGAGCAGCACCGCCGCCAGGAACAGACCTGCAGCTGAGAAGACGAAAGGCCCGGCAATGGGCGGCAGGCCCAACGCGGCCCCCACTGCGGCACCGGGCTGGATGAGGTTTGGACCGGCCACGGCGCCAACAGTGATTGCCCAGACAACGGTGGACAATGACCTGCCGCGGCGCTCAGCGTGGGCGAGGTCGACGGCGGCGAACCTCGCTTGAAGGTTGGCGGCTGTACCAAGGCCGAGAAAACCGGCAGCGAGCAGGAGCAGCGGGAAAGACTCACCCACCACGGATGCCATCACCAGGAGCGCCCCGATCATGGCAGCCACCAGGCCGGAGACGAGGCCCACCCGGCGTCCCCGAGCTTCCGCAAGCCGTGCCAGCGGTAGTGCGGACAGGGCTGCCGCCAGGGTCAGCACAGTAGTGATCGATCCCGCCCACGCCTCGGATCCGGACAGATCCACGGCCAGGAGTGATCCAATGGACAACGTGGCGCCATTGCCGATTCCGCTGAGGAGCTGGGCCGAGCTGAGCAGGAAAACAGTACGGCGCTGAACCCGTTGGGGGTCCAGCGCCGTAGTAGAAGTGGTAGTCACTTCACGAGACTACAACTTTCACAGCCCGGTTACTCTGCTTCGCTCAAGCTCTTCTTCGCGTCCTCTTCCAGCCGCGCGTCCAGCTTGGACTGGCGGGCCGCCGGGCTGAGCAAGCTGGCAACGACTGCTACCACGATCGTGCCGATAATGACCGCCAACGAAACGAAGGTGGGAATCTCTGGGGCCCACTCGATGTGGTGGCCGTTGTTGATGAAGGGAAGCTCGTTGACATGCATTGCGTGCAGGACGAGCTTGACGCCAATGAAGGCAAGAATGACCGACAGGGCGTGCTTCAAGTAGATCAAGCGGCTCATCAGTCCACCGAGCAGGAAGTACAGCTGGCGCAGGCCCATGAGCGCGAAGATGTTGGCTGTGAAGACGATGAAAGCGCTCTGGGTCAGGCCGAAGATCGCGGGGATGGAGTCCACCGCGAACAGGAGGTCGGTCATGCCGATGGTCACGAAGACGATCAGCATCGGGGTGAAGACCTTCTTGCCGTTTACCGTGGTCCGCAGCTTGCCGCCGTCGAACTTTTCAGACATCGGCAGGACCTTGCGCAGCCGCGCAACCAGCGGGTTCTCGGCGCCTTCTTCTTCGTCTTCACCGGAATCCGTGGCCTGCTTCCAGGCAGTCCACAGCAGGAACGCGCCGAAGATGTAGAAGATCCAGCTGAACTGCTCGATGACTACCGCGCCCAAGGCGATGAAAATACCGCGGAGGACCAGTGCGATGATGATGCCCACCATCAGCACTTCCTGCTGGTATTTCCGGGGCACGGAGAAGCGGGCCATGATGATGATGAAGACGAACAGGTTGTCGATGCTCAGGCTGTATTCAGTAACCCAGCCGGCGACGAACTGGCTGCCGTATTCGGGACCGGTGAAGTAGAACATGGCACCGGCAAAGACCAAGGCCAAGGCAACGTAGAAGGCGACCCAGAGGCCGGCTTCCTTCATTGATGGTTCGTGGGGACGCTTGACCACGAGGAGGAGGTCGATGAGCAAGATGATACCGAGGGCGACGAACGAGCCGACCTCAAACCAGATTGGAAGCTCCATTAATGTGGGCCTTTCGCAGGGTACGGGAAAGCGGTGTAAGTCTCTCCGGCCTGCCAGTGCGGTGAATGCACATTCAGCGGCCCACTAAGTCCGGCGAGGCATCTGTGCCTTGCGTGCTGACGGACGTAGCGCTTGGGATACTCCCCTACGTGACCACAACCTTACCTTAGGCGTGCCCTGCGGACTGCATTTGACGCAATTCCCGCTTCAACTCCCCCACTTCGTCACGGATTCGGGCGGCGACCTCGAACTGCAGCTCGGCAGCGGCGCCGTGCATCTGTTCCGTGAGTTGTTCGATGAGGCCAACCAGGTCTTCCGCTGGAGCCGCGGCCAGCCCGTCCTTCCGGACGGTGGCTGCACCCTTGCTGCCCGAGGTACGTTTGGCTCCCTTGGCAAGCCTGTTGTTGTTCAGGAGCTCCTGGGTATCGGCATCTTCGCGTGCCAGCTGGTCCGTGATATCAGCGATCTTCTTCCGAAGGGGCTGGGGGTCAACGCCGTTGTCGGTGTTGTACTTGACCTGGATGGCGCGGCGCCGGTTGGTTTCTTCGATGGCGTGGGCCATGGAGTCCGTGATCCTGTCCGCGTACATGCGGACCTGTCCGGACACGTTTCGGGCGGCGCGGCCAATCGTCTGGATGAGGGACGTAGAGGAACGGAGGAAGCCTTCCTTGTCCGCATCCAGGATGCTGACCAGCGAGACTTCAGGCAGGTCCAGGCCTTCACGCAGGAGGTTGATGCCGACCAGGACGTCAAAGACTCCCATCCGCAGCTCACGCAGTAGCTCAACCCGGCGAAGAGTATCGACGTCGGAGTGGAGGTACTGGACTTTGACGCCATGGCCAAGGAGGTAGTCCGTGAGGTCTTCGGCCATCCGCTTGGTCAAGGTGGTTACCAGGACGCGTTCATCCCGTTCAGTGCGTTGGCGGATTTCGCCCAGGAGATCATCGATCTGGCCCTTGGTGGGCTTCACGATCACCTCGGGATCGATGAGTCCAGTGGGCCGGATGATCTGCTGGACAGTGCCGTCTGCCTTCCCGAGCTCGTACTTGCCGGGCGTGGCCGACAAGTAAACGGTCTGGCCGATGCGTTCAAGGAACTCGTCCCACTTCAAAGGCCTGTTGTCCATGGCCGAGGGCAGCCGGAAGCCGTGGTCCACCAGTGTGCGCTTGCGGGACATGTCCCCTTCGTACATGGCGCCAATCTGTGGGACGGTGACGTGGGATTCGTCGATGACCAGGAGGAAGTCGTCAGGAAAGTAGTCCAACAGGCAGTGTGGTGCGGTACCGCCTGCACGGCCGTCAATGTGCCGGGAGTAATTCTCGATGCCGTTGCAGAAACCCATCTGCTGCATCATTTCGAGATCGTAGGTGGTCCGCATCCGCAGGCGCTGGGCTTCCACCAGCTTGTTCTGGCTCTCCAGCACCTTCAGGCGCTCGGCGAGTTCGTCTTCGATGGCTGTGATCGCGCGGCCCATTCGTTCCGGGCCGGCCACGTAGTGCGAAGCCGGGAAGACGTACATCTCGGTTTCCTCGCGGATGACCTCGCCGGTGACCGGATGCAGCGTGTAGATGTTCTCGATTTCGTCGCCGAAAAATTCGATTCTGAGTGCGAGTTCCTCGTACATGGGAATGATCTCTACAGTGTCACCACGGACGCGGAAGGTGCCCCGGTGGAAGTCCATGTCATTGCGCGCGTACTGCATGGAAACGAACTTGCGAAGGAGGTGATCCCGGTTCATTTCGGCGCCCTTGGTGAGCGTCACCATGCCCGCGATGTACTCTTCGGGTGTTCCCAGGCCGTAGATACAGGAGACTGTGGCTACTACGATGACGTCGCGCCGGGTCAGCAGCGCGTTGGTGGCCGAGTGCCGAAGTCGCTCGACTTCCTCATTGACCGAGGAGTCTTTTTCGATGAACGTATCCGTTTGGGGTACGTACGCTTCGGGCTGGTAGTAGTCGTAATACGAGACGAAGTACTCCACTGCATTGTTGGGCAGGAGTTCCCTGAACTCGTTGGCCAGCTGGGCTGCCAGGGTCTTGTTTTGAACCATGACCAGTGTGGGACGCTGCACCTGCTCAATAAGCCAGGCTGTGGTGGCGCTCTTGCCCGTACCGGTGGCGCCGAGAAGGACAACATCCTTCTCGCCGTTGTTGATGCGTTCTGTCAGTTCCGCAATGGCAGCCGGCTGGTCGCCGGCGGGCTTGTAATCGCTGACGACTTCGAAGGGCGCGACGACACGGTTGATCTCCTGGGCAAGGCTCATGACACCAATCTACCCCCGCACCCCGACAGTTATTGTCCGGATTTATGTCCCGCTGCAACGGAAGAATACGACGGCGGTTGCCAGCCAGTGCGGTTGGCCCACTCATCCATCAGCGGCCAGGCGATGTCTGTGAACCACGGTTCTTTGGCATCGGCATAGCCAGCGGTGCCGGGGTCGGTGGCATGCTGTGCAGCAAGTTGGCGCTTGTGCCCCTCATACAGGGCAACGGCAGAAGGTTCCGCCCTCAACCAGTCACGGAACAGCAGGGCGTATCTCCAGCCGGGCGAGCCGGCAACGCGCACATGCAGGTTCGTCGGGCGTCCCGGATCCGCGTTGGCATGGAAGCGCTTTTGCCATTGGGCTGGATCAGGTTCCGACGGCTTCGGAGTGTCAGCGAAAACGCCGGGAACACGTGGGTATCCTGCTGTGGCCAGACGCGGTGCAATGCGATCCGCCACCTCAAGGTCGGCAACAGTCACTTGAAGGTCTATGACATCCTTGGCGGCCAATCCGGGCACGGACGTTGACCCAATGTGGTCCACGGCAAGGATGTCCTCCGGTGCTGCCGCCTGGATGCGCGAGGAGAGCCGGGCCGCTTCCAGGCCCCAGCCGGTTCTCGAGGCGGACAGGACAGGACCATTTGTCCGCCGGGCACGAACTCCACGCCGGCAATTGTCTGCAAAAGGCACCAATCGCCCGAACCACAAGGCATCCACTGTGGCGAGCAGTTCCTCCCGGCTACCGGAATTTTCCAGGACGATGTCCGCTGCAGCGTTTCTTGCCTTCTGGCTGGCTTGGGCTGCCATTCGGGAACGGGCGTCCTCCAGGCTCATTCCGCGAAGACCCACCATCCGTTGAATCCGCACCTCATCGGGGGCGTCCACCACAATGACCAGGTGGAAAGCACTCCCCTGCCCTGTCTCAACCAACAGGGGAATGTCCTGGACCAGAATGTCCTCATCCGCGGCTTCGGCGACGATTTTCGCTGCTGACTCCCGGACCAACGGATGGATGATGCCATTGAGTACTTCCCGCCGCGAGGGATCCTGGAAAACTATGGCGCCAAGGGCGGGACGGTCCAGTTTCCCCTCAGGGTCCAGGATCCCCGGCCCGAAAGCCTCCACAACACGGGCAAGGCCCGGAGTTCCAGGCTCCACCACCTGCCTGGCGATGAGGTCAGCATCAATGAGCAGGGCGCCCAACTCTTGCAGCCTGGCCGCCACCAGCGATTTTCCCGAGGCGATGCCGCCCGTCAGCCCGATTTTCAACACCCCTCCACACTAGACTGAAGCGGTGGAAATTGAGGATGACAGCCGTGCAACCACTTACACAACGCTCGCTGAAGGTCCGGATTTCCGACACGAACTGGAGATCCGGCGTTCACGCTTCATCACCGTCCTCCGCCGCTCGCCCGACGAAGATACTGCACGCACCCTGGTGGCTGCGCTGCGACGCGAGTTCCATGACGCACGGCACCACTGTTCGGCTTTCGTTGTAGGTCCGGACAGGATGATTCAACGTTCCAGTGACGACGGCGAACCGTCGGGCACTGCGGGTATTCCCATGCTGGAGGCACTGCTCAAGCGTGAGACCGCGCCCGGGGTGACGGACCTTAGCGACGTAAGCGTCGTCGTCGTCCGCTATTTCGGTGGAATCCTCCTGGGCGCGGGCGGGCTGGTCCGCGCCTATTCCGAATCGGTATCTGCCGCTTTGGAACTGGCACCTCTGGTGCAGCGTCGGCGGCTGCGGCTTTGCGACATCGACGTGCCGCACGCGGATGCCGGACGGTTGGAGAACGAACTCCGCGGATCCGGCTTTGTCATGGCGAACACCAGTTATGAAGCCAAGCACACAGTCCTCAGGGTCGCGCTGGCGGACAACAGCGACGCCATCGCGGACGCGCATTCCCGTGTAGCGGCCCTCACTGCAGGCACGGGCAGACTGAGTCCGCAGGGAACGGAGTGGATCGATGTGCCCTGAATCAACGGTGGATCCCCAGGTGGCACTGGCCCACGTTGACGAGGAAATGCTCAAGGAATTGCTTGCCGTGGCTCTGTCGCATGCCAGCGCCGATGAGGTCACTCCGCCGCTGGGCACAACGCCGGGATGGAACCCTGAGCGGATCGCCTGGTTCCGCGCCTATCACCGGGCGGCCGCGGCCGGACTTGAAGGGCCTGCGCGTGAGAAGACCTGGGCTGTTGTGGCAGGCGGAACGGTGGTGGGCTCGGTCCGGTTGAAGTCGTCCGGGCCTGATGCCGTAGGACCCGATGCCGTAGAAACCGGTATATGGCTTGCCGCTCCCTTCCGCGGCCAAGGTGTTGGGCGGCTTGCCCTGCAGCTGGTGGCAGACGAAGCGCGTGCCCGTGGCTTCGCGGTCCTTGAAGCCTGCACGACGCCAGGAAACAAGGCTGCACAATCCCTGCTGTCTTCCCTCGGCGCCGAGTTGGCGTTCGAGGGGGCTTTGGTAAAGGCGCGGCTGGCGCTCCGATAGCCGGTGCTCTTTCCACTTGGCTTAAGCAGAAGGACCCCTGCCGCATGGCAGGGGTCCTTCTTTGGCTATTCAGCGCATCCCCTGAGGGGTGGCGGAATTAGTTGCCGGTCAGCTTCTCACGCAGTGCTGCGAGAGCTTCGTCGGACGCCAGGGTGCCGGCGTTGGACTCAGCAGCAGCCGGCTCCGAGGAGTAGCTGGTGGTGCCGGAATCGCTCTCACCGGACGTTGCAGCGGCAGCGTCGTCAGCAGCGTGCTGTGCAACCTGCTTCTTGTGGGCTTCCCAACGGGTCTGGGCGTCAGCGTACTGCTGCTCCCAGGCGGCGCGCTGGGTCTCGTAGCCTTCGAGCCATTCGTTCGACTCGGGGTCGAAGCCCTCGGGGTACTTGTAGTTGCCCTCTTCGTCGTACTCAGCGGCCATACCGTACAGAGCGGGATCGAACTCGGTGCTGTCAGCGTCAACGCCCTCGTTAGCCTGCTTGAGGGAGAGGGAGATGCGACGACGCTCGAGGTCGATGTCGATGACCTTGACGAACAGTTCGTCGCCAACGGAGACAACCTGCTCGGCGAGCTCAACGTGGCGGACAGCCAGCTCGGAGATGTGAACGAGGCCTTCGATGCCGTCTTCGACGCGAACGAACGCACCGAACGGAACCAGCTTGGTGACCTTACCCGGAACAACCTGGCCGAGGGCGTGGGTGCGGGCGAAGGTCTGCCACGGGTCTTCCTGCGTAGCCTTGAGCGACAGGGAGACACGCTCGCGGTCCAGATCCACTTCGAGGACCTCGACGGTGACTTCCTGGCCAACCTCGACAACCTCGGACGGGTGGTCGATGTGCTTCCAGGACAGCTCGGAAACGTGAACGAGGCCGTCTACGCCGCCAAGGTCCACGAATGCACCGAAGTTGACGATGGAGGAAACGACGCCGGGACGAACCTGGCCCTTTTCCAGCTTGTTGAGGAACGTGGAGCGGACCTCGGACTGGGTCTGCTCGAGCCATGCACGGCGGGACAGCACAACGTTGTTGCGGTTCTTGTCCAGCTCGATGATCTTGGCTTCGATCTGCTGACCGATGTACGGAGCGAGGTCGCGGACACGACGCATCTCGACGAGGGATGCGGGCAGGAAGCCGCGCAGGCCGATGTCCAGGATGAGGCCACCCTTGACAACCTCGATGACGGTACCGGTAACGACGCCGTCTTCTTCCTTGACCTTCTCGATGTCGCCCCAGGCGCGCTCGTACTGAGCACGCTTCTTGGAGAGGATCAGACGGCCTTCTTTGTCTTCCTTGGTGAGAACCAAAGCTTCGACCTGATCGCCAACGGCAACAACTTCGCCGGGGTCAACGTCGTGCTTGATGGAAAGCTCGCGGGAAGGGATGACACCTTCGGTCTTGTAACCGATGTCGAGCAGGACTTCGTCGCGGTCGACCTTGACGACGGTACCTTCGACGAGGTCACCGTCGTTGAAGTACTTGATGGTGGCGTCGACAGCTGCGAGGAAGTCCTCAGCGGTACCGATGTCGTTAATGGCGACTACGGGGGTACCGGGCTTCTCGGTGGAGGTGATGGTCATGTAGTAGGGGCTCCGTTGTGGATAGTGTGTCGGTCAGGCAAACCGCTGCCGCCCGGGTCCGGACGGCAGAACACGGCAAAATACCGGGTCATCCTGATTTGTGGATTAATACAAAATGGACGCATGCACGTAGTACACGCCCGTTTATTCTAGTCGTATCTGCAAAGCAGGGTCAAAAGGACCCCGGCAGGACCAGAGAAGGCCTTCACACAGGCAGGACCTCCCCGAGGCGCGCGAACGTAACCCCGCGCTCCAGCAAGCGAGGCAAAGCCCTCGCATAACCCTCTGCGGTTCCCGCGCCCGGCCTGTTGAAGTGCGAGATGACGATGTCTCCCGCCGCTGCCTTGGCCAGTTCTCCGGCGACGGTAGCCGGAGCAAAGGTGGCCCCGCCGTCGCCGTTTACCGTGAAGTTGACCGGCAGCATCCCGAGCCTGCGGGTCATGCTTGCAGCGACTTCGTCGTAGAACGCCGTTCCTGGCCGGAAGAAGCGCGGGGAAACACCGGTCAACTCAAGCATCAGGGCCTGGTTGCCCATCAGTTCCTCGTACACTGCGGCCGGGTTTGCCGTTCCAGCAATGCCGTAGGCGGACTTGCCATTAACTGACAAGGGCAGGTGGAGTGTGCCGTGGTTCGCGAGCTCGAACAGGGGGTCGGCGGCCAGTTCCGCGGCAAGTGACCTGTTCGCGGCAATCCAACGGCTGTTAATGAAAAGGGTGGCCGGGACGTTGAGGCTGCGAAGGGACTTCAGCAATTTGTGGTCACAGCCGGTTCCGCCGGGGCCGCCGCAGGCATCGAACGTGAGGGCCACATGCCGGGAGGCAGAATTGTTCACCACACCCGTAACGTGAAGCCCCCACTCCTGCGGCCGCAAGGGTCCAAATTCTGCCAGGATCTGCGGCTTGGCCGGGATTGCGGCTGGCGATGCGGAAGCGCTCGACGGCGGCACTGGAGTCTGGTCGCCTGTGTCGCCGCTGCCTCCCTCACCGCCGCCGGGTTTGGCCGCGAGGGCGGCAGCAGCCTGCTCGCTGGACAGCGCGGCGATGGAGGGCGGTGGCGTGGCAGGGCCGGCTCCTGGTCCGTTTGGTGGAATAACAGGGGCCGGCTGCCCTGGTCCAGCGGCGTCCGGGAGCGCCGTCCTCCCGTTGTCCGCGCAAGCCGCCAGGGCTGCAGTTGCCAGCCCCGCCATTCCAAGCAGCACTGAACGCCGGCCGGCCAACGGCCGCCGCTTGGAATCCCCCATGGATGTCCTTGTCTATTGAGTATTGGAGTTATTTGTGAAGGTGCTTCTTGCAGGAGCTTTTTCTAGAAGTGGGTGAGGCAGTGCGCCGGCCGTTCCACAGCGAAAAGCTGCTGGGCTGCGAACGCGGCACCTGGCTTGCATTCACTCATCCGCCCGGCAGCAGTGAGCGTCACTGGGGACACAGCACCAAGATAGATGGACGCGAGATCGGCGACATCCATGCAGAGATCGGGTTCCTGGCCGGATGCCTCAGTGACGGCCGCGGCAGCACCGCCGTCGGACTCCAACGCCCACGTGCCACCTGCCATACCAAGAGTATCCGAGACTTTCATGACGAGCTTTCCGGCAACCGGGTACCGGCGGGCGGACAGCGCAGCCGGAACGTCCAGGATCCGTAGCCACAACATGTCCCGCACGTCCGAGGAGTCGATGCATCTGGGATCTTCCAGGGCCCACGTCAACGGATCATCCACGGGAGCCTCGGCCCAGGTCACCTGGTCAATGAGATCGATGCTCCCAAGGAAGCGCCAGAGATCGAGATAAGCCGCATTGGTACCAGCAACGAGGTCCACAATTTCCATGGTGTAGGGCTTGGCATCCCAGCCCTTGAAACGATAGGAAACGTAGCCGTCCGGGGTCCCGGAGGCGTTGTAGTGAAGGGCGCTTCTGACAGCAGTGTCCGGCTTCCCGTCATGACCGATCGCTCCGGAAGCCAGCAAGCGATAGTACTCCTGGCGGTCCACTGAACCAGGAGTCGCCCGCTGGACGTGGCCGAAGACCTGCGGCGCAACGTCAAGGAGCACGGCCGGATCCGCCACCTCTACCGTTCCTGTTGCCAACCCCCTAAGGCGGAAACGGGGTCCCGTATCGACCTTGATGCTGCGTTCAAATGTAGCCACGCCAAAACCGAAGCGGCCGTAGATGGAACCCTCTGAGGCGGTGAGCGCTGCCATGGCGAGACCATCGTCCTTTGCGCCCGCAAGGTCAGCGGTGATCATGCCCCGGAGCAGCCCTTTGCGCCGGTGCGTTCCACGGACAGTCACGTTGGTCACCAGGTTTGATTCAAGTTGCCTGCCAAACCCGATGTTCAGGGATTTGCGCATGGTGCCGTACGTGGCCACCGGGACCTCCGCACCCAGAGCGTGCTCGGGAACGTCACCGTTGATGTACACCCCGGTCAATTCGCGGTGGTCCGCGCGGTAAGCCCCCAAGGTCTTGGCGATGTAGTCGTCGTCGCGCCTGTGCTGGTGGAAGCCGTGCGAGACTGCCTGGACCCATGCGGCACAGCGGGAGTAGGCAGGGTCCTCACGATCAGCTACTGCAGGGAATTGTTGAACCCTGTATTTTTCGGCATATTTCTCGGCGGAGTTCGTTTCGGAATAACTTTCATTGGGATCAGCCACGCCCCGAGCCTAGCCAGACGCCGGAGGGCGCGCCACCATCGAGGCGGCGCGCCCTCCGGCGAACCTTCGGAACTTACGGCGACTAGTGGCCGGCCTCGTACCAGCTGGAACCTACGCCGAGCTGAACGTCCAACGGGACTGACAGCTCAGCAGCAGACCCCATTTGCTCCACTACCAGTTTTTCGACGGCGTCGCGCTCTCCCGGTGCCACCTCGAGGACGAGTTCATCGTGGACCTGGAGAAGCATCCGCGATTTCAAGCCCTGGCTTGCAAGTTCGGCCGAAACGCCCAGCATTGCGCGCTTGATGAGATCGGCGGCGGAACCCTGGATGGGCGAGTTCAGGGCAATGCGCTCGGCTGCCTCGCGGGCCTGGCGATTGGTGCTGGTGAGGTCCGGGAGGTAACGGCGGCGACCTTCAATGGTGGCCGTGTAACCGTCCACCCTCGCCTGGTCCACAACGCCCCTGAGGTAGTCACGCACGCCGCCGAAGCGATCGAAGTAGTCCTTCATCAGCGTCCGGGCCTCGTCCACGGAAATCTCCAGCTGCTTTGAGAGGCCAAACGAGGTCAGCCCGTAAGCCAGGCCGTAGGACATGGCCTTCACCTTGGAACGCATCGCGCTGGTGACTTCGGCAGGAGGGACGTTAAAGATCCGCGAGCCCACGAAGCGGTGCAGGTCCTCGCCGTCCCTGTATGCCTGGATCAGTGCCTCGTCACCGGAGAGGTGGGCCATGATGCGCATTTCGATCTGTGAGTAGTCAGCGGACAGCAGGCATTCATACCCTTCGCTGACCACGAAGATCCCACGGACCCGGCGTCCTTCTTCGCTGCGGACCGGGATGTTCTGCAGGTTGGGGTTGTTCGAGGAGATCCGGCCCGTGGCAGCAATGTTCTGAGCGTAGGTGGTGTGAATACGTCCATCATCCGACACGGACTTCTTGAGTGTTTCCACCATCTGCGCGAGCTTGGACGATTCCCGGTGGGCCATCAGCTGCACCAGGAATTCATGGCCGGTCTTCTCCAGCAGGGCCTTCAA
Source organism: Arthrobacter sp. 2762 (assembly GCF_040548745.1). Classification (NCBI taxonomy): domain Bacteria; kingdom Bacillati; phylum Actinomycetota; class Actinomycetes; order Micrococcales; family Micrococcaceae; genus Arthrobacter; species Arthrobacter sp. 2762. The sequence continues at coordinate 396,939 of NZ_JBEPSI010000003.1, forward strand.
GGATGCCGCATCCGTGGTGTAGCCGGACTTGATTTTCTTGGTCTTCGGGAGGCCGAGTTCCTCAAAAAGGACGGTCTGGAGCTGCTTGGGTGAACCCAGGTTTACCTCGTGCCCGATCGCCGCGAAGGCCTGCTCCTGGGCATTCTCGATCACCTTGGTGAGGTCCGCAAGCTGCTCGTTCATGCGATCCATGGAGACGTAGATACCGGTCAGTTCCATCTGCGCCAGGACGCGGGACACCGGAAGCTCCAGCGTGGTCAGCAGGGCGTCGGCCTTGCGCTCGGCAAGTTCCTTCTCGAAGTGCTTGCTGAGGGCATGCACGACGGCGGCCTGCTGGACGAGCGCTGCAGCTGCTGCTTGGTCACTGCCTCCCATGAGGTCCAGTTCCAACTGCCCGGCCGATGCGGTCACAACGCCCAAGGAGATCTTGAGGTGGACCTGGGCGAGCTCAGGGAGATCGTAGCTGCGGCGGTCAGGCTGGATCAGGTATCCGGAAACCGACGTGTCATCAACCACGCCTTCCAGGCCCAGGCCACGGTTGTGCAGGGCCTTGAGGGCGGCCTTGAACTCGTGCACCACCTTGGCTTCTTCAGGGTCCCGGAGCCAGTTGGCCAGCACCGACTCGGCTGCTGAATCCAACTCCGTGAGGTCAATATAGGCAGCGCCATTGTTCCGGACCACAGCCAATGCGCTGGCATCCTCGCCTATACGGCCTTGGACCGGCTGGATGGCTATCGCGGAACGTGTGCCGGAACCGGCGCTGAAGAAGGCCTCCAGCCCAGCGGAGTCCTTGAGTGTGTCAAACTCGGGGGCTTCGATGGTGTCCGGGGCAGCACCGGTGGTGTCGTCGCCGTAGAGATCGAACAACCGGGCGCGCAGGGTACGGAATTCCAGCTCCTCGAACAGTTCCTCGATGGCCTGCCGGTCGGGGCGCGGCTCGTGGAGGTCCTCCAGCCTGACGGGCAGTTCGAGGTCTGTCAGCAGCTGGTTCAACCTCCGGTTCCGTTTGACGTTCTCAAGGTTCTCCTTGAGGGCCCCGCCCACCTTGCCACCGATGGCGTCCAGGTTCTCCAGGATGCCCTCCAGGCCACCGTAGAGGTTGATCCACTTGGCGGCAGTCTTTGGCCCCACGCCCGGTACGCCCGGAAGGTTGTCCGCGGATTCGCCCACCAAGGCTGCAAGGTCCGAATACAGGGCAGGCTTGACGAAGTACTTCTCTTCAATGGCGGCGGCATCCAGCTTGGGGATGTTGCTCACGCCCTGTTTGGGGTAGAGCACAAACACGTTGTCATTGATGAGCTGGAAGGAGTCCCTATCCCCCGAGACCAGGAGGACCTCAAAGCCGGCAGCGTCCGCCTGGGCAGCAAGGGTGGCCAGGATGTCGTCAGCCTCGTAGCCGGGCAGCGCAATGGTCTTGATACCCCATGCCTCCATGACCCTCGCGATCAGCGCGATCTGGCCTTGGAACTCCGCCGGCGTCGCGTTGCGGCCACCCTTGTACTCGCTGTACTCGGCCTTGCGGAACGTGGTGTCGTCAGAGACATCAAACGCGACGGCGACGTGCGTGGGCTTCTGGTCCTTGATCAGGTTGATCAGCATGGAGGTGAATCCGTGCACGGCGTTGGTGTACTGGCCTCTGGCAGTAGAGAAGTTTTCAGCAGGAAGGGCGTAGAAGGCCCGGAATGCCATGGAATGGCCATCCAGGACCAGCAACCTGGGCCGGCCCTCCCCCGTGGTGCTGGATGAAGCGGTGGAAGAGGGGGTGGGTGCTGTTGCAATGGCAGCAGCTTGGGCCGTTGGAACCTGGTCCGGTTTGGTTGTTTCACTCACAGGTGCCAGCCTAGTTGGCATGATGGACAATTTCACGCCGAACCGGTTTGTCGACGAACTCAACGAGGCAGGTGTGCCCGAAGAGTTCCATGATTGGCTTTCCGGGCACGGCGTTGGCTCACTTGTGGTGAAAATGGGTATTCGGTTTACCGAGCTCAGCGCCGAACGAACTGTGGCAACCATGCCGGTGGAAGGGAACACGCAGGTAGCCGGCATCCTTCACGGCGGAGCCCACGTGGTCCTCGCCGAAACCCTGGGTTCGTTTGCGGCATCGCTTCACGCCGGCAGGGGTCGGCACGCTGTGGGAATCGAAGTCGGAGCGACGCATCACCGCTCGATTGCCAGCGGAACGGTAACCGGCACGTGTACCGCCATCCACCTGGGCGGGACCTTGGCGACCCACGAGATCGTTATCACCGATGAAAAAGGCCGAAGGCTTTCAACTGCCCGGATTACCAACATGATCCGGAACAACCGCCACTGACGGAACAGTTACTGCGGCGGCATGCGGTAATGCAGTTCAGCCGCAGCCCCGCCAAGGATGCGCGAGGAGAGCAACTCAAGTGGTGCCGTCGGGCCTTTGAGCGGCAGCAGCCGCTTACCGGCGCCGAGTACAACGGGGATGATGGTGACGATCACCTCGTGGAGCAAACCGGCGTTGGCGAACTGGGCCACGAGGTCCCCGCCGCCCACCAGCCAGACGTTCTTGTCTCCGGCGTCGGCGAGGAGATCCGGTGCGAACTCGCTCACGTCCCCACGGACGAACGTGACGTTGGAACCGGCCGGAGCTGAATATTCATGATGCGTGAACACCCAACAGGGGGTGTCCGGGTACGGCCACTTGCCGGGCTCGTGCTCCATGAGCCAACGGTAGGTCTCGCCGCCCATCGCGATACAACCCACACCTGCGAAGAAGGACTCATAGCTGCCGCTCACGCCTTCAACCTGGTCGAATTGCAGGAGCCAGCCGAGATCGTCATCCTCAGAAGCAATGAAACCGTCAACGGTGGACGCCACGTAGTACTGGAAGATCGACATGGCCCCAGACTAGTCAGTTGGCGCTGGCGTTCCCATACTCCACACGGACGCTGCCATCATCGCGGAGTACCACCACCCTGCCCTGGGCAAGCGTCCATCCATCGTTGAGCAGGAAGATCCTTCCTCCGCTGACCACCAGCAGCCGCAGGCCCGTATATCGGTACAACGGCTCGGCGTCTGTACCAGCGGAGTCCTCATGGACGTTGGGCGCTGTCACGGCCAACCGCTCCTTGCTGTACACCACGGCTGTTGGCAGCAGGCTGGATCTTTCCTGGTAGTCGATGGCGGCGCCCCGCCCAAGGGCTTGCGCGTAATCGGAGGTTCCCCAGAACAGCAGCAGGGTGACCAGGACGAACACAAGGGATCTTTCGAGCGAGCGCGGACTGGTGGCGCGGAGTACTCGTTGGACGGGATCAGCGGCCCGGCGACGCACACTCAGCCCCCATGCCCCCACCAGCAGGCCGGCGGCGATGAGGAAGGGTGCATAGAGCAGGATCCGTCCCGGCTGGGTCACGATCGCCACCCACATCACCGCCGCGTAGGCGAAGCCAAGAACCAGGACCACCAGGGCGGCCCTTCGCAGGAGCGTCCGGTAGCGTGCGGCGCCCAGGAGCCGGGAAACGAGCCGGTCCACCATGAGCCACAACAACCCGATCACCACTAGCCAGGCCAACGGCTGAAAGAGCGACTGGATACTCCGCAGGATAAAGTCCTGCACGGTATAACCAAACAGGCTGACGTCCAGGCCCATGGCCTTCGCCTGGGCATCCGTCCGCGCCCAGCCGAAGTAGACCAACAACGCCGTGGCCACGGTCAGGGGCGGACCAATGACGGAGAGGACGTCCAGGGTCCGCTGCCAGCGGTTGTTGACCAGGCTCCGCTCATCGGCTATTTGGGACGCATCGGATTCTTGTGACGCAGCGGGTTCCTGGGCGACGCTCATGGAGTTGCCGTGGGGGACGCGCCAACAGAAGGAATGGCTGGCGGGGCGCTCTGCGTGGGTTCAGCGCTTGGCCGGGTTCCAGGGGTTTTGGGCGTTCCACCCGGGCCCGTGCTGGTCGGCGTGGAATCTTCATAGAAGAAGGTCACTGTTCCGCTGATGTCCACGGTGTCCGTAATGGAAATGCGGAGGGAGTCGCGGCCGTCGGCCGGCGGCATCCTCAGGTATAGCGTTTCGTAATCCCCTCCTCCGGCAACTATTTCGGGGGCTGCCGGGACGCCGTCGAACAGGATGTCCGCAACCCTGACGTAATAGCCATCCAGCCTGACGACAGTTCCGCCTGATCGGGGGCCGGAGGCACGTGCTGTGCCGGCCACTGGCCTCAGGTCGTTGTCTACCACCGTGAGGCCGCTCAAGTGCCGAGGGCAAGCTTCACCCGGGGCGGTCTCGGGCTTTAGTGGAACTCCCGGGTTGCTGCGGTGTTGGGCGATCGCAGAGGCTGACGTTGCTGCGACCGTGAACTCAAGACACTGGGTCTGCGGTATGCGCGGTGTTGCGGCAACGGCGTTCGAAGCCCGCTGCCAGTCCTGCTGGGTACCACTTTGCAGTGCCTTGCAGACAGCCGCGCCCGCCAGCCAGACCGCAGCGTCTTCCGCGCCTTCCAGGCTTTGGGCCAGGGCATCGCATTGGAATTGCTGCAGCAGAAGATAGCGTTGACCCGATGTGGGATCGTTGGGGCCTACTGGTCCAATGGGCACCCAGCGCACCACCGGCGCTTCTGCTTGTGGAGCTCCGGGCCCCGCCGGACCTGCGGGCTGCCCCGCGGTGGGATCGACGGCGGTGGGAACCGCTGGTGACGTGGCGGTGGTGACGGGCGGAGCCGGATTGGGGGAAGGATTACCTGGTGAGGCGGTGTTGGGAACGCAGGCAGAAAGTGCCAGCATCAGGACCGGAACCAGCGCCAGTCCGATGAGATGGCTTCGGGAATGGCACTTCATGACAGCCCCACATCTGCCGGATCACGACCACGCAGTGATGTAACTTCACTGCTGATTATTCTCCCGAACGGACTTTGCTGCCAGAGAGGGCGTTACTTTCCGAAGTAGGGCACGATCAGGTAGATGCCGAACAGCACAGCGAGCCCGCAGATGGCAAAGCATACGGCCGCCAGGGAGCGAACCAGTCCGGGCGACTTCTGCTGGGCGTCACCCGCAATTGCGGTGAGGCGTACTCCCAGGGAGTAAAGGACCACCAGAGTCACAGCAGCAACGAGCGTGACGCCGGCAACCTGAAGCAATTCCAGCCACTTCATCGCTGCACATCCTTGTTGTTGACGGACTTTCGGGATTTCTTTTTCTTGCTGAACTTGACCGCGTGGCCGGCTTCTTCGACTTCGACTGCATTGTGGTGGCCGACATGCGATTTACGCGATGCAACAAACATGAAGACGACGGCGGCGCTACCGACAACCGCGGCGATGACCACACCCACGACGCCGATGTTCACCAGGAGCGCGGTAAGTGCACCTACGATGGCCGACGCCGGCAGGGTAAACAGCCAACCCAAAGCGATCTTGCCGGCAGTGCCCCAACGCACGGACGTGCCCTTTCGGCCCAGGCCGGAGCCAATGACCGAGCCGGAGGCGACCTGCGTGGTGGAGAGCGCGAAGCCCAGATGGGAAGAAGCCAGGATGGCTGAGGCAGTGCTGGTCTCGGCCGAGAAGCCCTGCGCAGGCTTTACTTCGGTCAGGCCCGATCCCATGGTGCGGATGATGCGCCAGCCGCCGGCATAAGTACCGATGGCGATGGCCAAAGCACAAGCGGCCACAACCCAGAACTGTGGACCGGATCCCGGAGTCTGCGTACCTGCGGCGATGAGGACCAGGGTGATGATGCCCATGGTCTTCTGGGCATCGTTGGTGCCGTGAGCGAGGGCCACGAGGCTGGACGTGAAGATCTGGCCGGTCCGGAAACCGCCGCGTTTCTGCGTGAGCTTGTCCCCCGTTTCCGGGTCATGCCGGGAAGTCAGCGCATAGGCCAGCCGGGTACAAAGGTACGCCACGGCGCCTGCGATAAGTGGTGCAAAGACAGCCGGCAGGATCACCTTCTGCAGCACTGTTTCAAAGTTTATGGAGTGCACTCCGATACCCACCACGGCGGCGCCGATGAGGCCGCCGAACAGTGCGTGGGAGGAACTGGAAGGCAGGCCCTTGAGCCAGGTGACCATGTTCCAGAGGATTGCACCCATCAGGCCCGCAAAGATGATGTCCGGCGTGATGTGGATACCGTCCGAGCCTTCCCGGATGAGTCCGCCGGAAATGGTTTTTGCCACTTCAGTTGATAGGAATGCCCCAACAAGGTTGAGCACGGCAGCCAGGGCAACCGCCGTCTTGGGCTTGATCGCCCCCGTAGCGATAGGCGTGGCCATCGCATTGGCTGTGTCGTGAAAGCCGTTGGTGAAGTCAAAGAATAGGGCCAACGCTATGACAAGCGCGACCATGAAGGTGATTTCCACCTGTTGCCCAATCTGCAGAGTCGACGTTCAGGAGTTTCACTTCCCCATACCTGCCATGCACAGCATAGTTCAGCCATTGTTCAACTGACTGGACTTGCCGCACTCTATCCGGCGGGCTTGAAACCTTAAGAATCCTACGTGCCAACCACCGAGCCGACAAACATGTACCAGCACCTCGGTCAACCGAGGAAGGTCCGGACCGCGGCAAGATCGCTGCGGGAGAGTCCCTTGCGCGGATCCGGTGAGATGCAAAGCACACGGTCCTGGTGGTATTCGGCCCAGGAACGGGCGTCTGACTCCTGGCCAAGTTGGTCGTCCAGCCACACGAAGCGCTCAGCTCCCATCGCGGCCAGGTCCTTCTGGAGCGCCCCGAGTTTCCACCATTCCGGGCTTTGGTCCCACCCCTGGCTGGAAAGGACAGGCCAGTCCTCGCCCTTCAGTCCAATGGCAGGACAGAGGAACTCCGGGGCAAGGCGCTCCCACGTGGTGAGCCATACAAAGCGGGCGGAGGGATGAGCCGCGAGCTCGTTGAGTTCGGCCACTGCCTCGGGCGCGAACGCGACGTCAAGGATTCCGGCGTCGGCGATTTTCCATTCGCCGCCCCAATCAGTGACGCCTTGGGGTCCGAACGGGTTCACCACGCCGTCGACGTCCAAATATATGGACACCGGCATGTTGGAGGCCATGGCCGTCCTCCCTTCCCCCAGGTTCCGGTGTATCAAGCCCAGCGTACGGTACCGCGGAGAACTTCAGGGGAAGGAGGTGCCAATAAAATCATTCTCTTGACGTTCGTCATGGAAGTGATAATCTCGAAGGTATGGAAAAGCCCCCAGTCCATTCCCCCCAAAGTGTCCGCCACATAGAAGACTCAGTGCGCACCGATTTCCGGCATGCGATGTCCTATGGCGGCTATCTGGACCTGGACCACCTGCTCAACTCGCAGCATCCGCTCAGCCAGCCGGAGCACCACGACGAACTGCTGTTCATCATCCAGCACCAAACCAGTGAGCTATGGCTCAAACTGGTCCTTCACGAGCTCTTGGAAGCCCGCAGGCTTTTCGACCAGGACAACCTTGGCAAAGCCCTGAAATGCATCGCCCGCGTCAAAGCCATCCAGCGCACCATGACCGAACAGTGGTCGGTCCTGGGTACGCTCACGCCCCGCGAGTATGCGCAGTTCCGCGGCTTCCTGGGCAGTTCCTCAGGTTTCCAGTCCTACCAATACCGAGGCGTTGAATTCCTGCTGGGCAACAAGAACCGTGGCATGCTGCGGGTTTTCGAAAGCGACCCCGAGGCACATGCGCTGCTCAGCAGGCTTCTGGACGAGCCCACGTTGTACGACGCCTTCCTGGCGGTGCTCGCCCGCGCCGGATACGACATTCCGGCAGACATCCTTGAGCGTGACACCAGCGAGCCGTGGACCTTCCGCAAGGATCTGGTGCCCGTCTTCCAGAAGATCTACGAATCGGACGATACCCAGTGGGGACTGTACGAGGCGTGCGAAGACCTGGTGGACGTCGAAGACAACTTCCAGGCCTGGCGTTTCCGCCACCTGCGCACGGTCCAGCGGACCATCGGGTTCAAGGTAGGCACCGGCGGTTCCTCCGGTGTCGACTTCCTCAAACGTGCACTTGATCTCACCTTCTTCCCCGAGCTTTACGCGGTCCGCACTGAGATCGGCAACTAACAAACTTCCGGACACCACTCCCCAGGAGGGAACCATGACTACCGCCCAGCAGACCCAACGGCCAACGTCGGCCGAACTGGACGCCGCAGATCCGCTCGCCGCCCAGCGTGAGGCCTTCTACACGCCCGACGCCGGACAGCTCACCTCGTATCTGGACGGCAACTCCCTCGGGCGTCCCTTGAAAGCAACTGCTGCCAACCTGCAGTCGTTTGTCCAGGACGCCTGGGGCAGCCGGCTGATCCGCGGCTGGGACGAACAGTGGATGGATGAGCCTACGCGCGTGGGCGACCGCATCGGCGAAGTGACGCTTGGTGCGGCTCCCGGGCAGGTCACCGTGGGCGACTCCACCTCGGTCATGCTGTACAAGCTGATCCGGGCAGCGGTAGATGCCCAGCCGGGCCGTGACGAGATCATCATTGACCGGGACAACTTCCCCACGGACCGCTTCATCATCGAAGGTATCGCCAAGGAACGCGGGGCAAGCATCAAATGGATCGCCACCAACCCCGCAAGCGGCGTTCGTGCGGCGGACCTTGACGGGCTCCTTGGCGAGCGGACCGCCGTCGTGGTTCTTAGCCATGTGGCCTACCGCTCCGGGTTCCTGGCAGACGCGAAGGCAATCACCGGCAAGGTGCATGCCGCAGGTGCCCTCATGCTCTGGGACCTGTGCCATTCCGTAGGTTCCGTGCCGTTGGACCTTGATGCCTGGAACGTTGACCTGGCCGTCGGCTGCACCTACAAGTACCTCAACGGTGGTCCGGGCTCCCCCGCGTTCGCATATGTCAACGCCTCACGGCAAGACGTGCTCCAGCAGCCAATTTGGGGCTGGATGGGCGCGGACAATCCGTTCGGCATGACGGATTCGTACCGTCCCGCAGAGGGAATCCGCCGGTTCATCACGGGTACTCCTCCGGTTCTTGCCATGCAGCCGATCAAGGACATGGTGGAGCTGATCGCCTCTGTGGGCATGGATTCGGTCCGGGAGAAGTCGGTCAAACTCACGGAGTATGCGATTGCCCTGGCAGGCGAGCTCCTGGTTCCACTTGGAGTTCAGATCGTGAGCCCGCTTGACGCTGCCGAGCGCGGCTCCCACATCACTGTGGACCACCCGCTCTTTGCCGACGTCACAGCCAGGCTCTGGGAGAAGGGCGTCATCCCGGACTTCCGTCCCCCGCATGGCCTGCGCATCGGCCTGTCTCCCTTGAGCACGAGCTACGCCGAGGTTGAGCTGGGAGTGACCGCTATCCGCGACGCCCTCGCCGAACTGCTGTGAGTGCCGTTCTTGACGATATGGACTCCCGTCCCGGGAGCACCACATCGTTGCTGCGAACCGTCATCGGCTTGTACTTGCGGGAAGCGGGCGGTTGGATGTCGGCCAAGGACATCGTCGTCCTCATGGAGGCCCTTGGCACGTCCGGCACCGTGAGCCGGACCGCCCTGGGCCGCCTGCGGAAGAAGGACGTTGTCCTTCAGGAGACGCGCGACGGGATCCCCGGTTTCACGCTGACCGAAGGAGCCGCATCCATGCTGGCCCGCGGCGACCGCAGGATATACAACCCCATCAGCATGTCACCGTCCGATCCGTGGTGCCTCGTCTCCTTTTCGATTCCGGAGACGGAGCGCGAGAAGCGCCACCAGTTACGGCGCAGGCTCCACTGGATTGGTTGCGGGACTGTGGCCGCCGGCCTGTGGATCTGCCCGGATACCCTTCGCGGCGAGGTGGAGGAAATCCTCGCCGACCTCGAACTCCGAGGGATGGCCACCCTCTTCGTCACGCAAACCCCCTTGGTGGGCGGCACCCTCCAGGACGCTGCGTCCGCTTGGTGGGATTTGGACTCGGTGGCAGAGCTGCACAAGGATTTCATCCGCCAGCACGGCGCCGCAGTGCCTGGGCAGGAGGGCGCGGGCGTTGAGGCGACAGCACAGGCGTTCGCCACTTTTGTCCAGTGCATCGACCGCTGGCGGATCATCCCCTACCTGGACCCGGGGTTGCCGGCCACGTTCCTGCCCAAAGACTGGCCCGGGGCTGAAGGGACAGCGTTGTTCAAGCGGATAATGGACGCGTACGCACAACCCAGTGCCGAGTTCGTGCGCCGCACGCTTGGGAGCGACTTGGCGGTCGTTGCTCGCTGAGCGATTTGCCGGCAGCTGTTTTTAGATTGTGCGCTTTTAGACGGCGCTCTTGACCCTCGAGACGAACCGGAAGCGATCGCCGCGGAACGTGCTGCGCGTCCATTCGACAGGAACCCCCGCAGCATCCCGTGCCAGGCGGTGGACCACCAGCAACGGCGCCCCCATTTCGATTCCGAGCAGCCGGACGTCCTCCGGCCCAGCCAGTGCCGTCTCCACGGTGTCCTCGACGTCGGAGATGTGGATGCCGTACATGTCGGCCAGGGCTGCATAGAGCGAACCGGCCTTCTCGAGGTTTGCCTTGAACCGCGGCAGCTTGCCCGGGAGGTAGGCGATCTCGTGCGCCAGCGGTTCGCCGTCGATCAACCGGATTCGCTCAAGCCGGGTGACTACAGCGCCGTCGTCGAGCCCCAAATGCGCCGCGACGTCGATGTCTGCCTTTGCCATTGCCAGGGACAGGAGCTGCGAGTCAGGCCGCAGGCCTTGGCTCCTCGCGTCGTCGGAGAAGGACGTGAGCTGCCGCACGTGGGTGATCTTTGGCGGCGCCACAAAGGTGCCATGCCCTTGGATGCGGCCCAGCTTCCCTTCTGCAACGAGCTCGCTGATGGCTTGCCGCACGGTGGTGCGGGACGTCTTGTACTTCTCTGCGAGCGCCCGCTCCGTGGGAATGAGCGTGCCCGGCTGCTCTCCGGCGATCGAGGCTAGCAGCTCGGTCTTGAGGATGTAGTACTTGGGCATCGCCGGCGCGGCATCAGTGGACATATTGGACATCCTACTTGTAGACAACGCCATTGGTCTATGCCAATCTTGTGCAGGTTGGTCTAAACCAATTTTGAAGAAACTCCGCAAACCCCCCTACTTTTCCACAGATCCAAGGGACAAAGATGTCGATCCTGCAAGACCTACGGCAAACACCCAAGCTCGGGCTCCTGGTGGGCGGCGCCGCCGCCACCATCGGTGTGATTTACGGCTACGACATGTCCAACATTGCCGGCGCCCTGCTGTTCATCACCAAGCAATTCAGCCTCACCACATCCCAGCAGGAACTGGTGACCACCGCAGTGGTGGCCGGGGAAGTTCTTGGGGCGTTGGCAGGTGGCTGGCTATCCAATCGCGTGGGCAGGAAATTCTGCATGGTGGGCCTCGCGCTCGGCTACGCCCTCTTCGCGGTGCTCAGCGCACTGTCCAGCGATGTGCCGACGCTGCTCATCGCCCGCCTCCTGTTGGGCCTCACCATCGGTGTCTCCGTCGTAGTGGTTCCCGTGTTCGTTGCCGAGTCCGCGCCGGCGAAGGTCCGCGGCGCCCTCTTGGTGGCGTATCAAGTGGCCACAGTCTTCGGCATCATCGTCGGCTATCTGGCTGCCTACGCCCTTGCAGGCACGGGCTCCTGGCGGTGGATGCTTGGCCTCGCTGCGATCCCCGCAGTCATTGTCCTCGCCATAGTGATCAAGCTGCCGGATACTGCCCGGTGGTACATGATGCGAGGCAGGACTGCTGATGCCAGGCGAACTCTGTCCGCCATTGAGCCCCACGCGGACGTGGAAGCAGAATTGGCCGAGATGCAGCGGGCCATCAGCGAAGAACGCGGCGGCGGCCTCCGCGAGATGCTGCGCGTTCCTTACCTTCGGGCCACCGTGTTTGTGGTTGGCTTGGGCTTCTTCATCCAAATAACCGGCATCAATGCTGTGGTCTACTACAGCCCAAGGATCTTCGAAGCCATGGGCTTCAGCGGCAACGCAGCGCTCCTGCTGCTTCCCGCTGCAGTGCAGGTGGCCTCGCTCGTCGCTGTTTTCGTGTCCCTGGCCTTGGTGGACCGGCTGGGCCGCCGCCCGGTGCTGTTGACCGGCATCGGGATGATGGTGGTGGCCAACGTCCTGTTGGTAGGTGTTTTCATGGCCGGCCAGGACTTCGGCGGGCTGCTCACTGTCCTCGGCTTCCTTGGCGTCCTTCTTTTCACCGTGGGCTTCACGTTCGGGTTCGGTGCACTGGTGTGGGTATACGCCGGCGAGAGTTTCCCTTCCCGGCTCCGCTCGCTTGGTGCGAGCGCCATGCTGACCTCCGATCTGGTGGCCAATGTCCTGGTGGCAGCGTTCTTCCTGACCATGCTCCAGCGTTTGGGTGGTGCAGGCACCTTCGCAGTGTTCGGTGTTCTGGCTATCCTCGGCTTTATGTTTGTCCGCAAGTTCGCTCCCGAGACGAAGGGCCGCCCCTTGGAGGAAATACAGCAGTACTGGGAAAACGGTGGGAAGTGGCCGGAGGCTGACGCGGCCGGAAACATCCCCGCACAGGAAAACATCGAACCGGCGGTTGTCCGGTGACGCCGACGGTGTTGGGCCTTCATATTGGAGGTTCCAAGACACATGCTGTCCGTTCGGACCTTGGCTCGGACCCGGACCCGGGCCAGGGCCAGGGCCCGGAGACGAGCAGCGAGGCACCTCTTGAGATCACCGAGGCGAGCGCCAACCTGTCCTCAGTGGGTCATCAGGGAGCAGATGCCGTGCTGCGGCGGATCGCGGACGCCGTCGGTGATGGTGTTGAGGCGGTTTGCGCCGGTGCTGCAGGGGCGGATACTCCTGCCAGCAGGGCTGTCCTGAGTGCTTTGCTTACCGAGTATTTTCCCGGCGCCAGGATTGAGGTGGTCCATGACACCCGCATCGTCCTCGCCGCAGCAGACCTCGACGCCGGAGCGGTTCTGGTCGCAGGCACCGGATCGGTAGCTTGGGGCCGGACCCGGGAGGGACGGGAAGCGCGCAGCGGTGGCTACGGCTACTTGCTCGGGGATGAAGGCGGAGGGTACTCCGTGGTCCGTGACGCCGTCCGGGAGGCCTTGCGGGAGTACTATGCGGGACTGGGACCCGGCACGATGGTCAGCGCCCTTTTGGCCGCGACGGCGAGCGCGGACGCGCTGCAGCTTATGGATCTCTTCTATGCCAAGCCGGAGCCGGACCATTGGGCGGGCCTTGCCCCGCTGGTCCTGGATCTTGCGGTTGAAGGTGATCCTGCTGCGTTGCGGATTCAAGCCGAAGCCGCGCATTCCCTGGCCACGTTGGCCCGGCAAGTGCTGGGCGAGCTCGGATTGGACCTGCCATTGGTGATGGCTGGTGGCCTTCTGGTCAATCAGCAGCAGTTGGCCGGCGCTGTTGCCCGCAAGGTTGCCTTGGAGGATCCGTCGCTGATCAGGATCCAGAGCCAGGCCCCCGTGCACGGAGCCGTAAAGCTCGCACGGCAGTTGATCCAGCCCTGACTCCCAGAGATTTTGCCCCTTCGAACAACAGACAGGAACCATGATCATCACTCCTACCTCCCCAGACGTCTCGCACCATACTCCCGGCGTCAAGATGACCAACGAGATCGGCGAGCAGCCCCAGGTTCTTGCCGGACTCCTGGACTCGGGCCGCCACCAGTTCGTGGCTATGGCGGACATCATCAAGAAGGCGAGCCCACGGTTTGTCCTGCTCGCTGCCCGCGGCACGAGTGACCATGCGGCGTTGTACGCGAAGTACCTCATTGAAATCAGCTTGGGGCTGCCTGTTGGCCTCGCGTCGCCGTCGACCCTTACTGCCTATGGCGCCACGCCCCAACTGGAGGGCGTGCTGTGGTTGGCGGTTAGCCAGTCCGGCGGCTCGCCGGACCTGGTGGAGTCGACGGCGGCAGCGCGTCGTCTGGGCGCTCTTACTGTTGCGGTGACCAACTCTCCGGAATCCCCGCTGGCTGGGGCCGCGGAGCATCACCTGGATATTGGGGCGGGCAGCGAAACTGCGGTTGCCGCTACCAAGAGCTACACGGCGCAGCTCCTGGCCTTGTGGTTGTTGGTTGATGCGTGGCGTGGTGGGACGTTCGCGGACGCGGCGGGCCTTCCGGAGTGGGCCGCTTCCGTCCTTGCCGACGACGCCGTGCTGGAGGTCGCTGGTGGTTACCGCTTTGCCGATCGCATTATCACCACGGGTCGTGGCTATTCCTACCCCACGGCGAGGGAGGGTGCCTTGAAGCTCATGGAAACCTCCTACCTTCCTGCCCAGGCATTCTCTGGCGCGGACCTCCTGCACGGGCCGTTCGCGATGATCGACTCCCAGCACCCTGTGATTGCCGTTGTGCCGGAGGGAATCGGAGGTAAGGCCATGCGCCCTGTCCTGGAGAGGCTCGCAGGCCGTGCAGCGCACGTGTGTGTGGTGGGCGATCCCTCTGCCGCCCTTCCAGGTAGTTTGGTCCTTCCAGTGCCTACGGGCGTGCCCGAGGAGCTTTCTCCTATCCTGCAGATCCTGCCCCTCCAGCGACTGGCCCTGCAGTTGTCGGTGGAGCGCGGCAATGATCCCGACGCACCGCGCGGCCTGCTGAAGGTCACCGAAACCTGGTAGGCGCAGCAATCTGGTGCCCACATATGCGTGGCTGGATGTGCAGGCCGCATCCAGCCACGCGGACCGATGATGCGTTCAGGTAACGGGAGTAGTCTGGATTCATGCCTCTCACGCGTGGTGGTCGGTAGCAATGGCGCGGGCCCGGCAGCGGTGGCTGCCAGCTCTCCTGATTCCCCTTGCACTGGCACTGGCGGCGCTTATTGGCTCCGTGCAGGCCGGCGCAACTGTCTCCCTGCCGCCCAAAACGGCCGACGAGATCCTGGCGATGATAGCCCGTACCGAGGTGCGCGCTTTATCCGGCACAGTGGTGCAAACTGCGGAGTTGGGGCTGCCTGAGGTTCCAACTGCTGGCCCGGGAATCGGGCCCGGAGCCACGTCTGCACTTGAGCTGCTCACGGGTTCGCACACAGCGCGGGTGTACGTGGGCGGCCCTTCCAAGGCCAGGTTGCAGATCATGGACCGGATGGCCGAACGTGACTTTGTGGTCAATGGAGGCGATGCCTGGTTCTACAACTCCGCTGACAACAGCGCGACGCACCTGAGCGTCCCTGTGCCTTCATTGGCCGAGCGGAAGGAATTCCTTCCAAGTGAAACAACCCGTCCTGGCATGCCCACTCCCGAGGCAATGGCCAGTCATTTCCTGTCAGCCATTGATTCCAGCACTGAGGTAACAGTGGGCGAAGCTTCCACTGTGGCGGGTCGCAGCGCGTACCGGCTAAGCCTCCTGCCGCGCAGTGACGGAACTTTGGTTGATTCGGTATCGATCGACGTCGACTCCGAAACCGGTTTGCCGCTGGGCGTCGAGGTCCGTGCGAAGGGCCAGCCGGAGCCCGCGTACTCACTTGCCTATACCGACGTAAACTTCTCCACACCTGACGCGGCCTTGTTTAACTTCACTCCTCCGGCCGGTGCAACTGTCACGGAGAAGCCGGTTCCCATGAAGCCGTTGCCGCCCGCGATGGAAGATCCTGCCGTCCCAGCTCCGGATGTTCCCGTCCCAGCCCCCAGTGCGCCTGCCCCGGATGGTTCTGCCCCTGCTCCGAATGACTCTGCTCCGGCACCGGACGCTGTTGTTCCAACACCTGAGGGGTCAGCCACTCCCATGCTCCCCCACCCCAGCCCTTCAGTGACCGGCGAAGGGTGGGCCACCGTGATCGGTTTACCCGCTGGCACGGCGCCCGCCGAACTCACATCCAACCCGCAACTCGCCCAGGCCCTGCAACCCGTAAGTGGCGGACGGGCGTTGACTACCTCCCTGGTGAGCGTTCTCATTCTCGACGACGGCCGCGTGTTTGCGGGATTGGTGCCTTTGGACCGGCTGGAATCAGCCGCGACGGCGCAATGATCGGTGCATAGTGATCGGTGCACAACGGACGGTCAACCTGTGAACGGCGCCCTACGATCGGCGCCCAATGATCGGCACCCTATGATTGGCGCCCTGTGACGGAGATCCGTGAAGCCGCTCCTGGCTCCCAACCGATTGACCTTGCCATAGAAACCCATGGCCTCGTGAAGCGCTTTGGGCACCGTTCCGCGGTGGACGGCATTGATCTTGCGGTCCCCCGTGGTGCGGTCTTCGGCTTCCTGGGGCCCAATGGTTCGGGAAAGACCACCACCATCCGGGTTTTGCTGGGCCTGGCTTCAGCGAACCGTGGCGAAATACGGGTTCTGGGCAGGGAGATGCCGCAGCAGTTGGCTTCGGTGTTGCCCGAGGTGGGCGCGCTGGTGGAGGGGCCAGGCTTCTATCCGTTTCTTTCCGGAGCGGCCAACCTCCTGCGGCTGGACTCCGCGGACCGCCATGCATCCTCTTCCACCCGACGCCAGCGGGTCGACGAGGCGTTGGACCGCGTTGGGCTGAGCCACGCCGCGGGGAAGAAAGTACGTGCCTACTCACTCGGCATGAAACAGCGCCTCGGGCTTGCCAACGCCATGCTCCGGCCGCGGGAACTGCTGGTGCTCGACGAACCAACCAACGGACTGGACCCTCAAGGCACCCGGGAGGTACGCAGCCTGGTGCGCTCCCTTGCCGCCGGCGGGACCACCGTCTTCGTTTCCAGCCACCTCCTGGCCGAGGTGGAACAGATGTGCACCCATGTGGGGGTCATGAGTGCCGGACGGCTGGTGGCCCAAGGACCGCTGGATGAACTGCGGTCTGCCGGGCAAGCGCACGTCCTGGTGCGAACGCCCGACGTCGAACGTGCCGCCCGTGTCCTGGCCCGCCTGGGTCTGGTACCCGGCGAACCGCCTGGCCACGGTGTGATCCAAGGAAGCGGACTTGACGGCGTTGAGCCTGAAGAGATCGTTGCCGCCTTGGTGGCCGACGGCGTCCGGGTCAGGGGTTTCACTGTCGAGAATGCAAGCCTGGAGGAGCGGTTCGTGTCCCTGACCGGAGAGGGGTTCGACGTTGTCGGCTGAAACGGGTGACAGTGTTGAGACTGCTGGAAGGGCTGGAACGACTGGTACTTCGAAAGACAGCGCTGTCCGTCCCGGGATGGGGTGGGCGTTGCTTGGCTCGGAATTATCCGTGCTGTTTCGTCGCCTCCGGACCTGGGCCATGCTGGTGGCCCTCGCCGCAGTTCCCATCCTGATCGCGCTTGCCGTCAAGCTCTCGTCCCGGCCCGCGACACCGGGCCGAGGGCCACTATTTTTGGATCGCATCACCCAGAACGGCCTCTTTGTTGCTGTGACAGCCTTGGTTGTTTGTGTCCCTCTGTTCCTCCCCCTCACCATCGGTGTGGTGGCAGGAGACACCTTCGCCGGAGAGGCCAACCTCGGAACCTTGCGCTATCTTCTCCTGGCACCGGCCGGGCGTATCCGCCTGCTCCTGGTCAAGTACGCCGGGGCCGTCGCTTTCTGCTGTGCTGCTACGGCCACCGTCGCAGCGGCAGGTGCCTTGGCCGGCGTGGTGTTCTTCCCCATCGGTCCTGTGACGCTACTCTCCGGCGACACGATCGGGGTAGGCGAGTCCGTACTGAGGTCGTTGCTGATCGCTGCCTACATCACGGTCTCACTCCTGGGCTTGTCCGCGATCGGGCTGCTCATCTCCACTTTCACGGACGTGCCCGTGGGGGCGATGGCCGCCACCATCGTCCTCTCGGTGGTGTCGCAAGTACTGGACAACCTGCCACAACTGGAGTGGCTGCATCCCTGGTTGTTCAGCCACCACTGGCTGGGCTTCGCCGACCTCTTGCGGCAACCGGTCTCCTGGACATCGTTTGGCGAAAACGCGCTGCTCCAAGCCGGCTACATTGCCGTCTGCGGCGCGCTGGCCTACGGGAAGTTCTCCACCAAAGACATCCTGTCCTAGCTTTGCCGTAGGCTCTCTCCATGGCCAGATTCTTTGACGTCCACCCTGAAGATCCCCAACCACGTGCCATCAGCCAAGTGGTTAACATGCTGCAAAGCGGCGGGCTGATCGCCTACCCCACCGACTCCTGCTACGCACTGGGTGCCCAGATCGGAAACAGGGAAGCATTGGATCGCATCAGGACCATCCGGCATCTGGACGACAAACACCACTTCACCCTGGTCTGCAAGGATTTTGCCCAAATGGGGCAGTTCGTGATGATCGATAACGACGTCTTCCGCAGCATCAAAGCCGTCACCCCGGGCAGCTACACTTTCATCCTCCCGGCAACCCGCGAGGTTCCCAAGCGCCTGCTCCACCCGAAGAAGAAGACAGTGGGCGTGCGCATTCCGGATCACAAAGTAGTCCAGGCGCTCCTTGCGGAGCTGGGCGAACCGTTGCTTTCCAGCACCCTCCTGCTGCCTGACCAGGAGGAGCCCCTGACCCAAGGCTGGGAAATCAAGGAACGGCTGGACAACGAAGTAGACGCAGTGATCGATTCCGGCGATACCGGTTCCGAGCCCACCACAGTGATCGACTTCTCCAGCGGCGCGGCAGAAGTAGTTCGCCGCGGAACGGGCGATCCTTCGCGGTTCGAATAGGGCCTTTAGTGTCCCCGGTGCAACGTTGTCCTAAGTTCAGCGGAACTGGAAACGGCAACTGGCGTTTAACGCAACCTGGGCGAGTCCTGTCAGTTCCAAAGCGATGGCCGAGGGCCGCGTAGACAGCGGCAGCGGCGGGTAGGCCAAGGAAATGGTGAGCTGACGGTTCCCATCAGCGCTGCTGATTGAGATGGTGCCAAAGCCAGGTACGTCACCTGAATGTCCGTAATAGAAACCGTTGGTGCAACTGTCCTTCCAGTGGTCCAGGCCGAGTCCGTAATCGGCGAAAACCGAACCCTTCATCTCCACGAGGCTGTCCGGTAACAGCAGCCGTCCCTTGAGCAACGCGGCGTAGAAGGCGTTGATGTCGGCCACGCTGGCGACCACGCCCTCCGAAGCCGGGCCACCTTGCTGCGCCGAATGCGTGACGTCCACTGTTTCACCCCCCACCACTGCATAACCATGGACCAGGGGGTCAGGAAGGGGGCCTTCATCCAGCACCATGGTTGAGTGCAAATTCAAAGGATCCAGGATCTCGGTCCGCAGCACCGCCGCCAGTGGAGCGCCGCGGAGCCGCTCCACCAAGAAGCCAAGGACTGCATAATCCGAAAGTCCGGTGGCATAGGGAATCCCTGTGGTGTGGCCCAGCAAGTGCCGGACTGTCACCCGTGCTGGCTCTGGTGGCAGGAGGACTTCGATCCCCGGCAGGTATTTTGCGATCGAATCGTCAAGTACCAGCCGGCCTTCTTCCACCAGCTTCAGCACGGAAACTGCCACCATGGTCCGCGTGAGGCCGCCCACCCGGATGGGATCACCCGGTTGGACGGGGTCGCCGCCCTCAAGGCTCCTGACGCCTGCCGCATGCGTCCACACTTGCTGGCCGGCTTTGGCCTCTATCAGCACCGCTGGCGCACCGTTCTGGAGCATCTCGCGGCTAAAGAGCTCCAAAGTTGCCTGCAGCTCGCGAAAGGCGGGTGTTACCGGTGGTGAGGGTGATGGCGCCGTGGAGGGCGGCGCGGGCACCATGGGAGGGACCGCCGTCGAGCTTGTCACCGGTCCCGGTGGAAGCGGGTTGGGCTGCGGTTCGTCCGTGCAGCCAGCGAGGAACAGGCCGCACACAAGCGCTGCGGTCAAAATGCCCCTGCGTGAACCTGGATGCACACCTGCTCCTGCGGTTACTCCTCCTGCTTGCGGGCCCGGCTCGGCTGCACCCGCATGGGCTCGCCCGGCATCTTGGGAAACTCCGGTGGGAACGGCATTTCGCCTTGGCCGTTCTTGACGTCGCGCTCCCACCATTGCAGAAGGACGTCGATGTCTCCGGGCTTCTCATGCATAGTGGCCCAAGGGTCGCCCGTTGTCTTCAGCCGGTCCGGGACTGTGGTGATGGTGTAATTGGCCGGATCTGCATTCTCCAGCTCTTCCCACGCCAACGGGCACGATACCTGTGCATTTGGCACGGCACGCGGGCTGTATGCACCGGCAATCGTCCGGTCCCGGTTGGCCTGGTTGAAGTCCACGAAGATCCTGGTCCCGCGTTCTTCTTTCCACCATGCGGTGGTGACCTTCTCCGGCATCCGTCGCTCCAACTCCCGGCCCGCAGCGATCACCGCGTGGCGCACTTCCAGGAACTCATGCTTGGGGTGGATGGGGGCGTACACATGCAGTCCCCGGTTGCCCGAGGTCTTGATGAAGGCCGTCAACCCGGCTTCGTCCAACAATGCCCGGAGTTCCTGCGCAGCCGGTATGGCGTCGCCAAAGTCGGTTCCAGGCTGGGGATCGAGATCGATACGCAGCTGGTCCGGATTGTCGGGATCGTTGGCACGGGAAGCCCACGGGTGGAAAACGACCGTGTTCATTTGCGCTGCCCACACCGCGGCCGCGGGTTCGTCGATCACCAACTGCGGATGGGTCCGGGCACTCGGATAGGTCACCATGACCGAGCGGACATACTCCGGCGCACCCTTGGGAGGGTTCTTGGAGAAGAACATCTCGCCCTCGATGTTGCCCGAGTACCGCTGGAGACTGACGGGCCGGTTGCCGTTGGCCGCCACAAAAGCATCGCCCACATCCACCAAATAGTTGGCCAGGTCCAGTTTCGTCAGCCCGGCCTCAGGCCACATGACGCGGCTTGGACTTGAAATCCGGACTTCGCGGGGGCCCTCGGGACCGGGCACGGAGACTGTTGCTGATTCGCTCGCCATGGCCACAAGCTACCCCGTCCAGGGCGTTCCCGTCAGCATCCCGCGTTCCTTTTTTCGGGCGACGCGAAGTAGTGCCTGACAGCTCCAAGGCCAAACTGCACCATGATGGATACATGCCAAACACTGAAACCGCCCTGACTGTTGCCGTGGGAGACACCAAGGTATCGGCAATCCACGTTCGTCCGGAGAAGTCGTTCGCCACCCTCGTAGTTGCCCATGGCGCCGGAGCAGGAAAGGAACACCCCTTCCTGCAGGGATTTGCCGATGCGATGGCGGAGGAAGGCGTCAGTACGCTGCGCTTCAATTTTCCGTACCGGGAAGCGGGGCGACGGTTCCCCGACCGTCCGCCGGCAGCCATCGCCACGTGGCGGGCCGTCATGGAAAAGGCCGAGGAGCTCGCAGGCGATGAACCGTTGTGGGCAGGGGGAAAATCTTTTGGGGGTCGGATGGCATCCATGGCCGTGGCTGAGGGAATGCCCACGAGTGGCCTGGTGTACCTTGGGTATCCCCTCCATGCTCCGGGCAAGCCGGAGAAGCTCCGCGATGAACACCTCTACGGGATAACCGTGCCCATGCTCTTCCTCCAGGGCACCCGCGATACGTTCGCGACGCCGGAACTTCTGGAGTCTGTGGTGGCCAGGATTGGCCCGACGGCGACTCTCCAGTGGAGCGAAAATGCCGACCATTCGTTCGTGGTCAAGGGCCTCAAGCGCAGTGCCGCCGAGATAGGTGCCTCGCTTGCACCCGCGGTAGCGGGGTTCATCAGGGACAACAGTTGAGGAACTACTTCGGCACCGGTTCGTGACGCAGATAGGATCGCCGGAAGCGGCCGGTGCCCGCTGTCAGGGCCCGAAGTTCAACGGCGTAGCGCAGAAGTTCCTGGTCAGGAACTTCGGCCGTAATCTCAGTACCTTCGCCGTTGGCTGCCGTAGTTCCGGTCACCCGTCCCCTCCGGCCCGACAAATCGCTCATCACCGCCCCCACGTGTTCGTCCGGGACACTGACCACTACGGCGGACACGGGCTCCAGCAACTGGATCCTGGCCGTTGCCGCGGCTTCGCGAAGCGCCAACGCACCGGCTGCCTGGAAGGCTGCGTCGGAGGAATCCACGCTGTGGGTTTTTCCGCCCACCAAGGTGACTTTGATATCCACCACGGGGAACCCGGCCGAAACGCCCTTGAGCATCTGGGAGCGCACGCCCTTTTCCACGGAAGTGACGAACGTACCGGGAATAACACCGCCCACCGTCTTGTCAGCGAATTCAAACCCCTCCCCGCGCGCCAACGGCTCAACTTCGATGTCGCAGATGGCGAATTGTCCATGGCCGCCTGATTGCTTGACATGCCGGCCGTGCCCTGCGGCCTTGCTGGCGAAGGTTTCCCGCAGCGGCGTGATGACCTCCACTGTTTGAAGCTTGACGCCCTGGTTGCGCAGCCTGTCCAGTATCACCTCGGCATGAGCTTCACCCATGCACCACAGAATCAACTGGTGCGTGTCCTGATTGCGTTCCACCCGAAGCGTCGGATCTGCTGCGACTACCTTCCCGATGCTCTTGGCCAGTGCGTCCTCATCGCTACGGGACATTCCTTCGATCGCTATGGGCATCAGCGGCTCAGGCATGTTCCAGGTTTCGATCAGCAGTGGGGCGTCCTTGTCCGAGACAGTGTCCCCGGTTTCCGCGTTTGCCAGCTTGCTGATGGCGCAAATGTCACCGGCGATGCACTGCGAAACAGCCTTCAGGCTCGATCCGACGGGCGAATACAGATGCGTGACGCGTTCATCGCTGTCGTGGTCCTCGTGGCCCCTGTCCGCCAATCCCCTGCCGCCGATGTGGATGGCTGAATCTTCACGCAGAGTCCCGGAAAAAACACGGACCAGGCAGACGCGGCCCAGGAACGGGTCCACCGTGGTCCGCACCACCTCGGCAGCCAGGCGTCCTGCAGGATCGCACTCCAGTGGTTTCAAGGACGAACCATCGAGTTTCATCACTGGCGGCGCCATGCGTTCCAGCGGCGAAGGCAAAGCATCAATCATCAGTGCCATGAGCTCGGGAAGCCCCAAACCCGTCTCCGCCGAGGTAGCCATCACAGGGAAGAAGGAGCCCCTGGCCACAGCGGTTTCCAGGTCCGTGATGAGGTCCTCCAGCGGCAACTTTTCACCGCCCAAGTAGCGGTCCATCAAAGTCTCGTCTTCGCTTTCGGCAATGATCCCTTCAATCAAAGGACCGCGGGCTTCCTCCACGGCAGGATCATCGCTGTTCCCATCGAGCACCGCTGCCAACCCTCCGCCGGAGGGCAGGTATAGCGGGAGGACAGACTCACCGAAGGCTTCCTGGCAACGCACGACGGCGGCGCTGAAGTCCGCGCGGGGATGGTCCAGGCGGCTGACTACGACAGCCCGCGGCATACGGATCTTCTCGCATTCACCCCACAACGCGATGGTGGCGCCGTCGATGCCGTCCACGGCGGAGACGACGAAGAGGGCCGCATCGGCGGCCCTCAATCCTGCTCGTAATTCCCCCGTGAAATCCGTGTACCCCGGAGTGTCGATCAGGTTCACCTTTACCTCGCCCACCAGTATCGGGGCCACTGACAAGGTGACGGACCTTTGCTGATGGATGGCTGAAGGGTCTGAATCGCTGACGGTGGTTCCCTCGGTGATCGAGCCCATCCTGGCGATGGCGCCGGTGGCAGCCAACAGCGCTTCTACCAGCATCGATTTCCCCGCACCTGAATGCCCCACGAGTGCCACGTTGCGTATCTTGGCAGGATCACTTGCCGCCAGAGCCGTACCGTTCTCGCTTCGTCGGGACTCGGGTGTGCCGGGTCCGGCCGCCTTGGCCGTCTCCCGTGTGCCCTTCGCGGACATGAGCACCTCCTGGTGTCGTATCCAAGCTCGGAGTTCGAACGCGCCGAAAGGTTCGAACGTGTAAGAGGATTGGACACCCTGAGGCGACCACAGGGCAAGACCCAGCCGCGGACGAAGAGCCGGGGGTGAAGCGGCCAACGTGTACTAGGCCCGGACCATCCCCCATAACAACCATGCTGAGGTGACTGTGCTTCCGGTGATGACCACGAAGAATCCTGTCAACCACAGGAATGATGGGACACCCGTGGTTCGGCCAAGGATGTAGGCGTCCGACGCTGCGAGCCGGTCCCGGCGCCGTGTATGGACGCCGGCGAGCTTGAAAAGGTCGCGCACGGCACCCACTGACAGGGCGATTCCCAGGGCCAGCACAGCATAGTTGACGATGGTGGGCGATCCGAAGAAGACCAAAAGCTGGGCGATAGCTGCGCTGACCACCGCCACGAGGATCCCTGTCAGGTTGCGCAGGAAAATCAGGGAGACCAGCAGGATGAGGGCACCTAAAGACATCGCAGCCCCTGATCGGCCGGCGGCGAACGCGGCAATCAAGGCAAGTCCCACGACTGCTGGCGCTGGATATCCCCAGAACCCCGACCAGGCCGCACCAAAGGGGCTCCGGCCGCTGCTGACGAGGCGGCCCGAATGATCCAGTCCAATGCGAAGACTGTGGACAAATCGCCCCGTCATGAGGGCAGCATAGGCATGGCCAAGCTCATGGACGAAGGTCACGTACAGACCGAACCATCGCCACGTGGCTCGAGGGATGCTCAATATGGTTGCTGCGGCGAGAATCGCCAACAACGCAGGTAGGGGCACGGCAGTAGTGTGGACGTCGGTGAAGCCACGGACCACAGCCGCCCACCAGGTTTGTACAGGGTTCACAGCAGGGTTCACAGCACCGACGATTTGAGGCGTGAACGGAGTCCCGCAACCAGGATCTCCAAACCGAAATCGAAGGCTGCTTCACCACGCCGGTCCGGCGGACCCGCATGCGTTAGCGCTTGGGTAAGGGCCGGGTAGCCGTGAACCGGAGGTGCCCACACGACGTCGGGAGCGGCCAGATCCAAGGCAAATCCCAAGGCAAAGCTGTCGATCGTGGAGATCGCCGAAACCACATCCTGCCCTTGGAAACCGGCGGTTTCCAAGGCGACCGCCAGATTCTCATAGAGAGCCAGCACCTGATCGTCCTGCACCGTTTGCAACACCAGCAGGGGCGCCAGCCGGGGGTGCCGGGCGAACGCGTCGCGGTAGCTTCGGACTATAGCCCTGAGGGCATCCTCCCAGTCCATACCTTCATGGAGGGTGTAGGGGCTCTGGGCAATGATCCGCCCGCGCATGAGCTCCAATATTTCTTCCCGCCCGCTCACGTGGTTGTAAATGGAAGATTGGCTGACGCCGATCCTCTTGGCCAGTTTGGGCAGGCTGAAGTCCCCGGCCTCGTCCACCAGCTCCAAGGCGGCCGTGACGAGTGCGTCGATGGATATCAGCGGAACCAGTGGGCGTGGCATTGGGTTCTCCAATCAATGTGTTGTTACGACTCTAGCCAGAAGTTTGGGCAAAGGTATTGTGCCCCCAATCACAAGGCCTTACGATAAACGAAAGCCTTTCGCTTATCGATCGGCTCCTCCCCCAAATCTCCCCGCATTAGACCTCCGAGGACACCATGTCTGAAATCGAAACCCGCCCTCCTGCAGCGGATGCTGGAAACGGGCTCAAGAAGAACGCCATTGGCACCGGCGGCATTGCCTTCCTTGTGATCTCCGCAGCAGCCCCCTTGACCGTGATGGCCGGTGTGGCACCTGTGGCCATTGGCATCGGGGGCATTGGCGCCCCCATGGGCTACGTCATCGCCGGCGCCGTTCTCTTGATCTTCGCTGTGGCTTTCATGGCCATGACCAAGCACGTCAAAGCAGCCGGCGGCTTCTACACCTACATCACACTTGCCATGGGAAAAACGGTGGGTCTGGCCTCCGCCATTCTCGCGATCGTTTCCTATAACTGCCTGCAGATCGGCGTCTACGGGCTCTTCGCAGTCCAGACCCAGGCCATGCTCCGGACACTCTTCGGCCTGGACGTCCCATGGCCCGCCGTAGCCTTGGTGGCCGTTGCCGCCGTCTGGTTCCTTGGCTATCGGGGCATCGACGTTGGGGCCAAGGTCCTGGGTGTGCTGCTTATTTCCGAGACCGCCATTCTTGTCGTCATGGGCGCCGGCATTCTGGCGAACGGCGGCGCACATGGCATCAGCGTTGCCTCCTTCTCCCCCGAGCATGCGTTCACGCCTGGCGTCCTGGCCATCCTTGCCATCTGCTTCGCCGCCTTCATGGGCTTTGAGTCCACGGTGCTGTACCGCCGTGAGGCCCGCAACCCGGACAAGTCTGTGCCCAGGGCAACCTACATTGCCGTCGGCTTTATGTCCGTGTTCTACGCCTTCATCGTGTGGACAGTCATCCAGGCCTACGGCGACGGTGATGTGATGGCCGCTGCCGGTGAATTGGCCGACGGTATGTTCTTCGCCACCATCAACCACTACGTGGGTCCTTGGGCAGAAGTTGTCATGTACGTGCTGATCGTGACCAGCGTCTATGCCTCCCAGCTGGCATTCCACAATGCCATCAACCGCTACGTTTACATGCTCGCCAAAGACGGCGTCCTTCCGGCATTCCTGGGCAAGACCCACCCGAAGTACAAGTCCCCGCACCGCGCCGGGCAAATCCAGACAGCCCTCGCCGCCGTCTCCATCATCATTTGCGCCATCGCAGGCGCCGATCCCTACAAGCAGCTTCTGATCTGGGTCAACACCCCCGGCATCTTCGGCATTGTCGCCTTGCAGGGACTGGTGTCCGTGGCAGCTTTCATCTATCTTCGGCGCAATCCTGAGGCCGTGACCAACCGGCTGCTGATTCCCTTGAGCATCGCTTCAGCCATCCTGCTCTTCGGCGTGGTTGCCCTGATCGCCATCAACATCGAGCTCCTGACTTTCGCCGATGCCCTCACCAACACCATCCTCCTGTTGGTGACCCCCCTTGTTTTCCTGGCAGGCCTGCTGATAGCCCGCAGATTGCGCACCACCCGCCCTGACATCTTCGCCCGGATTGGAAGCTTCGAAACCCATGACTCCTGACCTCATCGTCCTTGCCGACACCATCCACACGCTCGATGACCGCCCGGCTAACAGCTTCCGGCCGGACATCCAGGCCGTCGCCGTCAGCGCAGGGATGATTGCCGCCGTCGGATCCCGGGAGGATGCGCAGGAGTGGCGTAAGCCGGGTACCCGGGTAGTGGATCTTGGCGGTGCGACACTCACGCCCGGCCTGGTGGATTGCCACATCCACCCCGTGTTTGGCCTGGACCTGACCATTGGCTGCGATCTGTCCGGCGCGTCCACTTTGGCTGAAATACGCGCGCTGCTGCTGGCAGAGTCAGCCCGATTCGCAGAATCAGTGAACGACGGCGGCTGGTTGCGTGCCTGGGGCCTGAATCCGAACGCGTTTGGTCCAGTACCCTTGCACCGGAGTGTGATCGACGAAGTCTCCGGAGGCCGGCCGGCCATGATCCGGTTGTTCGACGGCCATTCGGCATTGGCGAACAGCCGGGCACTGGAAGTGGCCGGGATCCGTGGCCGCGTTGAATTTGAACAGAGCGCCGAGGTGGTCTGCGACGCCGACGGCGTCCCCACCGGGATGCTCCTGGAAGCGGCGGCCATTGAACTGGTGCAGCGTCACATTCCCAAGGAATCGTTTGAGGAACGCAAGACCCGCCTGGGCAACTTGCTCCGGGACTTCGCCCGGTCCGGCCTGACCGGCGGGCACATCATGGACCATGACGAGGAATCGACGGCCCTGTTTCAGGCTTTGGAAGCCGACGGCGAGCTGCCCCTGCGCCTGCGCAGTGCGCCGTGGTGCATGCCGGGCACTGGCGAGGCCGAGTGGAAGCAACTTTCCCGCACTGTAGGCACCGGCGGACGCCGCTGGTCGATCGAGGCCATCAAACTGTTCGTTGATGGAACCGTGGACAACGGGACCGCGTGGCTTTACGAGCCGGACCTGTACGGCCAATCCACTGCGCCATTCTGGCCGCGGCCCGAAGAATACACAGCAGCGGTTCGATACTTTGCCTCCCGCGGCATCCCGACGGCGACCCACGCGATTGGCGATGCCGGCGTGGAACATGTCCTGGACGCCTTGGAGTCGCTCCGCGGCGTTGTGCCCTCGGACGTGCTCCGCCAGACGGTTCACAGGATTGAACACATCGAAACGGTGCCCGACCAGCTGGTGGAACGCTTCCAGCACGCCGAAGTGGTGGCGAGCATGCAGCCCACGCACTGCACGCACTATTCCGTGGCGGACCACAGCGACAATTGGTCTACCAGGCTTGGCAAGGTCCGTGCCGACCACGCGTGGCGTTGCAGGGACCTCCGCGAGGCTGGAGTGACCGTGGGTATCGGCTCAGACTGGCCGATTGCGCCCTACGAGCCCCTGCCGATCATTGCAGACGCCCAGTTGCGGCGCCGTTCCGGCTATCCGGAACAGGAACCCATCGCACCTTCCCAGGCACTCACCGCACTCCAGGCGCTTGAGGGCTACACCTCACACGCCGCACGCGCTGCAGGACTGTGGGACGTTTCGGGCTCGATCACGGTGGGTAAACGCGCCGACTTTACCGCGTTCGAGCGCGATCCACTGACCACCGCCCCGGACGAGTTGGCCGCCAGCAGCGCAGTAGGTACGTTCGTGGGCGGCGAGATCCAGTTCATGCTGGAAAGGCTTGCCTAGCGTTTTTTGATCGGGCGGGCTACATGCGGTTCTTGGTTTTGGCCGTAGCCAGTGCTGTCCATGGATCTTCGGGCCAGGGATGCCTGGGGTAGCGCCCACGCATCTCTGCCCGGACCTGGGCGTAGGGCCCTGACCAAAACGATGCGAGGTCGCCTGTCACCGCCAATGGCCTGCCTGCGGGGGACAAAAGGTGGAAAAGCACCGGCACCCTTCCGCCAACAAGGCGAGGCGTGCGGTCCCAGCCGAAACACTCCTGCAGCTTGACCGCCACAACCGGGCTACCGCCGTCGTGCTCCGCATTCTTTCGATCGAGGACCCCGGAGCCCTCAGAGACCTCCGGGTACTCGATCCTCACCCGCGAGCCACTGGGCACCTGAAGGCGCTCAGGCACCAGGCTGTCCAGGTTGGCGGCCTCGGGCCACGGAAGCAGGCGCCGGAGTGGATCGGTGAGGTCAATGGCGGTGGCGGGGGTCCCGGTGGCCATGGATTCGAGCTCCGCGGCAAGCCAGTCATCCAACCTGGCCAACAGCGCGGATTCGCTGACATCAGGCCATGGATCGCCGAGCTCCCGGTGCAACAAAGCCAGACGTCGGCGCAGCGCATCTGCCGCAGCGGACCACCCGATCATCGAGAGTCCTGCCTTTTCCAGTGCAACCGCAACAGCTTGGCGGCCCTGCTCCACGCTGGGGCGCACGGGCGTCGAGGCCAGCACAAGGGCTCCCAGCTTCCGCTCAACCTTGGCGGTCACCCGCCCTTGGGCGAAGCGTGCCGTTACGTCCTCGACCAACAGCTCCGGCGCCGCAGCGGTCGCCAGCTCAGCGGACAGGGGCGCCGCCGATCGGATCACGGATCCCGTGCCCGCGGCGTCCCTGCCTTGGGCGCGGGAAACCTCCGCCACAGCCAACCAGTCATGCCCGGCCAGCGAGCTACCTGCGGGCAGACCAGCCCTGGTGCCCGATGTCAGCAGATATGTCGGTGCCCCTTGGCCGGGAACCCGCCTGGCAATACGGTCCGGGAAGGCCAACGCGACCACGAACCCGGGTGCCTCCCCCACTGACACATCCAGTGCCCGTCGTTCATCGATGCCTTGTTGATTTGCGACGTCGGAGGTCTTCTGGCGCGCGATCGATTCCATCCGTTTGACGTCCTCGGCGAATCGTCGGGCTGCCGGGTCTGATCCGGAACGAACTGCCGCCAAGAGCTTTGTGAGATCGGCACCAGGCGCGCGTTGATCACCGGCTACCAGTGCCACCGTTTCAGCGGCAAGGCGACGGCCAACCAGCGCAGAACCATCCAGCAGTGCGCGGGCGAGCCGAGGGTCTGCCGGGATCTTCGCGAGCGTCCTGCCCAAGTCCGTGACAGTTCCTTCCACTGTCACCGCACCGAGCTCCCGCAGGACCTCGACGGCGTCATCCATAGCGGCACGCGGTGGTGCGTCGGGCAGTGCAAGCCCACGGCCCCCGGGGGCTCCCCAGCAAGCGAGCACCAGAGCGGCGCTGGTGAGGTCGGCCACCGAAATCTCGGGGGTTTGATGCGCTGGCGCGGCGGCGAAGGCCTGCTGGTCGTAGCACCGAACCACCCTGCCTGGTCCTTGGCGCGCTGCGCGTCCGGCCCGCTGCTCGGCCGAAGCCTTCGAGCAGGACACCGTCACCAGTCCGGACATGCCTCTGCCCGCGTCACGACGCGGTTCACGTGACAGGCCGGAATCTATGACGAGCCGGACACCCGGCACCGTGAGTGACGACTCGGCCAACGCCGTTGACACGATAATTCGAGGAGGGTCGCCGGGTTCCCGGCCTGAAACCGCCCGGTCCTGGGCGTCGGGACCAATCTGGCCGTGCAGCTCAAGTACCTCAACACCGGCCCGGACCCGCCCGCGGAGCCGGCTGGCGACGTCGGACACTTCGCGGACGCCTGGGAGGAAGACCAGAGCGTCAACGTCGGGGTTTCCCCTGAGCGCTTCCTCATGCGCAGCCGCCGCTGTTTCGGCAACGTGGTTCAGAAAGCTGTATGCAACGCCGCGCTCGTCCAGGCGCTGACCTACGGCCGGAACCCACTGGACCTCCAGGGCGTACAACACGGAAGGACAGTCGACGACGGGAGCCGGCGCGCCGTCGGCGGCCTCCCCAAACCCGGTTGGCCCTAACCCGCTTCGTCCCAGCAGGGCGGCGAAGCGAGTGGCGTCAACGGTTGCCGACATCGCCACCAGCGCGAGGTCGCCGCGGAGTTCCTGGACTTCCGCGAGCATCCCGACGAGCAGGTCGGTTTCGAGGCCACGCTCGTGGACCTCATCCAGGATCACCGCTTGCGTACCCTCAAGTCCCGGATCAGCCAGGAGGCGCCGCAAGAGAATGCCGGGAGTGACGAACTCCACCACAGTGTCCGAACCCGATTTGCTCTCGCCGCGGACCGTATAACCCACTCGGCTGCCCAGGCGGCTGCCGTCGAGTGAGGCAAGACGGCGGGCGGCTGAGCGCGCGGCCACCCTGCGCGGTTGGGTGACGACGACGCGGGGCTGGCCTGGGTGCCTCTCCTCCACGAGGTTGGCAAGCAGTGGAGGGACCAGCGTGGTCTTTCCTGTCCCGGGCGGTGCCTGGACGACCACCGTTCCGCCGTCGCCCTGGCTCTCCAAAGCGGCGCCGAGCTTTGCCAAGGAACCAGCGAAGACCAGCCCTGCGCCGATGGTGTCCAGTCTGAAAGTCACCACACCATTGTCCCTGCTCGCCAGCACTAAAAAGGCCACGCCCCTCGGTCAACCTGACGGCTTGAGGAGGCGTGGCCCCTTCAGTGGTGGTGCTTTTAAGCCAGCGTGTTAGCCAATGGTGGACGTGTCAATGACGAAGCGATAACGCACGTCGGAGGCGAGCACGCGCTCATAGGCCTCGTTGATCTTGCTGGCCGGGATGACCTCGATCTCGGCACCGAGCCCGTGCTCGGCGCAGAAGTCCAGCATCTCCTGGGTTTCGCGGATTCCGCCAATCATGGAGCCGGCGAACCTGCGGCGCCCACCGATGAGGGCGAAAGCATTCACGGGCAGCGGCTCGGCCGGCGCGCCAACGTTCACCAGCGTTCCGTCAAGGCTCAGCAGTTGCAGGTAAGCGCTGATGTCGATGGACGCGCTGACGGTGTTGATGATGAGGTCAAACGTGCCTGCCAGTTGCTCGAACGTGGCAGGATCACTGGTGGCGTAGTAGTGGTCAGCGCCCAGGTTCAGGCCATCTTCCATCTTCTTCAGGGACTGCGAGAGGACCGTCACCTCGGCACCCATGGCGTGAGCAATCTTGACCCCCATGTGGCCCAAGCCGCCCAAGCCCACGATCGCGACCTTCTTGCCAGGACCGGCCTCCCAGTGATGCAGCGGGGAGAACGTCGTGATGCCTGCGCACAGCAGCGGTGCGGCGACGTCGAGATCCAGCGCTTCAGGGATGGTGACGACAAAGTCCTCGTTCACGACCACGCTGCTCGAGTATCCGCCCTGGGTGATCGTGCCGTCACGGTCAACTGCGCCGTAGGTGCCCACGTTGCCGTTGAGGCAATACTGTTCCTCGCCCGCCAAGCAGTTCCTGCACTCTTTGCACGAGTTAACCATGCAGCCGACACCAACCCGGTCGCCCACTTTGTGCTTGGTGACGTTCGGGCCAACTTCGGTAACGATGCCGGCAATCTCGTGGCCAGGGACCAGCGGGTACTGCTGAGGGCCCCAATCCCCGCGCACGGTGTGGATGTCCGAGTGACAGATGCCAGCGAATTTGATGTCAATGTGGACGTCGTGAGGTCCAACTTCGCGACGTTCGATGGTGGTCAGGGTGAGGTCGCCCGTGGCCGAAGGTGAAGCATAAGCGTTAGCGGAAGGCATGTTTCTCCTGCGTGATGAAGATTAGTGGATGTTTCCATCTAACCCTCTTTTCCAAAATGCAAGGAGTTACTGCTGTTAGGGGTAATGACAGTGACTCCCTTGGAGGGCCAAAAGTCATACCGTTGGAAACATGGACAACCGGACCGAGACGCGCGATTTCCTCTCTACCCGAAGAGCGAAGATCACCCCCGAGCAAGCTGGGCTGGCTGCCTATGGCGGCAATCGGCGCGTCCTTGGGCTCCGACGCGGCGAAGTTGCCATGCTTGCCGGCGTAAGCGTTGAGTACTACACCCGTTTGGAGCGGGGGAACCTCTCAGGCGTCTCGGAGAGCGTCCTCGAGGCACTGGCCAACGCCCTGCAACTGGACGACGCCGAACGGGCACACCTCTTCGACCTCGCCCGTGCGGCCAACGACGGCGGCCGGCTGCGACGGCGTCCGGTACGGAAGCAGTCCATCCGACAGGGTGTCCAACTGACCTTGGACGCAATCGCGCATTCGCCTGCCTTTGTCCGCAACGGCCGGCTCGATATCCTCGCTACCAACGCCTTGGGCAGGGCACTGTACTCGGATAGCTACGACACCCCTTCCGGACCGCCCAACCTTGCCCGCTTCCTCTTCCTGGATCCCCGCAGCCATGACTTCTATACCGATTGGGAACGGGCTGCCAACGACACCGTGGCCATCATGCGGACCGAGGCCGGGCGTAACCCCTACGACCGTGGACTCACCGACCTCGTGGGTGAGCTGTCCACCCGCAGCGAAGAATTCCGTGTTCGCTGGGCGGCGCACAACGTCCGGCAGCACTACACCGGGAAGAAACAGTTCAGGCATCCGATCGTCGGGGACCTGCACATGCTCTATGAGGCGTTTGAGTTGTCCGCTGACGACGGCCTGACCATGACTATCTATAACGCGGAGCCTGGCACCGGAACCGAGGATGCCCTGCGGTTGCTGGCGAGTTGGGCGGCAACCACGCACGCGTCCGAAGCTGACGCGTCTGAATCCCGCACGTCTGAAACGGGCGCGTCTGCATCCGGCCACGACCTCCGCAAGACGAACCGCAACTAATTCCGCAACGAAAAAGGAACCATGGACATAACCCCCAAGACCACCAGCACCAAGGGACCGTCAGGGCTCTTCACCGGCGACGTCTACTTCGACGTCATCGCCAAAGGAGACGAGCCCTCCCGACTGCGGGTGAACATCGTCCGCTTCACTCCCTGCGCGAGAACGGCGTGGCACACCCACGCGGCTGGTCAGACGCTCCACGTGACGGACGGTGTGGGCCTGGTCCAGGCGCGCGGAGGCGAGGTGAAGGTGGTGCGTCAAGGTGACACCATCTATACGCCGCCGGGCGAATGGCACTGGCACGGTGCTGCTCCGGACCATTTCATGAGCCACCTTGCCATGTGGGAAACCACCGGAGCCACCGACGGTTCCGAAACAACGTGGGGCGAGCTAGTGACAGATGAGGAGTATGGCCATCCGGGCTGAGGGCTTTTAGCGGGCTTCCTAAAAATGTCAGACCCTGATGAGAGGGTTTATTTATGGGAAGCATTGGGGATATTCTGGCGCGTCGGGCAGCGATGTCCGGCGCCACGTTGCGCCCCCGACGCCTCCCCCGAGCAGGCCATTCCGTGCCTGCCAACGCGCAAGCGGGCTGGGAAAGCCCGACGGCGGCAGTCACCGATTCGGAGAACGCCCGGGCCATGGCGCTGCTTCGCGGCATTGAACCACGGCCCTTCTCTGCCCCTGGTGACGTCGAGCCTAAAGTTGGCGCTGACGTCGTTCCTGTTTCCCCAGGGCTGCGCGTTTCCCCTGGGCTTGATGGTTCCAAGGGGCTTAGCGTTTCCCACGGGCTTGACGGTGCGTTGGGACTTGAGGGGGCGCTGGCTGACAGCGCCCAGGCGTTGGAAT